>NZ_JANSIT010000033.1:0-1129 GCF_047462215.1 Synechococcus sp. O70.1 | reverse complement strand
CTAAGCGTGATGGGAGGGTTTCGGCGTTTCATCGGGTTGAGTGTACCCCACCGCACTCTCTATTTTCGAACACCCTCTGCCCCACTTGACAACACGCCCCTGCGGTTGGGGTATAATTGAGCTCGCCATGCGCGGGTGGTGGAATTGGTAGACACGCATGGTTGAGGGCCATGTGGGCTTTGCCTGTGTGGGTTCGAGTCCCACCCCGCGCACCAAGCATGTGGGCGGTTAGCTCAGTGGTAGAGCGCTTCGTTCACACCGAAGAGGTCGTTGGTTCGAATCCAACACCGCCCACCATGACAGCCCTGAACGCGCAGGCTGTCCGCAATATGCCCTTCACGGCGCAACGAGCCTCTCCCAGTCGCGAGAGGCTATTTTGTATAAGCGACTTGTGCGGCGCCACATTAGTCAGGAGTCATGACCATGAAACAGTACGCGCTGGAACAGATACGCAATGTAGCGTTGGCAGGACATGGCGGGAGTGGGAAAACGACTCTCGCAGAGCATCTCCTGTATATTGCTGGACATATTGACCGCGTTGGCAGCGTTGAAGCAGGCAATACGACCTCGGACTTCGACCCCGAAGAGCAGCGGCGCAAAATCAGCCTCAACGCAACCCTGCTTCCTATCGAGTGGGAGGGGTACAAAATCAACCTTATTGACACCCCGGGCTTCCCCGACTTCATCGGCGAGCTTTACAGCGCAATTCAGGTCGTCGATTCGGTCATCTTGGTTGCGCCCGCGCAGGCGGAGCTGGAGGTCGGATTTGAGAACGCTTGGGAGCTGTGTGAAGCGCGTAAGTTACCCCGCCTGATCTTTGTGAACAAGATGGAGCGCGACGGCGCGGACTACAACGGCTTGCTGCAGACCTTGCGCAACGCCTACGGCAACCGCATCGTGCCGCTGCAGATCCCTATCGGCACGGAGACGCAGTTCAAAGGCGTGGTCGATGTGCTGCACCAGAAAGCGTATCTGGGCAAAGATCGTGATATTGCTCCGTCGCCCGTGCCTGCCGAGCTACAGAGCGAGGTCGAGCGCGCTCGTGAGATGCTTATGGAAGCCGCTGCCGAATCGGACGACGCGCTGCTGGAGAAGTATCTGGAGGGTACCCCGCTGACCGACGAGGAGC
>NZ_JANSIT010000032.1:0-1157 GCF_047462215.1 Synechococcus sp. O70.1 | reverse complement strand
TTTCTCAACCACAGCCCCCCCCCCGCCACACACACACAGCCCTGGTCCCCGGCCCGCCCCCCTGCCTCACCGCGCCCCCCATCCGCCCCCCCCCCCCCGCCCGGGGGCCCCGCGGAGGAAGTTAAAAACCTTCTCTCCGCGGTATTGGGGGGGGGCGTGGAGAAGTCGATGAACGTGTTGACTGGAGGAAGGGGAGTAGGAGGAATCACACTTCCATATTGTCTACAGATAGCGATGCTGTTGCTTCCCGAAGAAGAATTGGTAAAGGTGTTGTCTCGCACTGTTACGTCAATATTACTACCAACGCAAACGCCAATTTGACCTCGAGTTGCCTCTTTTACCTTAATCTGGGAGTTTATCACTTTTCTTGCAGGGCCTGAATTACCTTTTAGGAGGATAGCAACGTTGGGCTTGGGAGTACCACTTGTAGGAGGTGAGATCGCGCTCAAGTTGACCTCTGTGTTCGGGCCTTCAATCTCTACAGATCCGCCATTTGAATTCTCCAAAATGCCCACGACACCCTGGTTCCCCGATGCTGGCCCAGTAGCCACAACCGAGCTGCCATTGATTACTCTGAGGATTGTGTTAGTCCCCACGTGGCGGATCCCAGCAGTGAAGTCTTTGTCGCCTTTAATCAAAACATCCACATTGTCGAGGGTGACGGTGGCGGGAGTGGTAGAAGAAGCAGTTACTTCGATACATCTGTCGCCAGACCCTACGCCAGCAGTACCAGCAGTGCCAAGACCTCTACAATCAATGAGCATGTCTTTCAGGGGCGTTCCCGCAGCAGCGAGCTCGATGGCGGCTCTTGTACCACTGGGATCCCCGCTCACAATCTTGAACCCTTGAAGCCTGTAGCCTTTGTTGAGAGTTAAAAGCTTAGTGTTCAGATTGAGTGTGAAATTAACGCCGCTGTCAGGAAGCACCGTGACGGATCCAGCTGTCAAAGTCAGACTATCGATGTCGGTGCTACTAGCATCAACATCCTCCGTTCCGTCGTAAATGATCCTTACAATCACATTTGTCCCGCCGCCAAGACTGGCTGCGGCCTGAACTGCAGTGGATTGCAGCACATGCTTCACAGTTTTGAACGGCTCGAGAGTTGAGGTACCTGGGAAAGTATCCCTGCCTATGAGTGGATGCACATAGAACTGAGC
>NZ_JANSIT010000031.1:0-4875 GCF_047462215.1 Synechococcus sp. O70.1 | reverse complement strand
GACAATGTTGTGGCCAAAGCCGGGGCCGCAGACGCCGCAGGCGGAGCACTTCTCGAAGGAGCAGTCTTCTACCGTGATCGCTTCTAGGGCGCGGCGGTAGTCTTTCTGCAGCCATTTCTTGTCGATGCCGGTATCGATGTGATCCCAGGGCAAGGGATCCTCCAGGCCAAATTCGCGCATCGGGAGATAGGCGCAGAGGGCCACTGGATCGGCGCTGGGATCTACCGCCTCGCCACTGTAGGCCTTCACCCAGGCGGCATAGGCGGCGTCGATGTTTTCCCACCAGGCATCCAAGCCGGCGCCAGCTCGCCAGGCCTGCTCGATCATGCGGCCCAGGGAGCGATCCCCTTTGCCAATCAAGTCCTCCAGGATGCTAAAGCGAATATCGGTAAAGTGGGCCTTGACTCCCCGCAGCCGCCGCAGTTCCCTTTGCAGCAGATCCTGCTTGCGCCGCACGTCAGCGTAGTCCACCCGGTGCCACTGGAAGGGCGTGTGGGGCTTGGGGACAAAGTTGGAGAGGGTGAGGGTAAACTCCACCCGCTTGCGGCCCAGGGCCGCACATTCTCGCTGCAGCATCTTGACCGTGCGGGCAATCCCAATCACATCGTCGTCAGTCTCGCCGGGCAGGCCAATCATGAAGTAGAGCTTAATTTTGTCCCAGCCCTCCTGGACTGCAGTGCGAATGCCGCGAATGAGGTCAGCATCGCTAAGGCCCTTGTTGATGATGTCCCGCAGCCGTTGCGTGCCGGCTTCCGGAGCAAAGGTCAGCCCCGAGCGGCGGGATCCCTTCATGATGGCGGAAATGTTCTCATCAAAGCGATCCACCCGCTGGCTGGGCAGGGAAAGGGCAATGTGCTGGCCAAGGAGACGGTTATGTAGCTCTGCTCCCACCGCTGGCAGGGAAAGGTAGTCAGAGCAGCTGAGAGAAGAAAGAGAAAACTCGTTGTAGCCGGTCTTGCGCAAGCCCTGCACCACCGCCTCCACTACCGCTTCCGGATCGACATCGCGGGCAGGGCGGGTGAGCATGCCGGGTTGGCAAAAGCGACAGCCGCGGGTACAGCCACGTCGCACTTCCACCACCAGGCGGTCGTGGACGGTGGCCACCAGCGGCACTAGACCAACGGAGTACTGCAGTTGGGGCAGCGCTACGCGGCGGCGAATGCGCTCCGGCACCCCAGGCACGATGGGCCGCGGGGGGATCCCCTCGTAAAACTGCGGCACATACACTCCTGGCACCTGGGCCAGCTCCAAGAGCACCTCCCGGCGGGGCTTGTGCAGGGATCCGGCCAGCACCTGACCAATTTCCGGCAGCACCTCTTCCCCATCCCCAAAGACGAAGAAATCGAAAAAGTCGGCAAAGGGCTCGGGGTTGGAGGTGGCAGTCGGCCCACCGGCAAAGATGAGGGGACACTCTTGTGGGGTAAAGGCTTGCCGTTCCCACCACTTGAGCGGGATCCCGGCCAGATCCAGCATCTCTAAGATGTTGGTGCCCCCCAGCTCATAGGCCAGGCTGAAGCCGACAATGTGGAAAGCGCGCAGGGGGCGACGCGATTCTACGGCAAACAGCGGGATCCCCAGCTGCCGCATCCGAGCCGCCAGATCCGGGCCTGGCAGGTAGGTGCGGTCGCACAACTGGTCTGGCTGGGCGTTGAGGATGTTGTAGAGGATGATGTGGCCCAGGTTGGAAGCCCCCACCTCGTACAGCTCCGGGTAACTTAGCACCCAACGCACCCGTGCCGAGTCCCAAGGGCGATGGACAGCCCCGAATTCCTTGCCCAAGTAGCGAGCTGGCCGCTGGATTTCAGGCGTGAGCAAGCGATCCAAATCAACGGGTTCTAGGTGTGCTTCCGTGGCAGCCGCAGCAAGCATGGGGATCCTAGCAAGAAGTAAACGCAGCTACTAATTCTGACTCTAGCCGAACTTTTCCAGCAGCCCAAACCCGGCGTGGTTTCTGTGTAGGCAACGGGCGCAACCCTCAAGAAAAGGACAGCTCGACGGGAAGTGATGCCGGTGGAGACCCCTCTAGCGGGGTCGTGGAAAAGATCCGCTTTTGTCTAGTGTTGTATCAGTCTTCAGAGCGGTCAATCCTGCTCTTCCTCCGCCTCGAAGGAGTACCCAGAAGCTACGGCCAAAGCTTCCAGCGAGCGGAGTCCCACGTAACTGCGGCCATTGATAATCCAAGTGGGATAGCTGGTGATCCCTGCCTTCGTACATTCCTCAACCTGAGGCGTGCCGGGCCCGTTGGGCGAGCACTCCACGTAGGGTATCTGGGCAAAGGCCGACCCAAACAAGGCCTTCTGCTCTTGGCAGTGGGGGCACCAGTAGGCCCCGTACATGGTGGCGCCAATCTTGCGCAGGTGGGCTGCTAAGCCTGCCGCTAGGGGGCTGGGCGGAGGAGCCTGCTTGGCGTACACCCCAAGGGTAACTACCAACGTAAATAGGCCCACGAGAATGTAACTGAAAGCCAGCTTGGCCCAGTCCAGCCAGCGGTGGCCAAACACCGTGACGAGCCACAGCCCCGCTACCAACCCCATCGCTGCCGTGCAGTACAGGCAGAATTGCCGTAGCACCGCCACCATCAGGTAAAGCATATACATCTCAAAGACAGTCATGGCGGAAACCAAGCCAAACAGGGCTGGCCATCGCCACCGCTTCACTCCTGGGATCTCTTCCGGCAGCCCTGCCAGGGCCAAGACGGCTAGAAACCCCAGCAGGCCAATGGCTGCGGTTGGGATCCCCAAAAACTCTGCCCACCGACTGGAGAGCACCAGGTTACACCCCCCATCCCCCCCACAGAAGGCAGCAGGCTGCTCCGTCAGCTTGGTGTAGGTAAGGTAGGCTGTTAACAGAACTCCCAAGCTGGACAAGAAGACCAAGATTGGGCGCGCATGGCGCTGCAGCCAGGTTTCTTCTGGGGTTCTGAGATAGGAAGCCATAGGACCGTTCCAGCAGCTTGACACCCCTGAAATTATAGAGGGGCAGAATTGACCTCGTCCGTGGGATCTAACACCGGCAAGCCGGCTGAACGACGCACTTGGGCAGCCAAACTGTCTCCCAGCCGCAGGGATCCCAGCTTGGGGTCAGAGAGGGGGCGGTCGCAGATCCCCCAGCGGCGGCGAAAGTAGCGGGCCAAGTCGGCTTCGGCCAAAACTAGATAAACTGGACGGCCATGGGGACAGGTGTGGGGGTTAGCCGTGCGCTGCCAGGCATCCAGCAACTGCTGCATCTGCTCCAGGGTAAGTGGGACCCCATTGCGCAAGGCACCACGACAGGCCAGGGCCACCTGAGCTGCTTCTAGATCCGCGCAGCGGCTGAGTTCCAGAAGGGATCCCTGCACCTCTTCGGGGTCTTCCGAGCAGAGAGCTAGCGGCAGGCGGCGCACCAAATACGTAGCGGGGCCAAAGGGTTCCGGCTCTAGCCCCAACTGTTCCAGCTGCTCCACGGCTTGGGAAGACAATCCCTGCAACATGACTGGTGTCTCGAGCTCCACTAGCTGCCAGTGCCGTTGGATCTCCTCATAGCGCACTCGCTCGTGGGCCAGGTGTTGCTCCACTAGCCACAGCCCCTGGGGGTGCTCCGCTAGAATGTAGGTTCGGTGCAGTTGGGCCAGCGCCTTTAGGGGAGGCAGGGAGCAGCCGGCGGCGGAGGGAGCTGAAACCCGGTAGAGCGACTTGGACTCGCTGGCGCGGAGGAGATGAAGAGAGCGGCGGCTGGACTGGGCAGAGCCTGCGCGCAGAAGATCCTGCAGGTACTGGCGCAATTGCTCCTGTCGCTCCTGCGGCTTTTGTAGATAGAGCTCGCTCTTAGCTGGATGGCGGTTCCAGTCCACTTGTTCCGGTGGCAGGCGCAGGTGCACCACTACCAGAGGATGGCGGTGGCGGGGCAAGGCGTGTTGAAAGACTGACTGGATTAACCGTTGCCACTCCAACATCTGCACAAAGCGGCCATTGACGGCTACCCGGATCCAATCGGGGCGAGGGCGATGCAGGCGATCCGGCAAGCCCACCACCAACTCCCAGTCGCTATCCCCCTCTTGAATGCGCCGGTAGCGCAGATCGGAAGGCTCCACCTGCGGCAACATTTGCAGGAGCAGATCCTGCAGAGATTGGCCCGGCCAAAGACTAAGTAGCAGCTGCCCCTCCTGGCAGACTTGCCAGCTAACCTCTGGATGGGCTAGCGCAGCGTTCTGGACCAAGGTTAGGAGTGAGCGCGTCTGGGGCGGGGGACAGCGGCGCAGGGGCCAGCTAGCAAACAAATCCGCCACCGTCACGACTGTCCCCAGAGCGGTGGCTGCTGGCTGCTTGTGGATCAACTCCCCCTGCTGGTCGTAGGTGGCCAGCCAGCCATGCTCATCGGTGGCATGACGGGTCTGGATGGTCAGGGATCCCAAGCGGGCTAGGCTGTGCAGAGCTTCTCCGCGAAACCCTAGGCTGCACCCATCCCACTTGCTCGTGGTATGGCGACGGGCTACCTGCTCCAACTCCGAGCCTGGGATCCCTTGGCCGTTATCGGCTACCCGCACCTGCCAGCGGCTCGGCCAAAGATCTACCTGAACGCGGCTGGCCTGGGCATCGAGGGCGTTTTCTATCAATTCCCGCAGGGCTGCCTCCAGGGAGTCGATCACCTCTCCCGCCGCCATTTGGGCAACTCGTTCCGGACTTAGAGGCCGAATCTTGACCATGGGAATATCCAGCACTGCTCCCCTGGGAGTCCTCTTTGCTCAATACGCCCAGTATGTCCTGAAAGAAAAACCCCTGGCGCTGAGGCCAGGGGAAGTAGAGTCAGGAAACCTGGGGAGGCACTAGCCCCGCACAGCCGGCGCTACCTCCACCGCCGCCAAGTCCAGCGGGAAGTTGTGCGCATTCCGCTCGTGCA
>NZ_JANSIT010000030.1:0-5553 GCF_047462215.1 Synechococcus sp. O70.1 | reverse complement strand
CACCCACTCGCAGAACTGCTCCCACACGTTGCTAGCTGAGCGACGTTGGAGAACAGTGGTCATAAAGCCTAACTTCCTCGTGGAAGTGCGAAGATGGACAACCTAACCTTAATCCAACCGTTAAGTTCTGTCAACTCTCCTGAAAGAAGCCATGTCGCTTGCCCGCTGGATTCTAGGGATCCACACCACCACGCCCGTCTTGGGCCTAGCCCTCCTGCCGCTGGAAGGAAAGGAGAGGGAAGGCCGTAGCCAAAGTTGGTGGCTAGATCGCCAGATGGCAGCGCGGCTGCACCCGTGCCTAAAGGAGTTCTTGGCTGGCCAAGACTGGTCCCAGGTGGCGGGGATCGCTGTCGCCGTCGGGCCAGGGAGTTTTACCGGTAGCCGTTTGGGGGTGAGCGTGGCGCGGCTGGTGGGGCAGCAGCTGGGCATTCCCGTGTTTGGCTACTCGTCCTTGGCTGTTATTGCCCGCCAGGTGTGGCAGGAGCAGGGATCCCCACTCCAGCCCCTGACGGTGGCGGTGCACATGGATGCCAAGCGGGGGGAGCGGTATGGCGGTTTGTATCGGGTAGGCCCAGACCAGGTAGTGGCTGAAGTGGCCGATCAACTCTGGGAGGCGGTGGCTTGGCAGGCCCTTCTCCGCCAGTGGCCGCAGGCGCTAGCGGTCGATGCCGCCGATTGGGTAGAGCCGGTGCCTGTGCTGGCGCTGGCAGAGCTTGCCCGTGCTGACTTTCTTGCAGGCCTGCACCCTCCCTGGCAGGAGGTGTTGCCTAAGTACGGACGGCAGCCGCCCATTGATCTCAGCGGGGTGAATCGGAGTACCCCCCAGGCGCGGTAAGATTGGGAAGGCTAGGCCACAGACCCCGTGCTGACATGATCTCAAGCAACGACTTGCGCCCCGGCGTCTCTGTAGAGATTGATGGCGCTCCCTACAAAGTCATCGAGTTTCTCCACGTCAAGCCAGGCAAAGGGGCGGCCTTTGTGCGCACCAAGCTCAAAAACATGCAGACCGGCAACGTTGTCGAGAAAACCTTCCGCGCCGGCGAAATGCTGCCTGCTGCCACCATCGAAAAGGTGAACATGCAGTATCTCTATGCGGAAGGAGATAACCTCGTGTTCATGGACATGGAGACCTACGAGCAGGCTGTGCTCAGTACCGCCCAGGTGGGCTCTGCCGTGAAATACCTGAAGGAAAATATGGAAGTGTCTGTTTTGCGCTGGAAGGGGCAGGTGATCGACGTGGAGCTGCCCACCAGTGTCGTCCTGGAAGTGGTGGAGACGGACCCGGGCGTAAGGGGAGACACAGCTACAGGGGGGACTAAGCCTGCCAAGCTAGAAACCGGCGCCGAGATCCAGGTGCCTTTGTTTATCAAAGTGGGAGAGCGGGTTCGAGTCGATACTCGCACGGACACCTACCTAGGCCGCGAGTGATGGCTCTTCCCCGTTGCCAGGTTGCTGTTGTGGACAGGTGACTTCCCTTGGATGTCATTAATTGGCAGGAAATTCGCCTTCTGCTGGCCGCTCTACAAGAGAGCGATGTTAGCGAGTTAACTCTGGAGTGCAAGGATTTCCGCCTTACTCTGCGCAAAGGAATCCCTGCTGCTCCCTCCCCCTCCCTTACTGCTTCGCCCCCTTCTGCTCCTGCCGAGACTCCCCCTCCTGCGCTTGCCCCCAAATCTCCACCGAGCCACTGGGTGGAGGTAGTGTCACCCATGGTGGGAACCTTCTACAGCGCTCCTGCTCCTGGAGAAGCGGACTTTGTCCAAGTAGGTCAACGGGTAAACAAAGGCCAAACCCTGTGCATTATCGAGGCCATGAAGGTGATGAACGAGATAGAAGCAGAAACAGCAGGTGTGGTCAGGGAGATTTTGGTGAGCAACGGCCAGCCGGTGGAATTTGGCCAAGTTTTAATGCGGCTGGATCCCACCGGCTAACAGCGAAACTGGGGCAGAGATGAGGCTTTGCCCCCCGGAGGGATCCCTTGGTAGCTTTGCCCGGGATTAGGGTACTCTGCCATGCTTCAGCCCACGGCCCCCGAGACAGTTGAGGGGGTAAAGGTTCTGCCCCCCCAGCACATTGTCGGCCAGGAGCTGGCGGTGCAGCTACTCGCAGCGGCCCTAGAGAAAGGGCGGGTGACCTCAAGCTACTGCTTCCTAGGGCCAGAAGGGGTGGGGCGGCGCCTGATGGCCCGCTGGTTTGCTCAAGCTCTCCTGTGCGAGTCCAACACCAGGATCCCCTGCGGCCAGTGCCTTGGCTGCCATTGGCTGCTGGCGGGCACCCACCCCGATCTCCACTGGGTCAGCCCCACCTATCTCCATCAGGGTCGCCTAATCCCAGCAGATGCCCCCGAGGCGCAAGCTCTGCAGCGGCGCTCCCCGCCGCAAATTCGCCTGGAACAGGTGCAGGAAGTGTCGCGCTTCTGTGCCCGTAGGCCAATGCGCGCCCGCCGTTCGCTGGTGGTGCTGGAGGGAGCGGAAACCCTAGCCGAAAGTGCAGCCAATGCCCTGCTGAAAACCCTGGAGGAGCCTGGGCCGGCCCACATCGTTCTCATCGCACCCCAGGCGGCCTCCCTGCTGCCGACGCTGTTGTCCCGCTGCCAGACGGTGCCTTTCCGCCGCCTCAGCTCGGCCGAGATGGAGCAAGTGTTGGCTGCTTTGGGCTGCCCGGAGCTGCCCGGGATCCCTCGCTCAGAGCTCATTGCCCTGGCCCAAGGCAGCCCTGGACGGGCGCTGGCCGCCCATCAGCATCTGCAGAGCCTTCCGCCGTCGCTGCTACAGGATCTAAGGCGCTGGCCCCCCTCGCTGCGAGAGGCGCTGGAGCTAGCTAGGGCAGTAGCTGCTCTCGATTTGCCGGCGCAGCTGTGGCTGATTGACTACTTGCAGCAGCATTTCTGGGCGCAGGGATCCCGCCAGGCCATTTGGCGGTTGGAGCAAATTCGCCGCCAGCTTTTGCACTTTGTGCAGCCGCGCCTTGCTTGGGAGGTCAACCTGGCTAGCCTAAGCCGCAGGGCTGTCGCGAAGGGGGACTAGAAGAAAGCCCTGTGGCAAAGTGAAAAAGAGCGTTCAAGACCTGCCTATGCCTGCCTGGCTTTTGGCTTTCCCTGCGGCCCTTGGAGGCTACTTGCTGGGATCCATCCCCACCGGCTACTGGGTGGGCCGCTGGTGGGGCGGGATCGACCTCCGCCAAGCGGGCTCCGGCTCGACGGGGGCAACCAACGTGTTGCGGACGCTGGGCAAAGGGCCGGCGCTGCTGGTGCTGCTGGTGGATGCCGCCAAGGGGGCCGCAGCGGTGGCGCTGGGACTGGCTCTGGGGTCGCCGTGGTGGGTGGCCGTGGCTGCCCTGGGGGCAGTGGTTGGCCACAGCCGCTCCTGCTGGCTGGGCTTCAAGGGCGGCAAGTCGGTGGCCACTAGCCTAGGGATCCTGTTGGCCATGGCTTGGCCAGTGGCCCTGGCTACCTTTGGCGTCTGGCTGCTGGGGATTGCCCTCACCCGCATCGTCTCCTTCAGCTCCCTGCTGGCAGCGGTGGCGGCTCCGCTGCTGATGTGGGCAACGGCTCAGCCCCTGCCCTATAGGGTGTTTGCCCTGGCGGGCGGGATCTATGTAATCGGCGCCCATCGGCGCAACATCGAGCGCCTGCTGGCCGGCTCAGAGCCGCGCCTTGGCCAAAAATGGGCCCAGTCCCCCCAATTCCCCACCTCCTAGAGCCAGATGGAACAGACGACGGTGGTTTTTGTCTACGGCTCCCTGCGGCGGGGCGGCCAGTACCACAGCCTGCTGCAAGGGGCGGAGTTTTTGGGAACAGACAGCCTCAACCACATCGACCTCTACGATCTCGGCCCTTACCCCATGGCGATCCCTGGCCGAAATCGGCTCTACGGCGAGTGCTATCGCATTCCCCTGAGCTTGTTGCCCCGCTTGGACGAGCTAGAAGACCACCCGCGGCTGTACCAGCGGCAGTGGGTGCAACTGGAAAGTGGCACCTCGGCCTGGGTTTACCTGGGCCGGCCCGAGCAGGTGCAGGGGTGCCCCCTCATCCCCAGTGGCTGCTGGCTGCCCCGAGGTTCCTAGAGATCGAAGTGGAGCTTGACGCCCCCAACATACTGGGGCAGGAACTCGGCTGGGGGCAAATCCGGATCTCTTGCAGAGGGAGCCGCGGCCTCTACAGGGCTGGCCAGGCGCTCTAGGTAGTAGATGCAATCCCCGCGCCGCCACATGTCCGGCTTGGGCAGGTAAAATAGCCGCCCTACCGGGGATGGCCGAGCTCCCTTTTGCCACCAGCCCCCTGCCCGCTGCGGGCGCACCAGCAGCAAAGGCAGGCAGAGATCGGCTTTGATCCGGTAGGCAAACTGATCCCGCAGCCGCTCCAGGGTGGGATCCTCCAACCCTATTTGGGCCGAAAGGGGGTTGAGCAGAGCTAAGCGCGCTGCCGAGCTCGACTCCTGGGCCGAGGCCACGGCAGAGGGGGAGGGCTTCAGGCCCAAATCCGCTAAAGTGGGCAGGGTAATCGAGCGCAGCTCCGCGCGCTTGGCCTCTAGGTAGCCGGCCCAGCGTTGCAGTTGGGCAAAAGAGATCGGCAGGGTGCGGATCCCTTCTAAGATGGGCATCTCGGGCAGCAACACCGTCCAGATGGCAGCGGAAACCGAGAGTTTCACCATCAGCTCGGCAATGGCCCAGTTCATCTGGGGATCCCGCGTCAGGATCAGCAGCGTCTCCGCATGGTCGATATCGGCCTTCAACAGGGCCGACTCGCTCAGCACCACTTCCTGCAGCGATCCCGGCAGCAGCCGGCCAACTTCATCCCCCAGGGCAGAGCCAACCTTGTGGCCGTTGGGCTCGGTTTGGCCAGCGGGATGGCGCCAACAGGCTGCCGAAGGCAAGGGCAGCACCTCCACGACTTGGTTGAGGGAGCGCAGCAACTCGGCCAAGGGTTCAACCAGCGGGTGATCCCCAAGGATCACGGTGGAACTGCCTTGGTCTAGGCCCAGCCAACGAGCCACCCAGGCGGCAGTTAGCCCCTGCACTGTCACCGTGGCCGAGATGGTTAAAAACACTAGCGCCTTGAGGGCATCTCCCCCAGTGATGCCCCGCTCCGTCAACAAAATGGCAAACAAAGAAGCCACCGAAGCCGCCACAATGCCGCGGGGAGCCAGCCAGGCCACAAACAACTTCTGCCGCCAGTTGAGATCGCTGCCCCAGGTACACAGCCACACGCTTAAGGGGCGGACAACCAGCATCAGGCAGAGCACCGTGGCCAAGGCTCCCCACCCCAAAGCCAATACCGCCTTTAGGGACAGCGTGGAGGTGAGCAAGATAAACAGCACCGAGATGGCCATTACCACCAACTGGCCGTGAAACTGGCGCACGCTCCGCTCGGCAATGGCTGCCTTCTGCCGCACCACTAGGCCTGCCATCACTACCGCCATCAGCCCTGCCTCTGAGCGCAGCGACTGAGCCAGGGCAAATACCCCCAGCGCCCCCGCCAGCACCACCGAGTTGCGCAGCTCCTCCGTCAAAAATTGCCGCGACCAGAGCAGAAACTGTCTCTTATTCAAATCT
>NZ_JANSIT010000029.1:0-8373 GCF_047462215.1 Synechococcus sp. O70.1 | reverse complement strand
CTATCTCTGACTTCACGGGCGACGGCACGGTTGACTGCAAAGATGCGGCGGTGCTGTTTGCCGTAGCCACGTTGGGCACGGAGGCGCCTGCGGCCAAGGTTAACGGCTTTTTGTCCGGCACCCTGAAGCTTCCCGAGGTGAATGTTACTCAAACTCAGTTGGATACCCTCTTCAAGACTCCAGCAACGCCGACCCCGACGCCAACTCCCACACTTACTGTAACACCCACCCCGACGCCGACCCCGACGCCAACTCCCACACTTACTGTAACACCCACCCCGACTCCGATGCCAGACATGGCAGGGCCGTTAGGAGCCAAGTTGCAAGAAGCCAACAAGGCCTTCCGCGATGTAGTTGCTTCTGAAATGCAAGTGGCTGCGCGTCAAGCGGGCGTGAAGATCTACACAGACAACTTCGTCGCCATTCCGCTTGATGATGGCAGCTCCGTCGTGGTGAATGCGGGCATCGCCGGGGTGGAGAACCTGACGCTTGAGCAATTGGCGAAGGGCGCCGATGTGCTCTTCACCTTCCTGCGGGTGCCGCAAGGCTCCCCTATGCCTTCGGGCTTCTACACTGTGCGGTTTTTCCAAACGCCGGGGACAAGGCAATGGAAGGCGCAGTTCAGGAACCTGGAAGGACAGGTGGCGCTGGAGACAGACGCGGAGGTAGGGCCGGGAGACCCCGCACAGATAGAGATACCCAAACCCAAGCTAACAGGGGGCGTTTTTATAGACCCAAGAAACCCAATAACCGGCAGTAGAATTGAGATTGATATCCACTGGGAAAAGGGCAATGCTAAGGCATCAGTGCGGCTGGGCACAGGTGGACCTGACCCAACCCCCTTGCCGGCAGAGGGTCAGGTAATCGCGCAGGCAACCGCGAACTTTTACGAGGCAGCCCGCATAATAGTCAACACCATCAAGAACAATTCGTACAGGCAGGTCATCATTGGCTCAAGGGATGACAACTTGGTAGTCCACACGGTCTTCCAGGGCGTGGAAGAGCTGACGCTGGACGAGTTGGCCAGGGGGCAGGATGTGTTCTTTGGCTACTTCCGGGTACCGCAAGGCTCTGGGATTCCTGCTGGCTTCTACACGGTGCGCATCGCACGACCTGCCACGGGCGAGTGGCTTGCACGCTTTGTAGATGCAAAGGGAAATACGGTGAAAGAGGTGCCAGCGACAGTGGGCCGTGTGGAGCCACCAGCACAAAACGGGAGGGGGAGGTTGACAATAGAAATAGGCCCGGATGAAATATGCATTGATTTCCGCATTGGTCACATTGTCATTAAGGCTTGTAGTGTAGGTTAATCTTTTGAAGGGCACCATCGCTTTCTCCGCTGACGGAACTTTCTTCAAGGTCAGTGGCACCGGAACCTTCTCGGCGTCTTACCTCTCGTGCGGATGAGGACATTCAAGGGGGCATCGGGTGATCAGTCAACCGCTCGGTGCCCCTTCCTTATGTCTCAGGCAATCGCAGAGAAGTGTCATAACTTCGGACTTTGCGGATGTCGCCGACGCCCTGCAAATTCAGATTCCGTGCTTCTCCAAAAGCACCCACGAAATGCTGACAAATAGTGGATGGCAATAGGAGGTATTACCATCCTAGCCGACTCTCTGAAGCCCAAACGCAAGCTCTTAATCTGGGATATTGTCTCTGGCTGGTCAGATAACGGTCAGAACAAGGGGCAATTGATGCCTGCCTTGAACCGCATCGGCACCATCAGAGAAGATGAAGCAGTGATTTGTGTCTTGAAAGACTTTAACCCTACCCTGAGAAATTCAGAACGCTCGGATAATTATCCCGTCATTCGCTACCTGAAAACTTTAGCTAGGCAGAGCCGCAGCAGCCGCAAATCCATTATTCTCATGGGGCCAGAAGCAGTTGTACCCTCAGACCTGAGAGGAGAAATGGTGGTCTGTGACTTTCCCTTGCCCAGCACTTCTGAAATTGAACGAATTATCACCAGCGTTATCCCTCCTAATCTACTGCAGGTGAGCGGTCTTGCTCTTGAGCAACTGATCCGAGCCTGCGAAGGACTTACCCGACAGCGTGTCGAGCGGATTCTGGCCCGCGCCTTGGCTGCCAAGGGCAAGGTCAACGAGGGCGATATCGATCTGGTTCTGGAGGAAAAAAGCAATACATTCGCCAGACGGAAATCCTGGAATTTTACAGCCCTTCGGAAACCTTGCAAAATGTCGGCGGCCTGGAAAACCTCAAAGCTTGGATTAGA
This sequence comes from Synechococcus sp. O70.1, assembly GCF_047462215.1. Classification (NCBI taxonomy): domain Bacteria; kingdom Bacillati; phylum Cyanobacteriota; class Cyanophyceae; order Synechococcales; family Synechococcaceae; genus Synechococcus; species Synechococcus sp. O70.1. The sequence continues at coordinate 6,140 of NZ_JANSIT010000029.1, read as the reverse complement.
GAGCGCCGCAACAGCTTTAGTGTCCAGGCCCATGCCTATGGCCTACCAAGCCCCAAAGGGATTTTGCTGGTTGGCATTCAGGGTACTGGCAAATCCCTCTGCGCCAAAACCATAGCTCGCGAGTGGCGCATGCCTCTGCTTAGGTTGGATGTGGGGCGGCTGTTCGGTGGGATCGTTGGCGAAAGCGAAAGCCGCGTGCGCCAGATGATCCAAATTGCCGAGGCGATGGCCCCCTGTGTCTTGTGGATTGACGAATTGGATAAAGCCTTTGGCGGCATCAACAGTGAGTTTTCCGGGGATTCAGGCACCAGCAAACGGGTCTTTGGCAGCCTCATTACCTGGATGCAGGAAAAGACCAAACCCGTTTTCATTGTGGCCACTGCCAACAACGTCCGCATCTTGCCGGCTGAGTTGCTGCGCAAAGGTCGGTTTGACGAGATTTTCTTTGTCAATTTGCCAAACCAACGAGAGCGGGAGGAGATCTTTCAAGTCCACATCCAGCGACTGCGGCCCAACCGCGTGCGCGATTTCTCCTACACCGAGCTGGCCGTGGCAACGGAAGACTTTAGCGGGGCAGAAATTGAACAGGCTATCTATGACGCCATGCACATGGCCTTTAACCAAGATCCACCCCGCGAGTTTACCCAAGAGGATATCCTCAAGGCCATTCGCCAAACCGTCCCTCTAGCCGCTATTGCCCGCGACCAAATTCAAGACTTGAAGGCATGGGCTGCTGAGTCGGGAGCTCGAACCGCCTCCCAGGATCAACGGTTGGTTCAAGAGCTGCAAACCCTGGCTCAAAGGAGAGGGCTAGGCCCCATTGAAGTCGATAGCCCCTCTTCCGCTCTGAAAGACCTATAGCAACTTGGCAGTGACCTGCTCATCCCGGCGCAGGCGAGGGGGAAGGGGCTGGGCTCAGGCTAGACTGGTAGGTACAACCGGCAAGATGAGGATCCATGGCAGCAAAAGCGGGGGCAAGACCATCTCCAGCGGGGGGGGAGGAGCGGAACTGGCCTGCCGGCTTTTGGAACAGCCAGGAGGAGCCCAAGGAGGCCTGTGGAGTATTTGGCATTTTGGCCCCTGGGGAGGAGGTAGCTAGACTAGCCTACTTTGGGCTGTTTGCCCTGCAGCACCGTGGCCAAGAATCGGCGGGGATCGCCACTTTTGAAGGAGCTTTTTGCCGAGTACACAAGGCGATGGGCCTAGTTTCCCAAGTTTTCGACGAGGTAAACCTGGCCCAGCTCAGCGGCGACTTGGCAGTGGGCCACACCCGCTACTCCACCACTGGCTCTAGCCGCGCGGCCAACGCTCAGCCGGTAATCGTGGAAAGCCGCCTGGGGCCGCTGGCTTTGGCCCACAACGGCAACTTGGTCAATGCCGAGGAGCTGCGCAAAGAACTGGAAGCTGCCGACCGCCACCTCACCGGCAGCACCGACTCGGAGTGCATTGCCCACGCCATTGCTCAGGCAGTCAATCAGGGCCAAGGGTGGGTAGAAGCCACCTGTCAGGCTCTGCGCCGCTGCCGTGGGGCTTTTAGCCTGGTCATCGGCACCCCCGAAGGGCTGATTGGAGCGCGGGATCCCTACGGCGTGCGCCCGCTGGTGTTAGGACTTTTGAGTAGCAACCCCACCAGGCAGGAGCTGCTGCAGCCGCAGATGCTGGGTAGCCCCAATTGCCCCGAAGCCCCACGGCTGCACTATGTCTTAGCCTCCGAGACCTGTGCTCTGGATATCATCGGAGCCGATTACCTGCGCCAGGTGGAGCCGGGGGAGCTGGTGTGGATTGACCGGCAGGGGCTGCAATCGGTGCGCTGGGCGGAGGCCAACCCTAAACTGTGCATCTTCGAGATGATCTACTTTGCCCGCCCCGATAGTTGCATGCATGGGGAAAGCCTCTACTCCTACCGGGTGCGGCTGGGAGAACAACTGGCCAGGGAAGCTCCGGCAGAGGCCGACTGGGTGATCGCGGTGCCCGATTCCGGCACCCCGGCAGCCATTGGCTATGCCCGCCAGACAGGGATCCCCTACACCGAGGGGCTGATTAAAAACCGCTATGTAGGCCGCACCTTCATTCAGCCCACCCAGTCGATGCGGGAGCGGGGCATTCGCATGAAGCTCAACCCCCTGGAAGATGTGCTGCGGGGGAAGCGAATTGTTATTGTGGACGACTCGATTGTGCGCGGCACCACCAGCCAGAAAATCGTCAAGGCCCTGCGCCAGGCGGGGGCCACCGAAGTTCACATGCGCATCTCCAGTCCGCCGGTTACCCATCCCTGCTTCTACGGCATCGACACGGACAGCCAAGACCAGTTGATTGCCGCCAGGTATTCGGTGGCAGAAATTGCTGAGAAAATCGGGGTGGACTCTTTGGCCTACCTGAGCTGGGAAGGCATGCTGGCGGCCACAGGCCAGGATCCCAATTCTTTTTGCTCTGCCTGCTTTACCGGCCACTACCCCATTCCTGTCCCAGAGGGGCTAAAGCGCTCCAAGCTCGCTCTGGAGACAGCAGCCAGCCGCAAAGATCGCTAGCCAATGCTGGAGAGCCTGCGGAGGGAACATGACCTTGCGCCTGCGCCAACTGGGGGATCCCATCCTGACTCAAGTAGCTGAGCCGGTCACTGAGTTTGGAACGCCGGCTTTGCAAAACCTCATTGAAGAAATGCTTGCCACTTTGAAAGAGGCCCAGGGGGTGGGCTTGGCGGCCCCGCAGGTGGGATCTCCCCTCCAGGTCATCATTGTGGCCTCCCGTCCCAACCCTCGCTATCCCGACGCTCCCCAAATGGAGCCGCTGGTGATGCTCAACCCCCGCCCCTTGGCCTTGAGCGACGAGCAGGTGCTAGGGTGGGAGGGCTGCTTGAGCGTGCCCAACTGCCGTGGCCTAGTGGCCCGTGCCCGCGAGGTGGAGGTGGAGTACTACACCCCAGAAGGTGTCCGGCAGAGAGTGACTTGGCAGGACTTCCCAGCACGAATTTTCCAGCACGAGTACGATCACCTCTTGGGCCGGTTGTTCCTGGATCGGCAGCCGCAGCAACTGCTGACGGAAGCTGAGTACCAGGCCCAGATCCACAGCTTGGCCGGTGGCAAAGAAGAGCAACAATTGCCACCCTGACAAAAGCCTGCAAAGGCAGAGCAGTCAGCGTCCTAGTCAGCCCACCACCTTCTGCACTGCCTGCAGCCGCCCCAAGGCCCAGCCTCGCCGGTGCAACAGGGCAAAAGAGGTCAGTAAATCTGGCCCCTGCAGCTCGCCGGTCAAGGCCGCCCGCAAACTTTTCATGAGCAAGCCCTTTTTCATCCCCTGGCTTTGGGCCACCTGGTCCACCAGTGGCTGCAGGCTCTCAGCAGTAACTGGCTGAGGCAGCTCGGCAGCAGCCAACGCAGATGCCATGGCTGCCATTGCCTCTGCCACTCCCGGCAAGCGCAACTGTTCCAGCGCAGGCAAGCTGTAGCTAAGGGGCTCTACGAATAAAAAGCGACTTAGGGGAGGGGCCTCCGCCAGGCGGTCGATGCCGTCAGCCACTAGGCGAGCCACATCCTCTAGCCAACTGGAATCGGGCACCGATCCCAGGTCAAACCCCGCCGCCTGCCAAAAGGGAGTCAGTCGCTCCACCAACTCCGCTGGCGAAAGCCGCTTGATGTACTGGCTGTTGAGCCAGTTCAGCTTGTCCCAGTCAAAGCGGGCAGCAGCCCGGTTGACTCGGTCAAAGTCAAACAGGGTAGCTGCTTTTTCCAACGAGAAAATTTCTTCCCCATCTGGGGGAGACCAACTCAGCAAAGCCAGGTAGTTTTTGAGGGCCTCGGGCAGAAAGCCCATTTGCTGAAACTCGGTTACCGAAGTGGCTCCATCCCGCTTGGAGAGCTTCTTCCCCTCTTGGTTTAGGATCAGGGGGGAATGGGCAAACTGCGGCGGTTCATACCCCAGCGCTCGGTAGAGCAAGATCTGCTTGGGCGTGTTGCCAATGTGGTCTTCGCCACGGATGACGTGGGTGATTCCCATGTCAATATCGTCTACCACCACTGCCAAGTTGTAGAGAGGGTAGCCATCCGCCCGCGCGATGACCATGTCCCCACCTAAGTCCTGGGTGTTCCAGGTAATGGGGCCGCGGATGAGATCCACCCACGAGACCTCCATCGGCTCCTCAATCTTAAACCGGATCACCGGCTGCCGCCCCTCAGCTTCGTAGGCCCGTCGCTGCGCCTCGGTGAGAAAACGGTGGCGGTTGTCGTAGCGGGGGGCTTTGCCAGCGGCCTTTTGGGCAGCCCGCATGGCTTCCAGCTCCTCCTCAGTGACATAGCAGCGGTAGGCCAGCCCCCGATCTAGAAGCTGCTGCACCACTTCCCGGTAGCGCGCCATGCGGTTGGACTGGTAAATGGGCCCTTCGTCCCAGTCCAGCCCCAGCCAGGCTAGCCCCGCGAGGATATTACGGGTGTAGCGGGGGGAAGAGCGCTCGCGGTCAGTGTCTTCGATGCGCAGGATGAACTGGCCACCATGGCGGCGGGCATAGAGCCAGTTGAACACTGCTGTCCGGGCTGTGCCAATGTGCAAGTTGCCAGTTGGGCTGGGGGCAAGGCGAACGCGAACACTCACAGGCAACGCTTCCTAAAGAGGGCATCCCGATCCTAGTCAGCATTGGGATCCCTTGTCATGTTGGAATCCGTATGCGGTTGCCAATCGAAGCAGTTTGGGTAGAATCCGCCTTAGCTGCCAGTCAAGCGGTAAGCTCCCCGGGAGTAAAGGTTGATGGGCAGCGCCCAGATCTTCCCGTGTTGAGGAACAAGCTGTAGCGTAAAGGGAATTACGGAACATGCGTCTAGCCTTGGCGATGGTTCTAGGGTGTTTAGCCGCCGGGATCCCGGCAAGGGGTGTCTTTGGCCAAATTGCCTATCCTTCTTACCCGGTGGGGAATACCTTGGATGAGATTCTGTTGGATAAGGGCAGGGAGGTGGATCCAGTGGCTTTCCCTGAAGAGGTGGTGCGCTCCCAGGCCAAGCGAGCCACTGCCTTCTTCACCGCTTTGCTAAACCAGCGCACCAACATCCCACCCTTGCGCTCTTTGGATTTGCCTAGCCCCTATCAAGCCTCAGTTCGTACTCAGGCCGGCTATTACCGCGTCACCCAGACAGAGCCTGTTTTGGACGCTGAGATCCTCCGCTAGGCAAGCCGAGGAGTGGGAAACCAGGAGAGGCTAAGGTTGGCTGGTAGCGTTTCTAGCTGCCTATGCCTGCCCAACCCAAGGTGAAAGCTCCTTCTAAGGGTGTGGATCCCCGCCAATTCACTGCAGCTGATGTGGCAGCTATGGCGGAGCGACTGGAGCGCAACGAGTACCCTAACCTCTTCGACTGCCTGGAAGACTGGCGCCTACTGCAGGCCGTTGCTTTTTACTCTCCCAAGCTGGTGGCTCCTTATGCCTACTTGTTGGAGTGGGGAGAAGTGGATGAAGATTAGAGCTGCCTCTGAGTTTCTCCTTCAGCCTGCTTGACCAGGTGGGCCTAGTCGGGGCGGGTCCAGTTTGGCCAGCTTGGAATGGCTTTCTCGAAGGTCTTGGATCTTGCGGCTATTGGCGGCACTCTGCTCGGGCGTCCAGGCCAGCAGTTTTTCTACCCGAATCCAAGCAGCCTTGGCTCCGGTTGTTCACTGCCTTTCGGAGCTACAAACCCATCCCTGCCAGCGTGTCGATCAGCTGCTCCAGGATCAGGGTGAGGTTGGGGTGAGAGGTTTCAAACAAGGCCAGTGCTTCTTCCAGGCGATCCTTTAGCCCTCGGTCTTGTTGGCTTCCCATCTCGGCCAGCAGCGCTTCCACTTCCCGACAGATGGCGGCAATTTGCTGCCGTTGCTTTTCCTCCAAGCCAGAGGCCTTTTGCAGCTCAACATCAAGATCATGCAGCAGCTTGCGCAGTCTTGATTCGGCCATTCTCAAGTCCCACCACCTTGCCCTAATCAAATCATACGGCTTGCCCGAGAATCTCAGAGGTGGAAGCGCCCTTAGCTAAGATAGGCAGCAACCTGGCTTCTGCTGCTCTGGGCCGATAAGGGATGGGGCAAGAACGCACCGTCTGGGTGAGGTGAGGGAACCGATGGTTGGGGCTTTTGTCCGACCGGCTAGAGGAGCGGTGGGAGTAAGCTGGGGGTGAACTCCTGGGGGG
>NZ_JANSIT010000028.1:0-13890 GCF_047462215.1 Synechococcus sp. O70.1 | reverse complement strand
ACCCCCCTGGGGGACCCCCCCCCTGTAAAAGCCCCCCCACCCCCCACCCCACGGCCCTGGGGCAGGCGGTTTTTGCTTGCAGGGATCCTGCCCAAGCTAGCCCATGCCAAGCGCCGATAGGGGTTTCTAGGGCTGAGGAGAACACCAGATCCAAGCCCGGGTGTTGGCTGAGGTAGTCTCTAAGGGCAAGACCCGATCCCATCAAAGAGGGTTTGACCACCAGGATCCCTTGCCAGCCCGAGCGATGGACAGCTTGCAACTGCTCCAGGCCGACCACCGACTCATCCAGGGCAATGGGGGTTTGAAACTCGCGGCTAAGTTGGATTAAGTCAGCGTACTGCTCTGGCGGCAAAGGCTGCTCGAAGAACTCGATCTTGCCCGGCCACTCCCGATTGATCCGGTCGCAGAGATCCAGCCACTGCCGCGCCTCTGCTAAAGTCAAGCCGCCGTTGGCATCTAGCCGCAGCCGGGATCCCGCAGGCAACCGCTCCAGCCAGCTTTCTAGCTTCTTCCGCTCCGCTGCGAAGGGATCCATTCCCACCTTGCCCTTGTAAACTGGGTAGGAGCCGAAGGGGGTATCCTTCCCCAAAAGCCCACAAAAGGAAAGACCGGAGAGATCCCTATCTAGCCAGCCAGGATCCCGACAGGCCAGCCAGGCGCATTCCAGCCCAAAGCGGGTAGCAGGCAGCGCTGCCGGGATCTCCTTGATCTGCGCCTCCGAGAGCTCAGCCGGCAACTGCCGACAAAAGGCCAGGGCCTCCTCGAGGGTCTCACTGCCCAGCCAAGGAATGGGGGCTACCTCCCCGTAGCCCTGCTGCCCTGTCTCCAGGTCTGTCAGGCGGATTAGGATCCCTTCGCGGGTAGACCAGAGACCGTAGCGGGTGCGCAGGGGCTGCCGGAAAGGTTGCTGATAGCAGCAAACTTCAAGGCGGGCCAGCAATTTTCCGATCCCTGGGAACCCTGACCAAGAGCCATCTTACAGGCGGCAGAGCTGGGGTAGGTGCTAGTCCGATTTAGCGGCTAAAGCGAAGGTTTCTCCGGGAGGCACCCATGAAGGAGCGCACTCCAGAGAGGCGAAGGCGCTTGGAGGAGGTTTTAAGGCGGAGGCAGCCGGATCTCACGGTGCTTCTAGAGAACGTCCACAAACCCCACAATCTTTCCGCCATCCTGCGCACCTGCGATGCTGTGGGGGTGCTCAGAGTTCACGCCGTGAACCCCACGGAGGGTGTACCCACTTTCAACGAGACCAGCAGCGGCAGCCACAAGTGGGTCTACCTCAAGGTTCACCCCACCACGGAAGAGGCCTTCCAGCACCTCCGGGAAGAAGGCTTCCAAATCTATGCCACTGCCCTGAAGGAGGGGGCCCGCAGCTACCGGCAGGTGGACTACACCAAGCCCACCGCCATCGTCTTGGGAGCGGAGAAGTGGGGGGTTTCTGAGCAGGCCTTGGCCCTGGCTGACGCGCTCATCCACATCCCCATGCTGGGCATGGTGCAGAGCCTAAATGTCTCGGTGGCAGCAGCCGTGATTCTCTTTGAGGCTCAAAGACAAAGGCTCGAAGCAGGGCTTTACGACGCACCCCGCCTGGATCCCGAACTTTACCAGCAGATTTTGGAGGACTGGCTTATGAAGTAAATTTCCAAGGATCCCTCCGCAAAGCCCAGCAGGGCAAGGAAGGCAAGGCTACTTTGCCCCCAGCTAGTCGCAAAGGGCGCTTGCAAAAGGGTTGCTGCCGTTTGGGTGCATAGACGGAGTTCTCTCCCAGCGGCAAAGGGGTGGTTTAATGTAGAGACTAGTGAGCAGCAGTTGCCCCCTATGCCGGAGACTTTCCTCTACAGCGCCTTGCGTGCCGCCCTTGACGAAGAAATGGCCCGGGATCCCAACGTGTTTGTTTTGGGAGAAGATGTAGGCCACTACGGCGGCTCCTACAAAGTGACCAAAGACCTCTACCGCAAGTACGGGGAGATGCGCCTCCTGGACACCCCCATTTGCGAAAACAGCTTCACCGGCCTTGCCATTGGGGCAGCGATAACCGGCTTGCGCCCCGTGGTGGAAGGGATGAACATGGGTTTTCTGCTGCTGGCTTTTAACCAGATTGCCAACAATGCCGGCATGCTGCGCTACATGTCCGGCGGCAACTTCAAGGTCCCGATTGTCATCCGCGGACCTGGCGGCGTGGGCCGGCAGTTGGGGGCCGAGCACTCGCAGCGGCTGGAGGCCTACTTTCAAGCAGTGCCGGGGCTGAAGATCGTTGCCTGTTCCACTCCCTACAACGCCAAAGGTCTGCTCAAGTCGGCCATCCGCGACGACAACCCCGTCCTCTTCTTCGAACATGTTCTTCTCTACAACGTGAAGGGAGAGGTGCCAGAGGTGGAGTACCTTTTGCCCTTGAATAGGGCGGAAGTTGTCCGCTCTGGATCCGACGTTACCCTCCTCACCTACTCCCGTATGCGCTACCACGTGCTCAAGGCTGTGGATACCCTGGTAGCGCAGGAGATCGATCCTGAGGTGATTGATTTGATCTCCCTCAAGCCGCTGGATATGGAGACCATTGCAGCTTCGGTGCGCAAAACGCACCGAGTGGTCATTGTGGAGGAAGATGTAAAAACTGGCGGCATTGGGGCAGAGCTGACTGCGCGTATCATGGAAGAACTCTTCGACGAGCTGGATGCGCCAGTGGTGCGCTTGGCTTCCCAAGACATTCCCACTCCTTACAACGGCACCTTGGAAGCAGCCACCATCGTGCAGCCAGAAGATATTGTGGCAGCTGTGGAGCGGCTCCTCTACGCTTAAAACGCTTGCTAAATAGCGCCAAAAATTTCTCAAGTCCTCTGGGTGGCCTTGCTAAGATTTCCGTGGCAGGGATCCCGGGATATGCAGGGCGTACTGCTGATCCTCTACATGCTGTTTGTCAGTGGCCTGATTGCCGTGGTTGGGGATCGGGTTGGGTATCGCATTGGCAAAAAGCGCCTAACCTGGTTTAACCTCCGCCCTCGCCACACAGCTATTTTGGTAGCCGTGATTACGGGGGTGAGCATCTCAGCCCTGACCCTAGGCACGCTGCTGCTTCTAAACCGCTCGCTGTCAGAAGCCCTTTTTAGCTACACCAACCAAATTGCTCGGGCTAGGCAAGAGCTGCAGGCCCTCAATCGCCAAAAAGCTTGGCTGGAGACCGAGAATGCTGCCCTCAGGGCCGAGCGGGATCGCCTGCGGCTAGATCTGGATCGATTTCGCAGCCAGCAGTCGGCAGCCCAAACCCGCCTGAGTGAAGTTCAGGATCAACTGGCCGCAGCCCTGCAGGCCCGGCAGGAGGCCGAAGCCAAGCTGGCAGCAACCCAAGAGCAGCTGGCCCAGGTGCAGCCCAAGCTGGAGCAGGCCCAAGTAGAGCTGGCGGCGGTCAAGAAGGAGGTGGAATCGGCGCAGCAAACCATCGTCACCCTAAAGTCCCAAAAGCAGACCTTGCAGTTGGATCGGGATCAACTGGAGCGCTCCCTGAAGGCGGCGCAGGCAGCCCTAAACCAACTGGAGACCCAGAAAAACCAGCTCGAGGGGGAAATTGCCCAGCTCAGCCAGTTGGCAGTGCGGCTGCGGCGGGGCGAGCTTGCCATCTTGGCAGGCGAAGTCTTAGCTACAGGGGTAGTTCAGACCCCTGCCGGGGCAAAGCCAGAGACAGTCCGGCAGCAGTTTGAGCAACTGTTGGCGCAGGCAGAACAGCGGGCGCTGGCGCTGGGATCCCAGCCTATACCTCCTCTAGAAAACGCCATCCTCATCCGCCGCGAGGATGCGGATCGAGCTTTGAAAAAGCTGCAGGAAGCCGGCAGCTGGGCGGTGCGCATCCTCTCTCTCACCAACCGGCTCAAGGGTGAGCCTGTGCCTGTGGTGGTTCAGATTTACCCCAACCAGCGCCTCTTCGCCAAGGGGTCGGTGCTGGCCCAAGGAGTGATCCAGCCGGGCCTCAGCGAAAGTGAAATCCAGCAGCGGCTGCTGGAGCTGCTAAACGAGGCCAACCAGCGCTCCCAAGAAAAAGGTCTCCTTGCAGATCCCATCACTGGCACTGTCGGAGAGTTCTCCCAGGTCAAGTTTTTGGAAGTGGTGCAGCAGCTGCGCCAAAGCACCACCCCTCTGGATGTGAAGCTGGTGGCTGATGCCGACATCTACACGGCAGGGCCGCTGCGGGTGAGTTTTCTCATGGCGCAAGCCTCCAGCCAATACGGCTCTGCTCCAGCTCAGCTAAGAGGGCGCAGGGAGGGGTGAGGGTCAAGGAGATGGAGCGGGTATTAGTGGGTTTTGATCCAGGGCGGGACAAGTGCGGCCTTGCGGTTGTGCAAACCCAGCCAGCCTGGCAAGTTTTGCACCGGGAGGTGGTTCCTGCCCAAGAGGCCCTGCCCAGGTTGGGGGCTCTCTGGCAGCAGTTTGGAGCAGAGCGGCTCATCCTGGGGGATCAAACGACGGCGCGGCAGTGGAAGTCTCAACTGGAGCTGCTTCTTCCGCCGCACCAGATTGTCCTGGTGGACGAACGCCACAGCTCGGAAGAAGCCCGGCGGCGCTACTGGGAGGTTTACCGGCCGCGGTGGTGGCAGCACCTACTGCCCAAAGGGCTGCGACTGCCGGACAGGGCCTACGATGATCTGGTGGCCTTGATTCTGGTGGAGCGGTACTGGCGTGGGCAAAAGACAGCTAAGCCGACGTGAATTCCTCCTCCTAGCTGGGCTAGCGGTGGCCGGCTGTGGCGGGCCCAGGGCCCATTTGCCCCTCATCCTCGCCCTCAAGCCGGGGATCCCTCAGAGCTTAGTCAGCGAGTTTCGCCGTCGCACTCGGGCCCGCTTTCGGTTGCAGCTGGTGGATGAGCGAAGCCAGTTGTTGGCTTACCTGCGCCAAAGCCTTCAGCCACCCCAGCCCTCCTGGTGGCCTTTCAGCCAACGACTGCCGGTGCCAGCTCTCAGCCTGCTGGGGGCCGACGCTTTGGATTGGGCTCTGGCTGCCGGTTGGCTGGATCCCTTGCCGCGCAGTCTCTTGGGAGAACGCTGGCAGCAGTTGCATCCCCGTTGGCAAGCAGCAGCCCTGCGGGAGGGGCAGATCTGGGGTGTGCCCTGGCGCTGGGGGGTGACGGCCATTGCCTACCGCCGGGACCGGGTCAGCAAACCCCTCCAGGACTGGGCCGACCTGTGGCGGCCTGAGTTGGCTGGCAAGATCACGCTGCCGGATCACCCACGCGAGGTGATTGGGCTGACCCTAAAAAAGATGGGCCGCTCCTACAACGATCCCCTCGATCCGGAAGAAACCGAGTTGCGACGGGAGCTGGGATCCCTGCACCGTCAAGTTTTGGCCTATACCTCCGCTGACTATTTGCCCATGTTGCGCCTGGCCGATAGCTGGGTAGCTGTGGGCTGGTCGCAAGATCTCTACGCCACTCAGGCCAACTACCCCGAGTTGGAGGTGGTGATCCCGGCCTCGGGATCTGCTGTCTGGTGGGATGTCTGGGTGCGGCCTCGGGCTGCCCAGCCTCTCCCTGAAGAGCTGCAGGCGGAGCTGCCATCCCTGCTGGTCAACTGGATTGACTTTGTCTTAAATCCCGAGTTTGCCCCTCGCCTCGTCAATTTAAGCGGGATCCCTTCGGTGTTACCGCTGGACTTGAACCAACTTTCCCTGCGGCTGCGCCACCGGCCCGACTTCCACCCCTCCACCTGGGAACGGGCCGAGATCTGGCGGCCCTTGAGCCTGGCCGAAGCCGAGTCCTACCTCCGCCTCTGGGATCAGATGCGGCGCGGCCTCCTGTAGCTTGACCGCTTTTACTTGACCTTTTTGCTCTTTCTACCCGACTTGGGCTTGTCCTGGACGGCCGATTCGGCTTCTCGATCTAAGCTCTCCCCAGAGGCAGAGGCTGGTTCCGACTCTGGAGCGGCAACTGTGGCGGTTTCTGTGGCTACTCCTGAAGGGGGTTCTGCCACAGCCTCAGCTGGGGCTGTAGAAGCCTCAAGGCTTGCTGCTGCCAGTACCGACCCAGCCTTTTCTTCGAAGTCTTCGCCTTTAGCCCCGACGGGAAGGGGGGGTGCCTCGGTGGGATTGCCCTCGCTATCGACCCAGTTGACCGTGGTTTGAGACTTCAACCAGGCCATCACCTTACGAGTAAGCAAATTTTCGTAAATGACCTGGCGTGTCCGCTCCCGATCCAGCTTTTGGCCCTGCTGAGCGTAGGCCTTCATCACCGCTTCCATTTCCACTTCCAATTCAGTGGGGCCGACGGCAATTTGCTCCTGCCGGACGATGGCGCTGAGAGCAAAGGCGCGGCGCAGCCGGTCGATGGCCTCAGCTCGGTGGCGCTCCCTCAATTGGTTGAGAGTCTCAGGTGGCAGTTGAGCCAGGAGCTTGCGGATTTCTCCCGGGGCAACCCTTGCTTGCTGCTGCAGCGACTGCAGGTCTTGAGCTAGCAGCTGCGTTATCTCTTGCTCAACAAGGCTCTCGGGCAGATCCACCTCGGTGGTTGCTAAAATGGCGTTGAGGATGGCCGTTTCAAGGTTTTCTTCGGATTGTCTTAGGGCATCTTGCTCAAGGCGCTTTTTCAGGTGTTCCCGCAGCTCCGCCACCGTCTGGAAGTTGCTGACTTCCTGGACAAAGGCATCGTCTAGCTCCGGCAGCTCTTTGGTTTTGATCTCCTTGAGGCAGACGGTAAAGGTAACCGTTTTCCCAGCCAGCTCTTTTCTAAAGTAATCCTCGGGCAGGGTGGCAGTGATCTCCTTAGTCTCGTCGAGCTGCATGCCCACAACGCCTGCTACAAAGCCGGGAATGAAGTTTTCCTCTTTCAGCTCCAGTTGCAAGTCTTGGGCGGCGAGCTCCTTGAGGGGATTGCCCTCGGCGTCGCGGGCTTGGAAATCCAGCACCACCACGTCCCCCAACTGGGCAGGCCGATCCTCCACAGGCAAGAGGGTAGCCCGCTGATCTCGCAGCTTTTCGATGAGGCGGTCGACTTCCTCAGGCTTGACGTCAACCCGGGTTGCCGTAACCGTCAGCCCTTTGTACTGGCCAACGCGAGCCTCAGGGTACACTTCCACATACCCTGAGAAGCTGAACTCGGCTTCTGGGTTAAAGCGCTCCAGAAGCTGCTTCACCTCTTCATCCAGCTCAAACTGGCCGATGGGGGTGACTTGAGCCTCCTGGAGAACCTCCTGGATAGCCTCCTGGATTAGGTCGTCGATAGCACTGGCAATAACCCGCTCGCGGCCCACCTGGCGCACTACCAGGTTGCGAGGGGCCTTGCCCTTGCGAAACCCCGGGATCTGGATGTTCCGCTCCAGTTGGCGCAGGGTTTTTTCGTAAGAGCGCTTAACCCGGTCAGCTTCCACCACGATCTTGAAGCCAAGCCGGCTACCAGGGCGCTTTTCTTGAGTAACCTGCATAGGTGCTAGTGCAAAGGCAAATAGAGGCTCAATTGTACCGCAAAGACCAATGGAAAACCTAGGCAGGGGATCCCTCGGTGGTCACTTCCTTAACCTCTTGGAGGTCTTCCTGAGGCTCAGCTCGTTTGCTGGGGGGCAGTTGCTTAACTTTTGCCTCCAGCTCCACCACCATTTCCTTCAGCTCGCTGATGGCCACTTCCTTCTCTTGCAGTTGCCGATTTTTCTCGCGGGCTTCGAGGCTAAATTGCAGCCGCATCCAGAGGCCATAGATCCAGGCCAAGGCAGCGCCAATCCCAGCAGAAGCCAAAAGCTCAATCACTAGCGGGCTCTCGATGCTGACGCCAGGGGCAAAGGTAATCGTTACCGGGTTGGCGTTTTGCATGGCAAAGAGGGCCACACCCAGGAGGGCCGAGAAAAAGATTAGGTAGTTAAACAGACGCATGCCGTTTTCCTCAAATCAAAGGTATCCACGACGACTTGCCAGCACCAGAGTCAATGGGGCGGCGGACCTAAAAGAACCAGCCGTAGCTGTGTAAGCCTTTGCCCAAAAAGTTCACTCCCAGGTAACAAACCCAAACCACCCCAAAGCCCAAGCTGGCTAGAAGCGCAGGACGCCTGCCCTGCCAGCCCTTGGTGATGCGGGCGTGTAGATAGGCAGCAAAAACCAACCAGGTAATCAAGGCCCAGGTTTCCTTGGGATCCCAGCTCCAGTAGGTACCCCAGGCCTCGTTGGCCCAGACGGCCCCGGCAATAATGCCAATGGTAAGTAGCGGAAAGCCCAGCCCGATGAAGCGGTAGCTGGCGTTGTCTAAGATCTCGGCCAGGCTCAGTTGTTGCCGAGGGATCTCCTCTGGAGTCGGCTGGGGAGGAAGTTCAGTCCTGGCACGGGCTATCAGCTCCGGCTGGACTGCAGCTTGGGACGGGCGAAATTGCAGGCCAAGGGAGTTGCCCTTGAGCTGTACCTCCTGGCCACGGGTGAGGATGAGAAAGGCCATGGCCAACAGGGAGCCCACCAAGAGGGCTGCGTAGGCCAACAGCATGACGCTGACATGCATCATCAGCCAGTTGGACTGCAGAGCTGGCACCAGCGGCTGGGCTGCCTGCATATCCTCCGGCAAGGCCAAGGCGGCAAAGGCAACAATGCCTGTCGCTAATGGGGCAGTCATCACTCCCACCCAACGGCGGCGAGTCCACTGGAGAGCCACTAGGTGCAAGGCAGTGATCCCCCAGGCCAAGAAAAACAAAGACTCGTACAAATTGCTCAAAGGGAAGTAGCCGGCATCGATCCAGCGGGCCGTCAACAGAGCAGCTATTGTCAAGTTGGCCCCCACCATTCCTGCCAAGCCCAGTTCGGCCAAAAGGGGCACTTGGGGAAAAGCTGCCCCACCCCAGTAAAAGAGCATGGCCCCCAGACAAATGGCAAAGGCCAGGGTGTTGAGGAGAGCTTGCCACTGAGTGAGATCCAAGCCCGCGAGCGCTATCGTCGCTGCCAAGCAACTCATAGATGACCCCAAAGCTTTTCCGGACAGGACCAAGCCTGCCGATCCCATTCTAGGGCGGGGAAGGGATCCTCCCCAAAGGACACATCCTGGTAATGTGAGGATGGCTTGTCTGCGGCTTGGCAAGTGTTGGAATGGGAGGCTCATGCAAGAACACGCGGGAAGTGCCAGCTTGAAGGCATGGGGATTGAGATGGTGGATGGTGCTGTTGGCAGCTTTGGTGCTGGTTGGCTGTGGGGGATCTGCGCCCAAGCAACCCCAGGAGCACCAACCACCTCAGCTCGAGCGGGTGCCAACGCCAACAGAAATTGCCAAGCTGGATGCCTACTTGCAGCACTATCGCCCGCAGGTGCAGATCCTCAGCCCACAACCTGGCGAGATCTTGCCAGAGCGCCAGGTCACGGTTCGCTTTGCAGTACGAGGGTACCCGATTTTTAAGGATCCGCAACTGGGTCTTGGTCCCCATTTGCATGTGGTTCTGGACAACCAGCCTTACATTTCTCACTACGACGCTGATGCCCCTCTTGTTTTTGAGGATTTGGAACCGGGATCCCATACGCTGCGGGTGTTTGCCGTCAAGCCCTGGCACGAGAGCTTTAAAAACTCCGAAGCCTACGCTCAAGTCAGCTTCCATGTGCTAGCTCCCACGCCAGAATACGTGCCGCAGCCGCAGTTGCCTCTTCTCACCTACAGCTCTCCCAGCGGCAGCTACGGAGCTGAGCCAATCCTGGTCGATTTTTGGCTTGCCAATGCCCCCGTGCGGGAGAGCTTGCTGGCTGACCTACCCCGTGACTGGCGCATCCGCTACACTCTCAACGGTCAGTCTGGCCTGCTGGATCGCTGGGAGTCTTTTTACCTGAAGGGCTGGAAGCCTGGCCGCAACGTGATGGTAGTGGAGCTGGTTGACAGCAAAGGGGATCCCATCCGCAATGTGTTGAACAGCGCTGCCCGCGAGATCACCTACACCCCCGGGGGCCAAGATACCCTCTCCAAGCTGATCCGAGGAGAGCTGAAAGCGGAAGAGGCCCTGGCTATCGTACAGCCCCAGCCCACCCCGACTCCGACGCCTACCCCTACTCCGACACCCACGCCCGCCCCGACTCCAACACCCACTCCCACTCTAGGTCCAACACCGACTCCCACTTCGACTCTGACGCCCACTCTGACTCCGACACCTACTCCCACTCCCACTCCTACTCCGACACCCACCCCTACCCCTACGCTGACCCCAACTCCACCGCTGGCACCCACACCTACACCAGAGTCGTCACCTACGCCCGCGCCGCGCCGTCGTCCGACGCCAGAAGCGATTCTGGCCGAGCCTACCCCTCCGTCTCCAGCAGAGACCACGGCTAAGCCAACGCCCAGGCCCACACCGACCCCAACACCCACGCCCAGATCTCAGCCAGAGGCTACCCCTTTGCCGCGGCTGACACCCATTCCGTTGGCGGAGCGGCAGGTGCGGCCCCAGGGACTGCGACTTTTCCCACCTGGGCTGCGCAGCCCTTACTCAGGCAATAAGCTGCGGCGGGAGCTCAGCTCTGAGGGCTGACCCCATATCTAGTGCCTGAATCCTCGGTATACTCTAAACTTGGGAGAGCGCAGTCATGGCTTTTCCTGGAGCCAGCTTTGGCTGGTTTCAGGTTGAGGCTACTTGAAAGCTCGAGGTAGCTGCTGGCCTTTTTCAGGATTTTGCTGAGCAAGCCCCTAAAGCTAGCTGCTGTCGGAAGCAGGTGCCGGATCGCTGCAATCAAATGTCCGTGCCCATACAGATATCCTCAAGCATTTTTCTGGACTTTTTGTCTTAGCCCGAAGGAATATGGCTCTCAGGAAGTATCCGATATTAAGCTATTTTTTCCCATTTATTTCTATGAGCTTTTCTCTTGGCTAGGGAAGTTGGTTTATCTTTCGCAACATCTACTGGTAGAGTTGTACGTCCAAAAGGTCAGTTTGAAAACACTTTAGGTAGAGCCAGGCGAGACAGGCTCAGTAAGTTTTCTGAACTAGGCGTTTACCAGAAGTTCAAATTTTGAAGTGCCAAAACCTTTACAGAAAGTCTGCCCTTCTGGTATGAAGGAGATGCTGCTTGCAGAGCGGTCAACTTCTCCTGCTAGGGGAAAGGCCTAAAGCAACAGGAGAGGCGAAAGCCCGGACAGGGCGTAGTTTAGGGTGTGGGGTTGGATATGCCGGAAAGTCTTGACCTGCAAGATGCAGTAGGCCGTTTCTTGAAAATCATTGGTCGCTACTCGTTGCTCAGCCCTGAAGAGGAGCTTCGCCTGGCCTACCAGGTACAGCGAATGATGGCCCTCCTGGAACAGCGGCGGCAGGATGAGTCGCTCGAGGACTGGAGCCGACGGGTGGGGATCCCCGTGGAAGAGCTGCAGCGGATCCTACAGGAGGGGGAAGCGGCCAAAAGGCGCATGGTGGAGTGCAACCTACGCCTAGTGGTATCGATTGCTAAGCGCTACCGCAACCGCGGCTTGCCGTTTTTGGATCTCATCCAAGAGGGCACCATCGGCCTCACCCGCGCCGTGGAAAAGTTTGATCCCACGCGAGGGTACAAGTTCTCCACCTACGCTACCTGGTGGATCCGGCAGAGCGTAAACCGCGGCATCCAAAACAAAGGGCGCCTCATTCGTCTGCCTGCCCACATGTACGAGAAGGTCTCCCAGGTGAAGCGGCGCTACCGCGAGCTATCCGCTCAGAAGGGATCCCGACCTGCAGCCGAAGAAGTTTTCGATTCGCTGGATATTGGCGACAACTACCGCGAGCTGATCACCCGCCACATGGCCGAGATCTGTTCCCTCAACGTGAGTGTGGGCGATGAGGACGGCACGGAGCTGCAGCACTTTATCCCCGACGAAGACAACGATCCGGTCGAGCATCTCACTCGGATTGCCCGTTGGGAGGAAGTCCGCGCCCTTGTGAGGCAACTGAGCGAACGCGAGCAGCAGGTCATCGTAGCCCGCTACGGCCTAGATGGAGCCAAGAGGATGACGCTGCGCGAGATCGGGGAGCACATTGGCCTGTCGCGGGAGCGGGTACGGCAAATTGAGCGGCGGGCCCTGCGGAAGTTGCGGCGGCTGCAGCAGGAATACTCCACCCCCAAGACTGGCAAACGGCTCAATCCCTCCAACTAGGCCGGGGCCTGCCTCCGGTAAAAGGGCTTTTTCACCACCTCGGCAAGCCGGCGCTGGCCCCGAATCTCAATCTCCAGCCGGGATCCCACCTCGGCCCAAGTCGAATCCACGTACCCCAGGCCAATGCCATAGCCCAAGGTGGGAGAGTGGGTGCCGCTGGTTACCCGGCCAATCGGCTGAGAGGAGTTGGGAGCATAGATGGCATAGCCGCTGCGGGGAATGGCTCGATCCAGCATGCGAAATCCCACCAGACGACGAGGGATCCCCTCGGCCCGCTGGTTTTCTAGCGCCGCCTTGCCTAGGTACTCTGCCGGGTTGTTGACCAGCCAGCCCAGGTCGGCTTCGAGAGGAGTGGTGCTCTCATCTATGTCTTGCCCGTAGAGGCAAAAGCCAGCCTCCAACCGCAGCGTATCGCGGCAGCCCAAGCCACAGGGCTGGACTCCTGCCTGCACCAGTTGCTCCCAGAGCCAGCGGCCGTCTGAGGGACTGAGCAGGAGCTCAAAGCCATCTTCGCCGGTGTAGCCGGTGCGGGCCACAAAGACACTTGCCTCTGCGGAGCTCTCCCCTTGAGGAGCTTTAGGGATAAACTGCCCATGTTGAAATCGGCGTAAAGCTTTCAAGGATCCCTCTAGAAAAGGCTGCAAAACCTCTTCCGCTGCCGGCCCCTGGACGGCCAGCAACACGTGGGACGCCGTGCGGTCTTGAAGTTCTAGGCCAGGGATCCCTTGCTGCTGCAGCCACTCCCTGTCTTTCTGGCAGGTGGCCGCGTTGACGATCAGGCTCCAGTGCTCCAGCTCTCCTTCCGGTGGATGCCGGTAGAAGATGACGTCGTCCACAATGCCCCCCAGGGGGTTGAGCAAAACCGTGTAGCGAGCAGAGCCCACCCGCACAGCGCTGAGATCGCTGGGCACGAGACGGCTGAGGTGGGATCCCAGCTCCGGTCCCCAAAGGGTGAACTTGCCCATGTGAGAGATGTCGAATATCCCCGCCTGCTCCCGCACCGCCCGATGCTCAGCCACCACACCCTGGTAGTACAGCGGCATTTCCCATCCGGCAAAGGAGACAAAACGCGCCCCCAAGGCTTGGTGCAAGGGGAACAGGGGGGTGCACTGCAGCGGCGTTTGGCTCATGAAGGGAGCTTTAAACCCAACCTCGTACCTTTCTTGGAGCTGGCTTCAGGGGTCTAGTTGGCAGATCCGTCCACCGTCAACTGGCCCAAGACGTTGATGTCGAAGGTGAAGTTGATCGTCACCGAGTTGCCCTCATAGGCCTCAGGCAGGGGCAAAAAGGGTGCTGCCCGCTGAATTGCCGTCAGCGCCGCGTCGTCGGTTTGTTGGCTGCCGGAAGTGCGGGCCAGGCGAATGCTCTGCAGCTCGCCACCCCGACCCACCGTGAAGATCACTACGGTGCGGCGGGAAGTGCCGGTCTGGCCTGGGATCCAATTCTGTTCCACCTTGCGCTGCAAAGCTGCCAGCCAGGGGCCCCAATCCACATTGGCCCGCGCCGCCACACTGGGAGGGTTGGGAGCCGACTGGGTGGGGTTGGCCAAGCCGCTGGCTCCTCTGCCCTGGATCCCACCTCCATCGCTGGGCGCAGAAGCGCTAATAGGAGGCCCCAACTCGGAAGCAGCGGAGGGCCGCTCGCCAAGGGAAACCTCTGTCGGCGGTTGGGGAGCAGGCGCAAGGGGCTGCAATTGATTGGGATCCGAGGCCCGCTCTCTGGGCTGCGCAGGCGGAGCAGGAGGAGCAGCCGCCACAGGTGGCGGAGTCTGAGTGGGAGTGGGTTTGGGGGCTGCGGTAGGTGGAGGCGGCGCTGCCGTTGGCGTTGCCCTGGACCAGGCTCTTATACACATATGAA
>NZ_JANSIT010000027.1:0-14306 GCF_047462215.1 Synechococcus sp. O70.1 | reverse complement strand
GGGCCGCCCTACCGCCGCCGAGTTCACGCTCACCTTGTCGGCCCCCGCCAGGAGGAGCTTCCTGGCGTCCTGGAGACGGGGGGCGGGGCGGGGGCGGGGGGGGGTGGGGGGGGGGGGGCGGCGGCGGGGGAGCCTGCTGACGAAGAGTAGCCTGGGATTGGGGTGGACTGCCCTGGGAGGGAGGGGCCTCTACCCGCTTGCCCCCATCGCGGGAATCCACTTCTGAAACCAGCTCTGCTTCTTCCGGCGGCTCGAGATCTTCTGGCTCCAGCAAGATAAACTCAATGGCTTTTTGTTCTTGCTGGCGAAACGGCCAAAACCGACTCCAGGAGAGCAAGCCCAACAGCGCCAACCCATGCAGCAGCAGGGACAGCGCCACCATCCAAAAAAAATGGCGCGCTTCCTCCTCGCGGCGGCGCTGCTCAGTCCGGGTGCTGGCCATGGCCAAGATTGCCTCTTTGCGCTCCCCAGTCTCTCACCACACTGAGTTGGCTCTCCAGCTCAAATGTTATAACATCGCCCTGGCTGGGCTTCTTGCGCAAAGGCGTACAGTCGGCTGGGGAAGGGATCCCACCCTTCAGCACAAAATCGCCTACCTTATAAAGAGCAGGGATCCCGACTTGAGCAGGCTGCTTGGCAGGAGAGCCCATGGACCCCATCCGCTTTCATCTTGCCTTTCCGGTTGCCGACATTGCCTTGACCAAGACCTACTACGGCGAGGGCTTGGGTTGCCAGATTGGTCGGGAAACGCCTGTTTCCGTCATCTTGAACCTCTATGGCCATCAACTGGTGGCCCACCTCACCCAGGAAGAGCTGAGGCCCCAGCGGGGCATCTACCCTCGCCACTTCGGCCTGATCTTTCCCACCCAAGCAGAGTGGCAGAGCCTGGCCGACCAGGCCCAGGTGCGGGGATTGCCTTTTTATCAGGAGCCACGCTGGCGCTTCGTCGGCACCCCCCTGGAGCACGGCACGTTCTTTCTGCAGGATCCCTTCTACAACCTGCTGGAGTTTAAGTACTACCGCTACCCTTCCGCCATTTTTGGGGAGCGGGAATGGGCCGTGGTCGGGGATATTGCAGGCCAACAGCTTCCGAACCCCTCTCCCAGCAGCGCGTAGCAAACGGAAGGAACGCCTTGGCCATTCAACCCCCTCGTTCTGGCCCTATGCGCGGCCCCATCTGGCAGATGGACTTTAACGCCGTCCCGCTGCGAGATGCCCAGGATCGGCGAGTTTGGGAGCTCTTGGTGTGCGATCCCGGCGGCCAGTTTCGCCAGGCCAAGTACTGCAGCAACCAAGAGGTCAATAGCACCTGGGTGGCCCAACAGTTGCGCAGCTATCTGGAAGCGGCTCCCCAGCCCCCCTCGGCCATCCGGGTGTTCCGAGCCCGCATGAGCTCCATTCTGCAACGGGCCTGCAACGCCGTCGGGATCCCCATGCTCCCCAGCCGTCGCGTCTATGCCCTTAAGGCCTGGATGCGGGAACGGGCAGAGCAGGTTTACCCCCAGGAAACCCAGTTCACCTACAGCCCTGAACCCCCCGTGGAGCCGGATCCGCCGGATCCCGTCCCCCTGCCGGACAAGTTGCAGGGAGAGCGCTGGGCGTTCGTGACGCTGCGGGCTAGGGATCTGCGGGAAGCCGAGACCTGGCCAATCGAATTTGGCGAGCTGTTTCCAGTAAACTGGGAGGCTTTTGCGCCCGACACAATCATTCCCGGCTTGGTGATCGCCTCGCAGCGGGCTCTTCCTATAGCAGCCTGGATGAGCGGCATGGAGCCTGCCTACTTGACTGTGGCGGAGGGATGGCTGCTGTTCGAGGCTGGCCTCAACGATTGCTATCTCTTTGCACAACTCAAAGACGAAAAGCTGCGAGCAGAGGCCGAGGGCTTTGCCCAACGCCAACGCCAAGCGCAAGGGATCCATTTCCTCGCCATCCAAAGCGATTTCAGGGCTCAGTCGTTCGCTGGCTTTTGGCTGATGCAACTTTGAGGAGAAGCCTGCGTAATCCTTCAGGGCAAGCATAGTATCGCCAGCTTTGCGAGCGCCTTTGAAAGTCCCGGAAAAGCCTATTTTTTCGTTACCCGCTCGATTCCTTGCACCACGAGGCCTTCAGGCCTCTTACCCCCCCTTTCCAAGGCTACTTTCTGCTCTTTTCGACCGACCCCCTCACAAATGGGTCTTGTATTCCTTGCCCTGCTTGGCTTTAAGGGGGGTGGAGTCCTGTTCCCCCTTCGGGGGGTTCCCATGATCCACGTCGTCTAGGTGGTAGCCCCACCTCGGAATCGAGTTCCCCCTTTGGGGGAGCCCTAGAAACTTGGAAACGCGACAGGAGCGTGCCACTTAATCTCAAACTGGCAAGTTCTCCCGTCCGGGGTGACTCCCAGAAACTGGAAACAAGGCTTGAGCAAAGCGAGGGCCGCGCTTAATGTCCGAGGTCTTCCCTTCGGGGGGATTCCTGGAAATAGGAAACGAAACCCCCCGAGGTAGATCCCCGGGGAGTGTGTAAAAATGTTCTCCCTCAGGGGGAGAAATACCGGCTGCGAAATTCCGAGTAGATCTCGGCATAGGCCTTGACCCAGTTTGGATCTGGCTGGATGAGACGTTCCACCTGCACCAAGCGCTCGGCAGCCTGCTGCACTGAGCAGCACCAATAGGCCGATGCTGCCAGGATGGCCGCTCCTACAGCCGGGTCGGGATGTTTGACCACTGCCAAGGGACGGGCAAGGATACTGGCGCGCAGGCGGAGCCAGAGGGAACTTTTGCAGCCCCCGCCGGTGGTCAAAATTGGGCTCCCTTCTAGTAGGGGGATCCCATGGGCGGCCAAGGTCTCCAGTCCCAGCCGCTCCACCATCGCCACCCCTTCCAAGAGAGCGGCGTAAAAGCGAGGGGATCCTACTTCCGCCTGGGGCAAGAAGCCGGCAAATTCGCTATCTAGGATGGGAAAACGCTCGCCAGGTCGGCAGAGCGGATAGCTGACCAAGCCAGTGGGCAGATGGGCCTCCGCCTGCTGATCCAAGGCAGCCAAGTTGCCGCCAGGGAAGAAGTGGGGCAAAACTCCACCTCCACAAGAGGAAGCTGCCCCCGGCCACCAGCCGTTTCGGTCGGGGTGCAGATGGGAGTAGATGCTAGGGGTTTGTATGGGATCAGCACTGTTGGCCTTGAAGATAAGAGTGGTGCCCAGGCTGGTGGAGACTTGACCCAAGCGAGTAGCTCCTGCAGCCAGTTGCCCGGCGCAGCCATCGGTGATCCCGGCGGCAATTAGCACCTCTGGCCCCAGCTCCCACTCAGCTCGCACCGTTCCCAAAACCGTTCCCGGCGCCACCACCTCAGGGAAACGCTTGGGGTCGAGGCCATGGCGAGATAGCCACTCCCGCGGCCAGGTGTAGGTTTCTAGGTCAAAGCCACTTTTCAAGGCGTGGGTGTGGTCAGTTACCCGTCGGCGGCCTCCCAGTTGGCTTAGGAGAAAGTCCGCCGGATGGGCCAAGTAGCTGTCCCGGTAGCGGTCGGGATGGGCTTCTGCCCACCACAGCCAGCGGCTAAGTCCCCAGCTGGCAGGGATCCCCAACTGCTTGGCCTGAACCTGGCCCCGCGGGTCGGAATACAGCCAGGCCTGATCCAGCGGCATGCCGCGACCGTCCACCGGCAGCACTGTACCCGAGGTGCTGCAGGCACTAAGGGCAACAATGGTGTAGCGATCCCCCAGTTGCCCCCTTAGGTGTCCCAACAGGGTTCTTAGGGTGCGCAGCCAGCGGCCCGGGTTGGTTTCTGGGGGATCCCAGGAGCGCTCGCTTTTGCCCACCACCTCCCCCGCTTCTGAGAGGGCCACCACCCGCATTCCCGACGTGCCTAGGTCGATCCCAAGAAATACAGGTCCCATAGAGCTCTAGAAATCTCGGCTGCTGCGAGCCAAAGCCTCTTGGATGTCTAGATCGAGGTTCTTCACCGACTCCAGCACTGAACGGGTAATCAGCTTTCCTGCCTGCACCAACACAGCACCAGTGATAGGGTGCAAGATGGGCTGCTCGGCCCGCCGCCCAATGAGCACCTCGATGTCCTTGAGGGCATTGGCGTACATTCCCACCGGCAGTTCCACCACCACCCCTTCTCCCAGAACCCGCGCCTGGCAGGCAAGCCGGGAATTGGGCTTGCGGCTAGTGATCACCTCTAGGGTGCGCTGCTCCCGACGGGTCATGGGCGAGAGCGACTCCATCCCTTCTTTCACGTACACATGGCAGGTGGCGCAGAGACCGCGCCCGCCGCACTCTTTCAACACATTCAGCTCTTCCTGCAGCAGCACCGAGAGCAAGTTGTTGTTGGTGGCCACCTCTGACACCTGAGCAATGGGATCCAACCGCACGCGCTTGACCATCGTCCCTTCTCCGCCGTTACACTCCTTAACGCTAGCTTGTCTTGGCAAGGGATCCCAGCCGTTGCTTGCCCTACAGGTGGGAGGAGACGAGCTGGACAAGCTAGAGTAGATCCCGCCCTTGGTGTTTGCCAGGGTTTTGGCAGCATGAGCTCTCCGCCCATCCAGTGGTATCCTGGCCACGTAGCTAAGGCCCTTGGCCAGTTGCGGGAACAACTGCGGCTGGTGGATGTGGCAATTGAAGTGGTGGACGCGCGCATCCCGCTGGCCAGCCGCCATCCCGAGCTGGACAAGTGGCTGGGGCAGAAGCCGCGCCTCTTGGCCCTCAACCGAGCCGACTCGATTGCGGCAAGGGATCTGAAAGCGTGGCAGGAGTATTTCTCGCAGCAAGGGATCCCGGTCTATCCCACCAACGGCCAATCGGGACAAGGGGTCAGTCGCCTCAAGCAGGCTATTTTGCAGCTAGGGCAGTCGGTCAACGAGCGGCGGCAGCGGCGGGGCATGCGGCCGCGGGCTGTCCGGGCGGTGGTGGTGGGTTTTCCCAATGTGGGCAAGTCGGCCCTGCTGAATCGACTTTTGGGACGGCGAGCCGTCGAGAGCGCTG
Organism: Synechococcus sp. O70.1; assembly: GCF_047462215.1. Classification (NCBI taxonomy): domain Bacteria; kingdom Bacillati; phylum Cyanobacteriota; class Cyanophyceae; order Synechococcales; family Synechococcaceae; genus Synechococcus; species Synechococcus sp. O70.1. The sequence goes on along the minus strand of NZ_JANSIT010000027.1, from coordinate 9,340 downwards.
CGCGCCCTGGGGTAACCCGGCAACTGCAGTGGGTACGGCTAGGGGGGGAGTTGGATTTGCTGGACTCGCCGGGCATCCTCCCGCCTTCGCTGCCGGATCAGCGGGCAGCCACGTTGCTAGCCATCTGCGATGACATTGGCGCTGCCGCCTACGACCCCGAGCGCGTAGCGGCCTACTTTGTGGATCAACTGCTGCAGGTGCAGCCCCAGGCCCAAGCTCTTTTGCAACAGCGCTACGGCTGGCTCGATCCAATCCCCCCTGGCAGCGTGGCAGTCCAGGAGCTGGCCCAACGGCGCTACCAAGGCGATACCGAGCGAGCGGCAAGGCAAATCCTCAACGACTACCGCAAGGGGTGGCTAGGGCCTCTAGCTTTGCAACTTCCTCCCACCTCTAGTCCCCCAGCAAGAGGCTAGCTTCATCTGTCTGTATATGTTGCTACGAGATGCGGCAGAGTGAGTGATACGATGGAACTAGAATACTAACACTGCGCCAGATTTTTCCCTGAGGTTTTTCGCAGCGCTTTTTGCCTTTAACCTGCCTGCGGACGAGTCAAGTTGGGGATAGGCTGTAAGAAACTCCAGGGAGTAGACCATCCTCCTTGCTAGATTCCCATGGGTCAGCCTGCTGTTGCCGCCAGCTTAGAAGGAGGCTTTGACCTAAACAACCTCGATTTTGAGGTGCCAGGATGGCTGCGTGCTTTGCTTTCTGGCGCTGAAGATCTCGGCGATGGGCTGAGAGCTTACACTCCCCAAGAGGCAGATTTGCTGCGCCGGGCCTTTGAGTTTGCCTACTGCTTGCACAAGGGCCAAAAGCGGAAGTCGGGGGATCCCTACATCGCCCACCCGGTGGCTGTGGCTAGCTTGTTGCGGGAGCTGGGGGGGGATGCCGTCACGGTAGCGGCTGGCTTCTTGCACGATGTTGTTGAGGATGCAGGCGTTACCCTGGAGGCGCTAGAAGCAGAATTTGGACCCGAAGTGCGCCTCCTGGTGGAAGGGGTAACCAAGCTTTCTAGGTTTAATTTCTCCAGCAAAACGGAGCAGCAAGCGGAGAACTTCCGCCGCATGTTTGTGGCCATGGCCAAAGACATTCGGGTCATCGTGGTCAAGCTGGCGGATCGCTTGCACAACATGCGCACGCTGCAATATCTGCCGCCCCACAAGCAAAAGCAGATTGCAGCCGAAACCATGGAGATCTTTGCCCCCTTGGCCAACCGGCTGGGGATCTGGCATTTCAAGTGGGAACTAGAAGACCTGGCTTTTAAGTACCTGGACTACGAAGCCTATCGCCAGATCCAAGAGTTGGTTAACGCCAAGCGCAGCGAGCGAGAGGCGGAGATCCAAGCTTTTATCGAAGAGCTGCGGAAGAACCTCCTCCAAGCGGGGCTAGAGCACTTTGAGATCAGCGGGCGGCCCAAGCACCTGTATGGCATCTACCGCAAGATGCAGCAGCAGCGCAAGGAATTCCATGAGATCTACGACCTCTTGGCGGTGCGGGTTATCGTGCAGACCGTGAGCGAGTGCTACCGGGTGCTGGCAGTTGTTCACAACTGCTTCCGCCCCATTCCCGGGCGCTTTAAAGACTACATCGGCCTGCCCAAGCCAAACCGCTACCAATCTTTGCACACGACAGTGATTGGTCTGCAGGGGCGACCCGTGGAGGTGCAGATCCGCACCGAAGAAATGCACCGCGTGGCCGAGTACGGCATTGCTGCCCACTGGAAATACAAGGAAGCCGGCAGCACCCCCGTAAAGCCCGAGGAAGAGCGCTTTACCTGGCTGCGGCAACTCTTGGAGTGGCAAAACGACCTCAAGGACGACAAAGAATACCTAGAGACTGTTCGCGAGAACCTGTTTGAGAGCGAAGTTTACGTCTTCACCCCCAAGGGAGATCTGCTGGCCTTACCCCAGGGATCCTGCCCGATTGATTTTGCCTATCGCATCCACTCAGAAATTGGGGATCACTGCGCCGGGGCGCGGGTAAACAACAAGATTGTACCGCTGGATACCCGCCTGCGCAATGGCGACATCGTGCAGATTATCACCCACAAGAATGCCCACCCCAGTCTAGACTGGATTAATTTTGTAGCCACCAGCTCGGCGCGCAATCGCATTCGCCAATGGTTTAAGCGCTCCAATCGCGAGCAAAATATTGCCCGCGGTCGGCAGTTGCTGGAGCGGGAGCTGGGCAAAACGGGGTTCGAAGCGCTGCTGCAGTCCGAGCGGATGCAGAAGGTTGCCGAGAAGCTCAACTACAGCAGCGTGGACGATTTACTGGCGGCGCTGGGCTATGGAGAGGTAACCCCCGCGCAGGTGATCCACCGGCTGCAGGAGGTCAGCAAGCCAGCCATCTCCCCCCCACCCGAGGAGGGATCTTTGGCGGAAGCCAAGCTGCTGCTGCCGCGAAGCGATGGAAATCGAGCTTCTAGCCGATCCCAGTCTCTCATCCTGGGGGTGGAGGGCCTGAAACATCAATTGGCCAAATGCTGCAACCCGCTCCCAGGGGATCCCATCCTGGGCGTGGTTACCCGCTTCAAGGGCATCACCATTCATCATCGCGATTGTCCGCGGGTAGCCCAGGTTCCGGGTGAGCGGCTGGTGCCGGTGCGCTGGAACGAGGAGCAGGTGCGGCAAAGCACCCAGACTTATCCTGTAGAACTGCGTCTAGAGGTCATCGACCGGGTTGGCGTGCTGCGGGATATTCTCTCCCGCCTTTCCGATCAGGGCATCAATGTGCGCAATGCCAAGGTGCAAACCTTTGCCAATCGCACTGCCTCAATTGACCTCTGCATTGATGTACGCGACGCCCAACAGCTTGCTCAGCTTCAAAATCAGCTGCGCCAGCTTTCCGATGTGTTGGCCCTGCGCTCCCGCCACTACCAGAACGGATCCCGCTAAAAGGCTGCTGCGGTCCAATCTTAGGTAGGATATGGAGGTGGCTAACCCTAAGCGGAGGATCTCGGCATGGCAGGGGAGGGGCAGTTGAGCCTACTGGGTCGGCGGCTTTCTAGGGTGTTGTTGCTGCTGGGGGTCTGCCTCAGCTTGATCATTGGTGCCTGCTCAGCAAGCCCCAACCTGCGAGTCTACCGAGATCCCAATGGAGCTTTTGCCTTTGCTTACCCCAATGGCATGGTGAGCGTGAAGCTAAGCCCTGGGAAGGGGCTAGCCGTGCTCCTGCGCGACCTAGTCTATGAGACCGAAAACATCAGCCTGATGGTTGCCCCCTTCGACAAAGGGGAGACGATTGCGGATCTGGGAGGCCCAGAGGAGGTAGGGCAATTGGTGGCAAAGAAGATCATTGCCCCTGAGGGATCGGGTCGCTCAACCCAGCTCTTGGCAGCCGAGGCCTTCGAACGGCAGGGGCAGCCCTACTACCTGTTTGAGTACCAAACCAATCTGGGATCCCAGCTTCGCCACGAGGTAGTGACGGTAACCGTTCGTCACCATCGCCTCTATACTCTGACTGCCTCAACCCAGGAGTCCCGCTGGCCACAGGTGCAGACCGCTTTCCGGGAGGTAGGTCGCTCTCTAAGGGTCTCTTGAGAGGGCTCTGCCTTTGGAGACGGCAAAGGCCTTTCGGTGCTGAAAAATCCCGCCGCCATGACGGTTTACGTGGTTCAAATCAGTGACCTGCATCTATTTGCCAAGAGCCATCAGCGGTTGTTGGGGGTAGACACCGAGGCCTCTTTTCTGGCAGTGCAAAAGGCCATTGTGAGTTTGGATCCCTTGCCGGATGTGTTGCTCCTAACCGGGGATCTTGCCCAAGATGGCAGTGCGGCTGCCTATGCCCGTCTTAGAAGCTATTTGCAGACCCTTCCCATCGACACCTATTGGCTGGCGGGGAACCACGATCGCCTGCATGTTATGAACCTAGAGCTCCGCGGCGGGCGGTTGCACGCAGAGAAAAGCTTCAGTCGCGAGAACTGGAGCTTTATTTTGTTGAACTCGCTGGTGCCAGGCAGGGACAGCGGCTACCTAACCGACCGCACCTTACTTTGGCTCCGACAAGAGCTACAGCGCAGCCGGGCCAACCACCACCATGTTCTCCTAGCCCTGCACCACCCCCCCTTTTCGGTGGATTCCGATTGGCTGGATCAAAGTGCGCTACAGCAGCCGGAGCGGCTGTTCGGGGTTTTGGACGAGTTCGACCACGTTCGCCTGGTGATTTTTGGCCATGTTCATCAGGAGCTGCACCGTCGCCGCCGGGGGGTTGATTACTTTGCCTGTCCCTCCACCTGCGTGCAATTTCTCCCCAAGAGCTCCCAGTTTGCTCTGGAGGTGATCCCCCCAGCCCTGCGACAGCTATGGCTGGAGCCAGATGGCAGCTTCAAAACCCAAGTGCATCGGGTAGAAGCCGCCTTGCAAACCCCTAACTTGGCTGCAAAAGGGTACTAATGGGATCCCGGGCGCACCAGGCCAACTGCTTGTCCCAAGAAGAAACTGGCTGCAAGAGGTAGAGCAACCCGCCCTCCAGCCGTCCGGTGCAGCTAGGGCCCCACGCCCTGAAGCTGCAGCCTCCATGGGAAAACTCTCTTGGCCCTTGAGCTACAGGAGGCTCCGCCGCCGGCAGACCAATCGGAGCCAGTGGATCTGGAGGGCAGCGCAGCCGCTCGGCTCTAGGCGCGGGCTATGCTATGCTAGAAGCTTCTCCTCAAAGCCGAGCCCAACTGGGCTTCAGCTAGGGCCGGATCCCTCGCTTTCCCTTAACCTTACTTTTGCTAGGCTTGAGCCCCAGCGACGCCCCTTCTCAAGACCATGGACGAACTCAACACCCTGATCCAGGATCTGCAAGCTGCCTTTGGCGACAGCAGCAAGCCCGTGCTCTCGATATATGCCGACACCAACCCTGCTCGTCCCGAAAATGCGGGTCGCGCCTGGGTGGGGCGCATCAAGAATACCCTCAAGGAGCTGCTGGAGAGGGAGGAGAGCAAGCCTGATAACTCCCTCTGCGAGCAAGTCCTTGCTCTAGTGGAGCAGGAGCGCCCTTCGGCCCGCACCCTGGTTCTTTTTGCCAGCCGCAATCCCGCTGGCAAGCCAGTGCTGCGCCGAATCGACCTGCAGGTGGAGCTGCCGGTGGTGGATCTGGCCCATGGGCGGGTGGAGGCCCGCTGGGGGGAACCTTACCTCACGCCCCTTTTCTTTGCCTTTGATGAATACGAGCGGGGTGGGGTGTTGCACCTGTCTGGCAGCAGGTGGCGCTTCTACGAGCTCTTTTTGGGAGAACTGCGAGAGGACACGGAAATCTTTGCCAACATCAGCGCCGAGGAATGGCAGGAACTGCAGAAGCTGGCCGGCCGCATTGAAAATGCCGTTGCCGAACGTCGCGCCCGCAGCGGTGGCACCTTCGACAAGCTTTCCCCCAAGGAGCGGGAGGCGGCCAAGGTCAGCCTCTGGATGCACAAGCTTTACCTCCGCCTGGCTTCCGCCCTGGATAAGGCAGTGGATCGCCTGGGCATTGAGCGGCTGGTGCTCATGGGTGAAGCCTGGCAGGTGTCCCACTTTGAGGGCTATCTCAACCGCGGCCTACGCAACCGCATCGTCGCGCGGGTGGGGCACCCCGCCAACCTTCACACACCGACGCCGCAAGACATCCTCGACCGAGTGGTACCCGTCCTGGAGGCCGCTGAGCGCCGAGGAGAGCTGGCTTTGTTGGAGCGGATTCGAGAGCAGCCCGGCGCTTGGGGCTTGGATGCGGTGCTGGACGCCCTCCAGCTAGGCCGGGTGGAAATCCTTGTCCTGCCTTGGAGGCTAGAGGCCACCATCTGGCGCTGCCCAGACGGCTTTGTGGGAGGAACCCAGGAGATGGCCCAGCTCCTTTGCCCAGAGCCACAGCCGGCACCCCTGCGGGATCTGGTGTGGGTGCTAGGCCGCGATTTTGGCGCTAAACTGGAGTTCGTTCGCGGCGAAGCTGAAGAGCGCTTGCTCCACGAGTTTCAGGGAGCAGCGGCGCTGCTGCGCTGGTAGGTCTAGCAACTTGAGCAGGGATGGCCCAACCCTCTAGCTAGATCCCAGAGCAACGGTGTAGGCTGCTAGCATAATCTGGCCCATCCTGTCTAGCGAGGGATCCCCTTGACCCAATCCATTAACCTCCCCACCAGCGTCGATACGTTCTTGCAAGAGCTGGCCGCCATTCAGCAAGTGGGGCCAAAGCGGATAGCCATCTTGGGCACTCGCCATGTGCCCATTACCCACCAGTACCTCATCGAGACCCTCAGCTACGCCTTGGCCCTTACCGGCAACCGCATCCTCACGTCCGGGGCTATTGGTACCAACCTGGCTGTAATTCGTGGAGCAATGCGGGCAGATATTAAATCCTTGACGGTGATCCTGCCCCAAAGCCTAGAGCGGCAGCCGGCAGAGTCGCGGGCCAGTTTGGAGCAGGTGCTGCATCTGGTGGAGCACCCTGAAAACGACCACCTGCCTCTAGCGGAGGCCAGTCGCCTCTGCAATCTGGAAATCATCAGCAAGTGCCAGCAATTGATCTGTTTTGCCTTCCACGACAGCGTCACGCTTTTGGAGGCCTGCAGGCACGCTGAGGAGCAACACAAGGTGGTTACGCTCTTCTACTTCGACTAATTCCTTGGCAAAGGAGGGCAGGCAGAATGGGGTCGCTGGTGGGAAACTCGCCACCCTTTCCCAAGGCCCCTGCCTCCTCTATCGGGGTAGGGGCAGCCAAAGAGAGTGTCTACTTTCGCTCCGATGCCCAAGGGATCCACCTGCACCTGCCCACCACCCTAGCTTGGGAAGAAGTTTGGGACGAGCTCGTTTGGCAGTTGCGCAGCCGCAAGTCCTACTGGACGGGGGTGGCTCCTCTAACCCTGTGGTGCCAGGAGCGAGAGCTGGAGCTGCCCACCCTGCAGGCCCTGGCTGTCCTGTTGGCGCAGCATCGGCTGCAGCTATGGCGCGTCCAAACCCGATCCCGCACGACCGCCATTGCCGCGGCAACCTTGGGCTATTCGGTGGAGCAATCCTCCCTTTTAGAGGTGGTTCCCCCTCCTCCTCCCGACACTGCCCCTCTGTACCTGCGTTCAACCGTGCGCTCGGGCATGTCCGTACGCCACCGTGGCTCTGTCTTCCTCTTGGGAGATCTCAACCCCGGCGGCGAGATCGTTGCGGGCGGCGACATTTGGGTTTGGGGACGGCTGCGAGGGTTGGCGCATGCCGGCGCCGAGGGGGATAGAAGTGCAGTGATCCTGGCCTTGCAGTTGGAGCCCACCCAATTGCGCATCGCCGACCAGGTGGCCCGCCCCCCAGAAAGTGGCTCCCCTTGCAATACCCCTGAGGTGGTTTACTTGCAAGATGGTGCCATCTGCATCGCCAGCCTTCAGGAGTTTCTGCGGAGAAGAGCATGGGCCGAGTTATCGTCATAACCTCTGGGAAGGGAGGAGTAGGCAAAACCACCCTGACAGCCAACTTAGGCACTGCCTTAGCGCGCTTGGGTCGCTCGGTAGCGGTGGTGGATGCCGACTTTGGCCTGCGCAACCTGGATCTGCTGCTGGGCCTAGAGAATCGGGTAGTGTACACGGCTCTAGAAGTCATTGCGGGAGAATGTCGCCTTGAACAAGCGTTGGTGAAAGACAAACGCACCCCCAATCTCTCCTTGTTGCCAGCAGCCCAAACCCGCAACAAAACAGCAGTCAACCCGGAGCAAATGCGGCAGTTGATGGAGAAGCTTGCCGGTAGCTACGACTATGTGTTGATCGACTGCCCGGCCGGGATTGAGCAGGGGTTTCGCAATGCCATTGCCGGGGCAACAGAGGCCCTGCTGGTGACTACGCCCGAAGTAGCTGCCGTGCGGGATGCAGACCGGGTGGTGGGCCTGCTGGAAGCGGCAGGGATCTCTTCAATTCAGCTAATTGTTAACCGCCTGCGCCCCGATATGGTAACCGCTGGCCAGATGATGGCCGTGGAAGATGTGGTGGAGGTGCTGGCCATCCCTTTGGTGGGTATGATTCCGGAAGACCGAGAGGTGATCGTCTCCACCAACAAGGGAGAACCCATGGTTTTGGCTGCCCGTCCTTCTCCGGCTGCCCAGGCCATTCAGCGCATTGCCCGACGGCTGGAAGGGGAGGTGGTGGAGTTCCCCAAGTTGGCCGGCTTGGGTGAGTCTTTCTGGGAAAAGGCAAGGCGATTTTTAAGCCAAAAGGTGTTCTGAAGCCCAGCAGCCCTTAGCTCTCTTTCAACGAGACTAGAATAAAGCCCATGCTCCTCGAGTTTTTGGATCAGCTTTTCCCCCGCTCCCCCGGCGGCAGCCGCGAGCAGGCCAAGCAGCGCCTGAAATTCATCTTGGCCCACGACCGCGCCAATCTCAGTCCGGCAGCCCTGGAATCGATGCGGCTGGAAATTTTGGGGGTGGTCTCCCGCTATGTGGAGCTGGACTCGGAGGGGATGCAATTCCACTTGACCGTGGAGGGGAGCACAACGGCCCTCATTGCTAACTTACCCATTCGCCGAGTTAAGCCGCTGGCAGCAGCCGAACTCGACCCTTCTGCAAAGGGGCAGCCGGATTAGCCAGGGGGGTTCACTTCGGCCTGAGCTACCCTGGGCTCAGGGAGCATCTGCCCTCGGCAAAAGGATGCTTTCTCCTGTCTGTCCCAGGGTGGAGTTCTCTGCAGGTGTTTCTAGTCTCTCATGGCAGCTTTGAGGGGCAACCCTACTGAACAGGAGAGAGCTGCTGGGGCAGAGTTCTCACGGAGGGAGGTTGAGCCTCGGCATGGAAAGCTCTTTTGAGCTGACGATCCTGTTTACGCTGGCCTTGGTGGCCGGGATCGCAGCTCAAGTCCTGGCTAACTTTGTCAAGGTGCCCAGCATTGTCTTCCTGCTGCTGTTTGGGGTGCTGCTGGGGCCAGATGGCTTGGGCTGGGTTCGCCCCCAGATCATGGGATCCGGTCTGGAGGCGCTGGTGTCGCTAGCAGTGGCCCTGATCCTGTTCGAGGGAGGGCTGAACCTGCGGCTACAACGCCTCAACCAGGTCTCCGGCAGCCTGCGCAATCTGGTATTGCTGGGATCGCTTTTGACCTTGGGAGGGGGGGCACTGGCGGCCCACTATTTGGGAGAGTTCCCCTGGCCCCTAGCCTTTCTGTTTGGATCCCTGGTGGTGGTGACGGGGCCAACTGTAGTTAACCCCATCCTCAAGCGGGTACGCGTCGATCCCGCCGTCAGCACCCTCTTGGAAGGGGAAGGGGTGCTCATCGATCCGGTGGGGGCCATCTTGGCAGTGGTGGTGCTGCAGGTGGTGCTTTCGGGTCACCCCAGTTTCTTGATGGCCTTGGAGCAGCTATCTAGCCGCTTGGCCATTGGGTCAGCGGTGGGGGCGCTGGGGGGCTGGCTGATGGGATCCTTTC
>NZ_JANSIT010000026.1:0-14363 GCF_047462215.1 Synechococcus sp. O70.1 | reverse complement strand
ATCCCAATCCCAAGCCGACCAGGATATACGCCCCGGCCACCTGCACCTCTGGCCAGCCCCGCCCGCTTAAGCTGCCGATCAACCAGGTGAGAGCCACCTGCACCCGGTCATCTGCCATCAACAACAAGGTGGAGCTAATGGCCCCAAACAGGGCGCTGACGGCCACCCCCGCCAAGATCAGCCGCTCCACCGCCAGTCCCGAGCGAGTACGCGCCAACCCGTACACCAACACGGTAGTCAGCACCCCGCCCACCCAAGCGGCCAGGGGCACCCAAGCCGTCCACTCTCCCAAGGTGAGCAACCCCACCGCCGCCAGGCCCGCCCCCGCCGAAATGCCCAGCAGGTAGGGATCCGCCAGCCCATTGCCCAGCATCCCCTGCAACAGGGCCCCTGCCATCCCCAGAGCCGCCCCCAGCAACTGGGCCAAGAGCGCCCGCGGCAGCCGCAACTGCCAAACAATCGTCTGCCGAATGGGATCCCCCTGCCCCCACAGGGCTTGCCAGAGTTCTAGGAAAGTCATGGGAACGGATCCCAAAGCAATCGAGACCAAAAGTACTAGGAAAATGAAACTCAATAGCAAACAGGTCAAACCGATTGGCGAGAGCAGCCGCTTTCTTTGCCCCCAGCCTCTGCCCCCCTCAACCTCTGTATACGGACACTCGCGATCGACCAGCACCGGGAAAACCTCTCGAGCTTTGCCCAGGAAGAGAGCCTTCTGAGGCCAAGAAACCCCCTCCGCCCGCAAGGGCAGGATAGAAAACTCAGCCAAGTTGGCCAGGCCTCCCTCCCGAGCTTTATTGAAAGTCAAACTCAACAAAACGTAGTCGCTAGAATAGCAAGGCTTCTTGGATGTTGCAAGTCAGTTTCAATAGCTTGTGCCTAAATTTCTCCCTCTTGCGCTTCAGGGCTTTTGGACAAGACCGGGCAGCGCCTCTGCCCAGCCATTCAGACTTACCTCAGGGGGGATCCAACTACCCTGAGCGAGGTCATGGCAACCAACCGCGAAATGGGAATCAGGGGAGAAGGGCTGGGGAAACGTCTCAAACTTCATCTAGACCTGGATCTAGAATGGCCCAAGCTGGTCGGCCCGAGTTGGCTAGACTCCGAACCTTCAGCCCATTGCTGGCCCACGTTTTGATGCCATGAGTTCTTCCGCCGAGCCTACTTGGGATGCCTTAGAGGTAGATCCCGCCCTGCTCACCCCCATGATGCAGCACTACGTAGAGCTGAAGCGGCAGTACCCCCACGCCATCTTGCTCTACCGCCTAGGGGATTTCTACGAGATGTTTTTCCAGGACGCGGAAGTGGTGTCGCGGGAGCTGGAGCTGGTGCTCACCGGGCGGGAAGCAGGGGCCATAGGACGGGTGCCCATGTGCGGGATCCCTTACCACGCCTTTGACCGCTATGCGGCTCAGTTGGTGGCCAAAGGCTATGCCCTGGCTGTTTGCGACCAGATGGAGCCGGCGGATCAGGCCAAGGGCTTGGTGCGGCGGGAAGTGACGCGGGTCATCACCCCCGGCACGGTCATCGAAGAGGAGCTGCTGCAGGCACGGCAAAACAACTACTTGGCCGCCGTGGTCCGCCTGAGAGGCTCCAAGCAAACCCCCTGGGGCCTGGCTTACGCCGACATTTCTACCGGCGAGTTCTGGGTCTGCCAGAGCGAGGGGCAAGAGCAGCTAGAACAGGAGCTGGCCCGGCTGCAGCCGGCGGAGATCCTGCTGCCCACCGAGGAAGGGCTGGGCCTGGGCTTAATTCGGCCTGGGGATCCCCAAGCTCCCCTGGGCCTGCCCGGCCAGTACACCTATACCCTGCGCCCAGCGGAGCCCTTTGAGCTGGCGGTGGCGCGAGAAAACTTGCTACAGACCTATGGCCTGCGCTCTTTGGAGGGCTTGGGCTGCGAGGGGCTGCCCCTGGCAATTCGGGCGGCGGGAGGGCTCTTGCACTACCTGGAGGAGACGCAAAAGAACCTGGTGCAGCCTTCTCCCCAGGGGGGCCATCCCCTCCTACGTCCCCCTCGCACCTACCAGTTGACGGATTACCTCATCTTGGATCCCCAAACCCGCCGCAACTTGGAGCTCACCCAGACCATCCGCGAGGGGGCCTTTGTCGGATCCCTGCTCTGGGTGCTGGATCACAGCCGCACCGCCATGGGAGGACGCACCCTGCGCCGTTGGCTGCTGCAGCCTTTGCGGGATCTTGAGCAAATCCGCCTCCGCCAGGACACCATCCAGGAGCTGTTGGAAAACCCCTCCCTGCGCACCCGCCTGGGATCCCTGCTGGACTCTCTCTATGACCTGGAGCGCTTGGCCAACCGCGTCGCCTCCGGCACCGCCAACCCGCGCGAGCTGGTGGCCCTGGGCTCCTCCTTGGGCAAACTCCCCCAACTGGCGGAGCTGGTGGCCGAAGCCAAGACCCCTCTCCTGCAGAGCTTGCAGCAGGTGGATCCCGCCCTGGTTGACCTGGGCCGCCGCATCGAGCACACCCTCCTGCCCTCCCCTCCCCCTGTGCTCACCGAAGGGGGGCTAATCCGGCCCGGCGTCGATCCGGAGCTGGACAGGCTGCGGCAGCAGGTGGAGCAAGACCGCCAGTGGATTGCCCAGTTGGAGAAAACCGAGCGCGAGCGCACTGGGATCCCCACCCTCAAAGTCGGCTTCAACAAGGCTTTCGGCTACTACATCAGCATCAGCCGCGCCAAGGCCCAGCAGGTGCCAAAAGACTACATCCGCAAGCAGACCCTGACTAACGAAGAGCGCTTCATCACCCCTGAGCTCAAAGAAAAAGAAGCCCGCGTCCTCACCGCTCAGACTGAGATCAACCAGCGGGAATACGAGCTGTTTGTGCACCTGCGCCAAGAGGCGGGATCCCAAGCTGCCGCCATCCGCCAGGTGGCCCAGACCCTGGCCGCCGTCGATGCCCTGTTTGGCCTGGCCGAGGTGGCCGTGCAGCAGGGTTACACTCGTCCCGTCATCACGACCGACCGCCGCCTAGTCATCGAGGAAGGGCGCCATCCGGTGGTGGAGAAGTCTTTGCCCCAGGGCCTATTTGTCCCCAACTCGGTGCGTCTGGGATCCCCCCACGGCCCGGATCTGATTGTCCTCACTGGCCCCAACATGTCGGGCAAATCCACCTATTTGCGGCAGATCGGGCTCATCCAGATCCTGGCCCAGATGGGCAGCTTTGTGCCGGCAAGGCGGGCGGAGCTGGGCCTCTGTGACCGCGTGTTTACCCGCATCGGCGCTGTCGATGACCTGGCCACGGGACAGTCCACCTTCATGGTGGAGATGAACGAGACGGCCAACATCCTCAACCACGCCGGCGAGTGCTCCCTGGTGCTTTTGGACGAGATTGGCCGCGGCACCGCCACCTTCGACGGCCTCTCCATTGCCTGGGCGGTGGCTGAGTACCTCGCCACCCAGGTGCGCGCCCGCACGATCTTTGCCACCCACTACCACGAGCTCAACCAACTGGAGACCCTGCTGCCCAACGTGGCCAACTTCCAGGTGGTGGTGAAAGAGCTGCCGGATCGCATCATCTTCCTGCACCAGGTGCAGCCTGGGGGGGCCGACCGCTCCTACGGCATCGAGGTAGGGCGCATGGCCGGCCTGCCCCAGCCGGTGATCGAGCGGGCTAAGCAGGTGCTGGCCCTAGTGGAACAACACAGCCGCATTGGCCTGGGCCTGCGCAACCAAGGGAAAAGCCGCCTTTCCCCCAAGAAAAAACAGGCTGAACAACACCCTGAACCCCTCGAGATCCGCAACCCCGCCCCGCCGGAGCAACTGTCTCTAATCCCGGGCTCCCTCTTTTCCGAGGAGCCTTAGGGCTCTACCCTCGCTCCGGCTCCCGCTCTTGCAGCCCCAAGCTGGCGGCCAGCACCTCCAGCTCATCCCGCTGCCCCTCCACCCACAGCAGGGATCCAGGGGGTGGGTCAGCCTCTTGCAGCTTCAGGCGAAGCCGCTCCAGCCGGTAGTTGCGCCGCCAGTAGTACCAGCCCGCCCAGGGAGCGGCCAGCACCAGCGTCCAGGGCCAGGCTCTCCAGCTCGGCTCCAGCAGGGACAGCACCAGAGCCAGACAGGCCAGACCCACTCCTGCTAGCCCTGTCAAAAAAACAGCCAACCCAACGCTGGGCCGGGCCTGACCGACAAAGGTGGCGATCCCCTCGGCATCGGCAAACTGCAAGCGATAGGCCCGCCCTTCCAGGTGCTTTCGGAGAAGGGATCCCATTTCCTCCAGACTGCGGCTGCTAGAATAGAAGCGGGTTTCGCTGCGATCTCTACCTGAGGCTCGCAGAAAAAAGAATAGGCCGATCCCCAGAAGCAGCGTCAGCGCTAGGGTAGAAATGGCCTCTCCCTTCAGGGAGAGAGGGAGTGATGTAGCTACCCAGTTCATAGGGATGACAGGAACGAACCCCATCTGGTCGGGCGGCTTGACCTGTAGCCTCTCCACCGTAGCAGGAAAGGGGCAGAAAAATAGCTCGTGGAAGTTGACCCTCTACCTCCTAGTTTAAGTTCTGCAGAGAGGTTGGTTGCCTCCGGCAGTAGCCACGCTTGGTAGATCCTACCTCGACGCAGGAGCAATGGCGCAGCAGCAAAAACCCTGCGCTTTCCAGCAACCGTGACGACGGCTCAGGGGGGAGAAATCTGCGCCCAATCTCATGCAGCTAAGCTGAGAGAGGCAACTATAATTAAGTTAAAGTTATGATAAGGGGCTTACACTTCGCCAGCAGGTGGCTTCCTTCGTGGCTATCTCAGCTGTTCCCTACCGAGGGCAGGATTCCAGGGTTGGACTTAGCCAGAGGAGAGTGTTGTCTCCGCAGGGATGATGACAGCGCACAGCCACTGTCCTTGGGGAACCCTCAACTTAGCCCCCTCTTCAATGTTAGTCCAGCTGCTTGACTGTCTCTGTTGCTATTTCACTCAGTAGCACTTACATGTCTATCTACGAACCTGAAGCCAACGACACTTTGTTTGAAACCCCAACCGACCTCCTCGACCTGACGGAGGAGGAAGAGGCGGAGTTTGCCGAAAGCGAGTACGCCGAAGAGGGGCCAGCTCGACCCTCCACCGACCTGGTGCGCCTTTACCTCCAGGAGATTGGACGTGTTCCCCTCTTGGGACGAGACGAGGAGGTGGCGCTGGCCCAAAAAGTCCAAGACTACATGAAGCTCTTGGATGTGCGCCTGCGTTTGCAGAAAGAGCTGGGGCGGGAGCCTACTCTGGCAGAATGGGTGGCTAGGGCCAACCAGTTCCCCGAGTGGGCCAACCTTACGCCTGAAAAGCTGCAACAGATCCAGCGCATCGGCAAGCGGGCCAAGGAGCAGATGATCAAGGCCAACCTGCGCCTGGTGGTGTCGGTGGCGAAAAAATACCAAAACCGCGGCCTGGAGCTGCTGGATTTGATCCAGGAGGGCACGCTGGGCCTGGAGCGAGCAGTGGAGAAGTTTGACCCCAAAAAGGGTTACCGCTTCAGCACCTACGCCTACTGGTGGATCCGGCAGGGGATCACCCGGGCTATTGCCACCCAAAGCCGCACCATCCGCTTGCCTGTCCACATTACCGAGAAGCTAAACAAGATCAAAAAAGCCCAGCGCAAGCTTTCCCAGGAAAAAGGCCGTACCCCCACCATTGAGGACATTGCTTCCGAGCTGGAGATGACCGTGCCCCAGGTCAGGGAGCTGCTGGTGCGGGTGCCGCGCTCGGTTTCTCTAGAAACCAAGGTGGGTAAAGACAAGGATACCGAGCTAGGGGATCTGCTGGAGACCGATGACATCTCTCCCGAGGAGATGATGCTGCGCGAGGCCCTCCAGCGCGATCTGCAGCAGCTGTTGGAGGATCTCACCAGCCGCGAGCGGGATGTGATTCGCATGCGCTTTGGGCTGGGGGATGGTCGCACCTACTCCCTAGCGGAAATTGGCCGCGCCTTGGATCTATCGCGGGAGCGGGTACGGCAAATCGAGGCCAAAGCCTTGCAGAAGCTGCGGCAGCCTAAGCGGCGCAACCGGGTGCGGGATTACCTGGAGGCCATCAATTAGGGGCGAGCAAGCCGCCTCCAGATCTGGAGGGCCAGCCCCTCCACCTCCGGGATCCGCAGATACAGAGCTCCAGCTACCACTAGGCTTAGGCCCAGGCCACCGGCCAGCCCAGCCCAGACAAGGGCGGTGAGCAGGGGGGATCCCAAGATCTCGTAGGCGCGTAGCTGCATCCACAGCCAGTGGCTAAGCCCACCAGCTAGGACGGTGATCCCCAGCAGGGGCAGTAGGGCTTGTCCCATCTCTTGCCAGGGGATCCCTGGCAGGCGCTGGTGAAGGCAGATCCCCAGTCCAATCAGGGCTACTAGGTTAACCCCTGCTGTGGCCAGGGCAATGCCTGGTGCCCCAAAGACCTGTAGAAATAGGAAGTCCAGAAGGGCGTTGAGGCCAATGGCTAGGCCACTGATGCGCAGGGGCGTGGTTCCGTCCTCCAGAGCGTAAAAGATGCGCACCAGCACATCCCGCAGCAGGTAAAAGCTCATCCCCAGGCCATAGGCCATCAGCAGAGCCGCCACCTCCTGGGTTGCCTCCGCCGTAAAGCGACCCCGTTGGTAGGCCACCTGGACAATGGGTTCGGCCAAGGCCACCAACAGCATGGCAAGGGGCAGGGTGAGGATGGCGGTCACCATCAACCCTTGCCGGATGCGCCGGCACAGCTCGGGCCATCGGTCTCTCTCTCCTGCTAGTTGGGCATAGAGGGGCATCAAAGGCACCAGCACCATGTTGGAAAGGATCCCCAGGGGGGTTTGCACCAAAAGCTGGGCGTAGCCCAAGTTGCCGATGGTGCGATCCCCGGGCACAAAGGAGGCAAAAAAGAGATCCACGTAGACATTGATGTGGATCATGCCAGAGGAGATGACCGCTGGCAGCATGAGCAGGCCCACGGCTCGCACCTGCGGGGATCCCCACTCAAAGCGCAGCCGCAGCCGCCCCAGCCCCAGCCGCTGCTGCAACGGTACCTGAGCCAACCACTGGGCAATGGCCCCGACAAGTACGCCCCAGGCCAGCAAGGTTGGGATCCCTGTCCACCCCAAGCTAAGCAGGATCCCGATGACTGCCAGGCTGGAGATCAGGGGGCTGAGGGCAGGCAAGAGGTAGTGCTCGGCCGCATTGAGTGCCCCAAAGCCAATGCCAATCCACCCCGAGAGCAAGGCCAGCGGCGCCATGATCCGCAGTTGCTGGGCAGCAAGGGCATGAACTGCAGGGCTGGATCCCGGCGCCGTCAGGCGCACTACCCAGTCTGCTCCCCACCATAGGCCCAAGGTCACGGTTAAGAGAAGACAGCCCACCAAGGTGGAGATTGACTCCAGCCAGCGGGCTGCTGCTTCTCCTGAGAGCTGCTGCTTTTTAAGAATGCTGACGATGGCACTGTGAAAAGGACCGTTGATCCCGCCCAGCAGGATCAACAAGAAACCGGGCAGGACATAGGCCACCCCAAAGGCGCTGTACTCCAGCCCCGAGCCGTAGATTGCCGCAATCAGAGCCTGCCGGACAAACCCCATACCCTTGCTGAGCAGGGTAGCACCAGCCACTAGCCCCGCTACTGAGAGCAAGGAACGGTGGGAGGAAGAGCCCCCTGGGATCCCTTCCTTCATGCCCTAGCTCCCCACCGCCGCCTTGGCAGGGGGCAACTGGCGAGATGCTGCCGTCCCTTCCTTCTCGAAATCCACCCGCAAGCTCACAGCCGCTACCCCCCTCGTTCGGCATAGGGCAGCACTATTATCCCGCATTCTCCTGACCTGTGGAGGGAGGTCGAGGAAGAGCTCAGGCCAGGAGTTGTCGCTCCTGCTCCAGTTGCTGCAACAGATGCTCATCCCCGCGGGCCTGGGCGGAACGGATGCGCTCCTGCAGCCGGCGCAGCAGATTCTGCCGATGGGTTTCCATATGCGGGGAGATAGTTGCCGGCGCCCTGCTCGCTGTCTTCGCCACTGGGTTGAGGGCAAGGCCTCGATACGTCAAGGCAAAAGACTGTGGCAGCGCCACAGATGCCGATTGAGCTGGCCAGTCCCACGCTAAGCCCCGGTACCGCACTCGCACCGCCTGCCGCTGGCAGCTCGCGGGGGCAGAAGGGACAAAGACGTAGGCAATGCCGCGATAGGTCAGTTGCATATGAAGAGTCCCCCAAGTAGACGGCGGCCATCTGACGGGGAAAGCAACTTCCGTAGCCCGCTTCTCGGGAGCTGTAGGACAACAGCTTCAGCTTCCCTGGCGTGGCCCAGAGGGTAAAACCCAACTTCATTCTGTATCAGCTTTAACAAAATAAGCCTTTGGATGTCAACTTTAAAGCAGCTCGTCGATTAGCCGTAGCACCTGGTGCAAGTTAGTTCCGTCTTCCTTTCCACGTCTGAGGCTCACCTCCACCAACTGCTTGAGGGCAAGCAGCTTGAGGTTAGCCTCTACTGCCGCTCTCGCCATGGCCGGAGCTGCCGGCAAATAGCCGCTGGCCCCTAGATCCAGGAGGGCAGCCCGCCGCAGATGAACGTTGGGATGAGCCAGCAGCGACAGCAGAGGCTCAAGAAAAGTGGGATCTCCTGTCAAGCGGTAACAGGCCTGCCCTGCCGCACATTGCAAACGAAGGGAGGGGTGATCCTGGTAGAGGCGAATCGGCTCCAGGGCAGAAGACACCTGCAGTTGTCCAAGCGCTTCGATGAGGGCCTCTAAGGCAGCAAGGTTTTCGGTCTGGAGACCCTGCTCCGCGCGGCGCAGCCCCTGCAGCAATGCTCCTCCCAAGTCTTCAAGCTGGGCGGGATCCCGGTCGAGGAAGTTGGCCAGGGCAATCTCGACCAGCGCCTGGGCTGCTGCCGCCACCACTTGGCCGTCGGAGCAGCGCAAAGCCTCTTTTAGAGCCGGGATCGCCGCAGGGGATCCCAGCTTGCCCAGGGCGCGGGCGTCATTGCGCCGCAGCGGATATCCCCCCTGGGCCGTGCGATCGGTCTCATCGGCCAGCGCCTCGATGAGGGCCGGGATCCCCTCTCTCACCCGCATGCGCCCCAGCCACCAAGCCGCGTAGTAGCGTTCTCCCGGATCCCCGTATCGCAGCTTGGCAATTTGCCCAGCCGGGGTGAGATCCGCCGACGGATAGGAGTCTGGAGGAGCTACTGGGCTCAAGGAGTCCACAGGCCAAAACTCCAACAGCTAGGCGCTGCGGACGCTGACAATCTTGGCGCCCGCTTTGAGAAGTCGCTGCATTGTTGCCGAGAGTTGATCGGCAGAAACGAAGATCTGCTGGTTGGATTTGCGCACGCGGCTAGAAGTCGCTAGGGCCGAGGGTGGGTTGAGCAGCCGCGTTACCTCAATGCAAAACATGCGGTCAGACTGACCCGTGGGCGGCCCCAAGTGCTTGGAAATGGGGCTGGGTGGCAGCAGTCCTCGTACCCCAATGCGGCGAATAGCTGGGGTAAACCCAGTGGCCAGGGGAATCATCAGGCGCGGCCTCCGCCCCTGGGAGCGGTCGTTGTTGGCATAGCCTCCGTAAAGAGCAAAGAGGTTGGTAAAGTCGCGGGTGGTGTGGGCCTTGCGGTATTCAAAGCCGCGTGGATGAGGAACAATGTTATCGCCAAACGCTTCTAGGTATTCTGGGCTGTCAATGTAGGAGTCAATCTCCGCGCTGTGGCCTCCCGAGTGATAGATATCTAGGTGGCGGGCAATGTCTTTTGGACTGGTGGGAGCTCGCCCCAAGAGATGCTTAAAGTTAAGCTCGATGGCGCGGGTTTGCGAGTTGGGGTAGAGAAACCGCCGCTTGTAGGCTTCCGACTTGGCAAGCAAACGCACAAATTCTCGCACCGTCAAGCTGCCCTGGCGCAGCAACGATTCCGCACTGGCCAGCTCCTTCCTGTCGGAGGCAAATAAGTGATCGTTGCCCAAAACCTGGCGATAGATAGCCCGCAGGATGGCGTTGAGCTGCTCCTGGCTGGCATTGGGGCGCAACTCTAAAGGAGTTGTCTCTGTGATGCCCCGGATCCCCATCCGGCTTGCCGCTGTAATTCCGCTCATGCTAACTCCTCAAATCCAACAAACCAGCTAGACCAACTTTGAAACTGAAAGATTTACCCCCTCAAGATCTCCTCCCTGCAGAGCCACGGCCACTGCAGCCTACGGAGAGGGATCCCCTTCACCCCGGGGATCCCTACTGCCTTGAACCCAGCTTTGGGGTTAAGAACTAGCTGAGCGCGTTGATGGCGTAGTCAATATAGGCGTTGGCTTCAGTGGCTGCTTGCCCGGTCAGGCCATGGTTGGCCTTGATGTAGCGTAGGGCTTCAATGTACCAACTGGGAGAGAGTTCAAAAGCAGCATTGATCTCTCGGATCCCGGCCAGCATACATTCGTCCAGGGGGCCAGTGCCACCGGTAACCAAGCAGTAGGTGATATAGCGCAGATAGTGGCGCACGTCGCGGGCACACTTGTCTTTACCCGCCTGGGTGTAGCATTGTCCCCCTGGCTGAGTGGTGTAGGGGAACTTGGCATAAACGGCCTCAGTGGCACCGCGCACCAGCTCCTCGGCACGGCTGCTCAGGACGCGAGCTGCTTCCATGCTAGCGGCTGCCCGCTGAAAACGGCCGCTGATGGCTTGCAATTCGCTGTTACTGAGATAGCGTCCTTGGCTATCGGCAGTGGCAATGGCATCAACAATTGGGGTTTGCATGACTCAAAACGCTCCTTTACCTCAGCTCAAGTCAAGGCAACAATACAAAGGATTCAAAGCTTAGCTTGCAAATAGCTGCGGAATACTAGACCACTGCAGCAGCGGCGCGATCGAAGTAGGACTCGATTTCGGCAATCAAAGCACTGCAGTCGCCGCGCGTAATGCCATTGGGATCATTGACCACTGCCACTGCCGCCTTTTTCATCTTCTGGATGCCATTGGCCACAGAGCTGCCAGGGGTGCCAAGAGCTTGGTAGGTTTCCCGCAAGCCATTCAGGCAGCGCTCATCCAGGACGCTCGGGTCTCCAGCCGCCACGGCGTAGGTAATGTAGCGGAGGATGATGTCCATATCCCGCAAGCAGGCAGCCACGTTGCGGCTTGGATAGGCAGGGCCGCCAGGAGCATTCAAATTAGGCTCCTCAGCAAACAATTCGCGGACAGCATCGGTCACGATTTTGGAGGCGTTGCTGGTGATGCGGTTCACTGCGTCCAAACGCTTGTTTCCGTCAGCAATCACCTGCTGCAGTGCCGCAAACTCGTTTTCTCCCAGGAAAGCGCCTTTGGCATCAGCTTGGGCAACAACTTTGCTAAATACGTCGTTCATGGTTCTCAATCTCCTAGCGAAAGCAAAAGAGGCTAAATCTCTACTAGAGGGCAAAAGCGCTCTATGAACCCAGCAGTCTTTTGCAGCTTCCCTACCGAAGAGCCCTGTTAGCGCAAATCTTTGCCCTAACAGAACCACCGGCAGGAACCCCCTCACCTCACCTTGCCTAGCCAGCTTCAAGAATGAAGCCACTTGCTGGCAGACTGTGGGGAATCGGGGTGAAACAAGGATTTTTTGCTGCTGACACCCTGCACTGGGTAAGTGAGGAAAAGCCAGCTTGCCTTGCTTCCAGTTCTTACTTCTACCGCGAGGTCGGGGAGGGATTGAATCAAAAAATGTAAAGGGCCTTTACTAGATGCAAACAATCCCAGATCTGCTCCTAGTAGGCAACTCTGGCCTTTTTGTCCAAATCCTTTGGGGCCTTGGTTTTTACAAAAAACAATGCTACTTTACATGAGTTTACAATATCAGGAACGACGACAGCCTTGCTCATGGCTTTGCAGCCAACTTCTGTATCCAGGTAAACTTTCTCATAAAGTACACATAATTTAACACTTGTGTCAGTCTCCTAGGTAAGGCAAAGCTGAGAGAAAATCTGAGCAGGCTTTCACCGGGAAAACGCGGCCCGGAAAACCCCAGACTTAGCCGTGTAGTGGCCCCTACTCTGGCTTTGAGGCTATGGCGATCCAGTTGCAGCCCACCTTCTCTCCCGAGCTGCTGCAAATGGCGCGGTGGCTAGCGGGAGACTTCAGCAACCAAGAGCAAGCCTGGGAGAACCCGCCTTTTTTTGCCTCCATCCGGGTGGCTTATCGCCCCTTGCCAGCCGGTGTGTTGGCAGGGATCGGCTTTTATGTGGAGCAGGCCTACAGCGGCCATCTGGAGGAGCCCTATCGTCAGGCGGTGGTGGAGCTTACCCAAGTAGGGGACGGGATCGTGATTCGCAACTACCGTCCTCTGGAGCCCCAGCGGTGGCGGGGCTGTGCCCGCGAAAGAGCCGGGCAGCTCAGCCAATTGAGCCCTGCGGATCTGGCCTACCTGCCGGGGTGTGATGTGCATGTGAAGAGGCAGGGATCCCAGTTTGTCGGCACCACAGAGCCGGGGTGTCGCTGTTGGGTAGTGCGCAACGGCCAAACCACCTATTTGCAGACCACGCTGCAGTTGAGCGAAAGCGAGTTCTGCAGCCACGACCGAGGCATGGATCCAGTTACCCACCGCCAGGTGTGGGGGGCATTGGCAGGCCCTTTTCGCTTTCGCAAAGTTGTCGATTGGCAGAGGGAGCTGCTGCAGTAGGAGGCGCTGCAGGCAAAAATGATACGGTTGAAGAAGTGACCTAGCCCACAGCAGGGATCCTCCTTCCTAGCTGCTTGGCTGGGCTACCACAAGTGGGGGAATAACCGACTCCATGCAAGAGGAACAGGACATCCTGCGCCAACAGCTGCTTGCCCTCCAGGAAGAAGCACTTGCCCAAGTGGCTCAGGCTGCCGAGCTAGACGCCCTGGAGCAAATCCGCATTGACTATCTGGGGAAGAAGGGAAAGCTCTCCAAGATCTTGGGGGGAATGGGGAAGCTGCCGCCGGAAGCAAGGCCAGCTATCGGCGCTTTGGCCAACAGCTTCAAAGAGGCCCTGCAATCCAGCCTGGAGGAGCGCAAACGGACCCTAGCCGAAGCCAAGCTCCAAGCCCGCCTAGAAGCAGAGCGTTTGGATGTCACTATGCCGGGGCCGCGCCGGCCGCTGGGCCGGGTTCACCCGCTGCAGGCCACCATTGACCGCATGCTCGACATCTTTGTGGGAATGGGCTATACGGTAGTCCATGGCCCGGAGATCGAGACGGAGTACTACAACTTCGAAGCCCTCAACACCCCTGCCGACCACCCGGCGCGGGACATGCAGGATACCCTCTATCTAGAAAAGGGTTATCTGATGCGCACCCAAACTTCTTCGGTGCAGGTGCGCTACATGGAGCAACACCAGCCGCCTCTGCGCATTGTCCACGCGGGACGGGTGATGCGCCGCGACAAGGTCGATGCCACCCACTCGGCCGTGTTTCACCAGGTGGAAATCTTGGCAGTAGGGGAAAACCTTACCTTCACTGACCTCAAGGGCACCCTCAAGGAGTTCGTGACTCGCCTGTTAGGCCAGCAGGAAACCCGCTTTCGGCCTAGCTACTTTCCCTTCACGGAGCCCTCGGCTGAAATGGACGTACGCTTTGGCTCCAAGTGGCTGGAGATTTTCGGCTGCGGCATGGTGGATCCCAATGTGTTTCAGGCAGTTGGCTATGACCCAGAGCGCTACACCGGCTTTGCGGCAGGGATCGGTGTCGAGCGGGTGGCCATGCTCCTGCACGGCGTTCAGGATATCCGGCTGTTCTACAGCAGCGACCTGCGCTTTCTGTCGCAATTCTAGAGCGGCTTAGGAAAAGGTGCGTTTGTAAACCAACTGCAGATGTTCCAGCTCGTCTTTGCGGTTGGCGCGGCGCAGCAAGCGCATCTGCTCTTCGAGAACTTGGCGGGCTTCGTTGCGGCTAATCGGGTCAAAGACCAATTCTTCCACAGCAGAGGGGTCGTCGTCAGCGGGGGGCTTGAAGTAGACCCGAAAAAACAGCCTTTGGGCATAAAGGGTGGTGAAGATGGCCTCCCCTTCGTTAACCTGACACAGGCCGTAGAGCAGACCAAATGTGGGGTGATTTAGATAGAACTCTTTCATGCGCAATAGCGTACCACTCTTGGGCCGCTCTTGGGGGAAGGAACTTGTTTCAAAGACAGCATCACCGGGGCTATAAGAAAGAGTTTTTCACGAGGAAGCCGTTATTGCCGCCGCTGTTCCTGCACCTTCTTTCTTATGGTGTCCAATTCTTTTTCCACTTCGAGCTGCATCTCCAGCCGCCGAAATTCCTCCTCCAACTTATCCTCAAACAGACTGCCCCAGGGGTTGAACTTCCGATCCGGCTCGCTGGCCTTCTGGGTTTGGGCGGCTTTGACTTCTTGCAGCTTGGTGCGCACCTCTTGGCGGCGCTGGGCAATTTGCGGCAGCAGAGCTTCCAGTTGCCGGATTCTCTCCTCCAGAGCCTTCCCTTGGGTGAATAACCGGCTCC
>NZ_JANSIT010000025.1:0-15292 GCF_047462215.1 Synechococcus sp. O70.1 | reverse complement strand
TGCACGAGCGGAATGCGCACAACTTCCCGCTGGACTTGGCGGCGGTGGAGGTAGCGCCGGCTGTGCGGGGCTAGTGCTTCCCCAGGTTTCCTGACTCTACTTCCCCTGGCCCCAGCGCCAGGGGTTTTTTTGGTTGCCGCAATTCTCCTGGCGGCTAGAAAGACCGCGACGTTTTCCCCTTTGGCCTTTTAAAGTTAAAGTTGGGCCGTTGTATCTGCAGGTAACAGATGGCAATTATTTCTTCTCGAGAACGAAGCCCAGAGTCGCCTCTTGACGCAAGCGAAGCAGGAAGGGGGCTGCTGCAGCCCCAGGCTCAGGCTGGCGAAGCCCAGGAAGACTCCTTGCGCCCGCGCACCCTAGCTGAGTACATCGGCCAGACGGAGCTCAAGGAAGTGCTCTCGATTGCCATTGCAGCCGCCCGCGCCCGCGGGGAGCCTCTGGATCACCTCTTGTTCTACGGGCCCCCTGGCCTGGGCAAAACCACCGTGGCGGCAGTGCTGGCAGCGGAGATGGGATCCCGCTTCTACATGACCACGGCTCCAGCTCTGGAGAGCCCCCGCGACATTGCTGGCTACTTGGTGCGTCTCAAGCGGGGCGACGTGCTGTTTATCGACGAGATCCACCGCCTGCCTAAGGTTACGGAGGAATTGCTCTATCCGGCAATGGAAGATTTTCGCCTCGATATCACCATTGGCAAAGGCCGCTCTGCCCGCATTACCTCCATACCCCTGGAGCGCTTTACTCTCATCGGAGCCACTACCCGCATTGGCGCTCTAACCTCGCCGCTGCGGGATCGCTTTGGTCAGGTGCAGCGGCTGCGCTTCTACGAGCCTCACGAGCTGGCGGAAATTGTGTTGCGCAGCGCCCGCCTCTTGAACACCTCCATTGATCGGGAGGGAGCCGAGGAGATCGCTCGCCGCTCTCGAGGCACGCCTCGCATAGCCAACCGCCTTCTCAAGCGAGTGCGCGATTATGCCCAGGTGCGGGGCAATGGCCACATCAGCCGCGAGGTTGCCATTGCTGCTTTGGAGTTGTTCCAGGTGGATCCCATGGGTTTGGACTGGACGGATCGCAAGTTGCTAACCCTACTGGTGGAGCAGTTTGGGGGAGGGCCGGTGGGCCTGGAGACAATGGCGGCCATAACCGGCGAGGATCCCCAGACCATCGAGGAGGTGTACGAGCCCTATCTCCTGCAGATTGGCTATCTGCAACGCACGCCCCGCGGGCGGGTAGTTACCCCTGCAGCACTGCGACACTTGGGCTACGCCGCCTAGCCCTCTCCCAAGAGCAAAAAGGAGCTAGCTGCGATCGTTTTTCCCCACTGGCCTAAAACTAGGTACCACCAACTCTTTGTTTTGCTTGGTGAGGCGGCCATACAGCTCTTGGGTGTTGGGAAAGTTGGCTGCCGGCAGGGTGGGGAAGCGGCGGTAGGGCACCGTGTCCTCGCCAAAGAGATCCCGGTACTCCTGGGTGTTGAGCAGGGCGCGCACGAAGGCCTTTAACCCCTGGGTAGCCAAGATCTGGTTGTATTTGCGGATCTCCTGCTGGTTTAGGGGTGCGCGGCCTAGGAAGTGCTTGGTGCCCAGCTCGATGACCTTGGTGTTGGGGTAGGGGGCATAGAACTCAGCGCGGTACAGTTCGGAGCACCCCAGCGCCTCGATAAACTCCTTGACGGTGATCTCGCCATTGCGCAGCTTAGACTCGGCAGAGCTAAGCTCGGCGCTGATGTTGTAGATGTCCATGTCGCGCTCGAAGATCTGCCGGTAAGCAGCGCGGATGAGGTTGTTGACCTCGGCTTTGTTGGCCAAGCTGGTGAGCTTGAAGACAGGGATCTCCTGACGAATCCTGGGCACCCCTTGCTGGACGCGCCGCTGGATTTCCAGCTCGCCGGAGGGCTTGTCCTGAGGCTGGCCCAGCTTGACGAAGAGGGGGATATCGTCGTCGGTGCGGATGGGCCGGGTAACCACGGCCATGTCGCTGGATCCAGGGCGCATCCGCCGCCGCGCTAGGCCAGCAGGGGTGAGGTAGCGTTCGTAGGGCACGATATCTTCCCCAAAGACCTGCTGGTACTCCTCACTGTCGAGGATGGCGTCTACCACGGCGTAGAAGCCCTGCTTGGAGGCAATGTCGAACAGGCGGTTCATCTCCTGCCGCCCGTAGGTGGGCCGGCCCAGCAGCTTGCGGTGGATGAACTCGATGGCTTTGCAGACGTAGAGGCTAGACCAGTATTTGTTGCGGAAGAGATCCGACTTGGCCAACTGGCGGACAAACTCTCTGACGCTGATTTCTCCGGATTCCAGCTTGATTTCCCAGCGGGTTAGCCGTTGGCCGGCGTAGGGCACATAGCCATACACCTGCTGGTAGCAGGCGCGGATGACCGCTTGCGTCGAGACTTCGCTGCCAACAATCCCAGCCCGTACCCCTAGCCGCCGGCTGCGATCCCCAGGGGTCTGGGTAAGCTTGAAGACTTTGGGGCCAAGGCTGCCGGGATCCCCGACCGCCTTGGGGTTGGTGCGAGCGTTGGTGAGAGCAAAGCCGCGCCGGATGAGGATGCGCTTGACATCCTTGTTGAAGGGGGCCGGGCTGGCGTTGAGGGAGCGGGTCTCTTTGGGGAAGATGGCGCCAAACTGGATCTCCAGCGGGTCGTTGCCGACACCATAGGGGTGCTGATCCGGCAGGGGACGGTTGTAGCGGGCGAAGAGGGTGATAAATTGTGGCACCTTGCGGCGAGGAGCCGCGTAGTTGTAAAGGTCGAACTTGGGCCCCCAGTTGGCGCTGGTCTGGGCTTCCACCCCCAGCTTGCGCAGGTAGGGCACCGTCTCCTCACCAAAGTAGTCGCTGTACTCGCGGCTGTCGACCAGGGCGTCCACCAGACCTGCCAAGCCCTTGCTGGAGACGATGGCAAAGTAGGTCTGCACCTCCTCGCGGGTCTCTGGGGCCCGCCCCAGGAAGTGGCGGAAGGCCAGCTCCACCACACGGCTGTTGATGTAGGGCTCGTAGAACTGTTTGCGGTAGAGGTCTGATTTGCCTAGGCGGCGGATGAACTCCCTCATGGAGATCTCGCCGTTTTTTACCTTGGACTCCAGGTCGGCCAGCTTGAGTCCATAGGCGCGGCGGATATCCCGCTCAAACACCTGCCGGTAGGCAGCCTTGATCACTTCCTCCTTCTCGGCGTTGGAGAGCCCCGGCTTCATGGCAAAGACGGGCACTTTTTCTGCCGCCAAGCTGTAGACCTGAGGCAGTTGGAGTCCCTGCAGAGGCAGGCCGTCGGCGGTGCTAGCATTGCGCTGCCGCAGCTTGTCGGAGGGGGCAGGGGCAATGAACTCGCTCAACAAGACGTCAAAATACTGGTTGATGATGGCCACCGCCTCAGCATCTCTGCGGAAGTAGCTGGCCGAGGCCCGCTTCATCTCCTGGAGGGCAACGATGGTGGCTTCGGCGGAGCAGGCATTTTCGATAATCTCCCGCAGGCCACGGGTGTTAACCACAAGGATATTGGGATCCCCGGCCACAAGGGCGTAGGTGACGTAGCGCAAGAACCAGCTTAGATCCCGCAGCGACTTGCGCATGTTGGCAGCCCCGTAGCGGGCGATGCTGATGGGGCGGAAGTTGGGCGGGATCTCGACGCCACTGGCGCTGAAGAGGTTGCGGATGGCCTCGATAAAGCCCCCCGTGGATTCCACGTAGAAGGCCGTGCCCAGCTTGAAGGCCTCTTTCTCATCCTGGGTGGCTTCTGGCCGCTCCAGATAGGCCATGGGGGAGCCGCCGGTGAAGATGCGGTTGGCGGCCCGACTGACAATGATTTCAGAATTGGCCGCAAGAACCTCGGCAATCTCCAGCCGTTTTAGGCCAGTGGAGAAAAAGTCCTCGAGGCGATCCAGCTCAGTGCGCGACAGGTAGCGATCCTGCTGTTCCGCCTGGGAGATGGTCGATAGGGGCAGAGTTTGGTACAGACGCGGACTGGAGAGGACGGCGCCGCCGGATGCGTTGATACCCATCGATTCTTAAACTCCGCTTATCGATTACCGAAAAGTTTCCAACCAAAACTACGAGCCCTGCTCCACCCCCCTCTTGTCGTCGAGGAAGTAGGGACGCCGGACCCCTGAGGGAGAAGCCAAGCCTAGAATACTAGGGGGATGCACCCGGAGTGGGGAGGTTGTTGCAGTTTGTAACACTCCTGCTCAGCTCCCTTCTCAGCAAAAGCCATGGCCTCTACCCCTCTTGCCCAAGACCCTCTCCAGAGCCATTGGGAGCAGGGATCCTACGAGTCGGTTGCCCAAGAGCTGTTGCAGCAGTTGGAGCAGGGATCCCAGCATCCCCTGCTCTACTGGTGGTTGGGAGCCGCCTACCTGCTCCTGGGGCGAGAGCTGGAAGCCCAGCTTACCTGGCAGGAGGGAGTGGCGCTGCTAATGGGAAAAGGCCTGAGCGAGCCAGAAGCTAGCCGCTGCTGGGCAAAAGGGCTGCAGGAGCTGGCGGAGGGGCTGTGGGAAAGAGGCCACTGGCCGCAGGCGGCGGCCTTGTATCGGCAACTGGTGGAGGGCTCCCTTCCCGCCGACCTAGAACCTGTGCAGGCGCTGGCCGCCCATCGCCTTGGCCGAGTCCAGGAGCGCCGTCGGCTGTGGCTAGAAGCAGCAGCGTGGTTTGAGCAAGCCTGCCGCTGGGATCCAACAGCCGCGGAAAGCTTTTGGCGCTGGGGTCTGGCCCTGCTCAAGTTGGGCCGGCTGCGCGAGGCGCTCTCCCCTCTCCAAGAAGCGGCCAGGCTAAGGCCGGACTGGGGGGATCCCTGGGTGCAAATGGGCCTAGCTTGGCTGGATCTGGGGGAGCTGGAGCAGGCGGTGGTCTGCTTTCAGGAGGCAGCGGCGCGGGGCACCCAGACAGCGGAGCTCTACAGCTACTGGGCGGAGGCCCAGGTGCGGCGGGACAACTCCCAGGCAGCTTGGGAGAAGTTCCAGCAGGCGCTGGCTGCCGAGCGGCAGTGGCTGCAGGCTTGGTGTGAAGGCAGCGGCAGAGACAGCCTCCTGCGGCTGGAGCTGGAGCAGGCCCTCCAGGGATCCCCGGGCAAGCTTTGGCAAGAGCGGTATCGCCTCTGGCGGCAGCGCTGGATCCCTGCAGAGGCAGCTCCCCCTTCTGCGGCTTGCCAGAGCCCATCGCCCAGGGCCGGCGACTCCCTGCCCGTGCCCAGCCAGGGCTACCTCACCACCCGGCAGTGGCACCAGGCCACGGGCGAGGGCAGCTACCGGGTGTTGGATCCAGAAGGGGTTCTCTACCTGCAAGCCCCTCCGACGGCTGACCCTGCCCTTGGGCAAAAGCTGCGCTCACAGCGGATCCCCTTGGCCGAGACCTTTGTGGCCCAGATCCCGCAGGGATCCGTGCACGTGGGCCACTATCCCCGCCACCTCTACGCCAGCTTTGCCAGCGCCGTGCTTACCCGTAGGAGGGAGTTGCTGGCCGATGTCTCCCCCGGCTTGCCACCGCCGGAGTTTCTCGACTGGGACTGGAAGTCGGAGCACCTGGAACACCACCCCATTTGGGACTTGCCTCACCTGCCGCCGCCAATTCCGCTGGAGGGCTCTGCTGCCCTCTTGCCCCTGGGGGCAGTCAACTACTTCCATTGGATGGTGGACATCCTGCCCGCCCTCGATCTTCTACGCCGCGCCGGCTTCCTCGAAAAAGACCTTCCCATCTTGATCCATGGCTACCAGGGCAAGCCCTTCCAAGTGCAGAGCTTAGCTGCCCTGGGGATCCCCACAGAACGCCTTCTAAGCTTCGAGCAGGTGGGGGGATCCCATCTGCAAGCGCAGAACCTCATTGTGCCCTCGCTGGCTGGGCCGGTGGGGTGTCTAACCCCCAGGGGCTGGAAGGTGCTGCAGCAACTGGTTCCTCTGGGGCAGGCGGCGGATCCCTTGTTGCCGCGGCGGGTTTACATTAGCCGTCGTGCTGCACGCTGGCGGCGGGTCATCAACGAGGCGGAGGTGCTGGAGGCCTTGCGCCCCTGGGGCTTTGTGCCTGTGCAACTGGAAGTCCTTTCCCTAGCCGAACAGATAGCCTTGATGCAAAAAGCAGAGGCAGTCATGGGGATCCACGGGGCGGGCCTGACCAACCTTGCCTTTTGTCAGCCTGGCACGGTTGCCATCGAGATCTTCCCCAGCAACGCCGTGCTCCCCTACTTCTGGAGCCTTGCCCAGGTGGTGGGGCTCAACTACTTTCCCCTAGTGGCCCCAACCTGCGACCCCGCCCTGGTGGCCCTGCTGGCTAGCCCAGAGCTAGACCGGGAGGATGCCTGGGTGCCGGTTCCGGCTCTACTTGCCTTGCTAGAGCAAACAGGGCTGCGTTAGTGGGATCGGAGGGACTCGAACCCTCACGTTCTTGAGGAACAACGGATTTTAAGTCCGTAGCGTCTACCATTCCGCCACGATCCCTGGAGTAGCCGTACTACTCTACCAAAGGGTTTGCTGTGGGGGACTAGGAGGCTTCTATAGGGAGAGTATGGCATGCCAGCTTCTGGCAGACAGCCTGGCGCAGGAAATGAGCTAAGGCCGCCACGCAGTCTTGATCCTCAAAAAGCAAGTCGCGCCGCTCTTGGATTTGCTGAGCGATTTGCTGCCGAAATTGGGGATCCGTTCCCAGTTGTACGGCCAGCTCTTCGTAGCGCTGGAGGTCTGGGGCAATTAAAAGCTCAAGGCCCATTCTTTTGAGGATGGCGTAGGTGTGGCGGCCCCGCAGAAACCGGCCAGGGCAGGTGACCACTGGCAAACCGGCAGCAATGGCTTCCAGGGTGGTGATCCCGCCCGACCAGCCGTAGGAGTCCAGCATGATGTCCGCGCAGCGATTGAGATCCAGGTAGTCTTGGTGGTCCAAGGCGGGCAGGATCCTACAGTGGTCTTCCACCGCAAGACCATAGCTGGAAAAGATGGAGGCAAGCCGCTGCCAGAAGCGCTGACCAATGGCAGCATTGGGCAAGGCCAGGAAGACAAATTGGGCCCTGGGCACTTGCCGAGCAATAGCTGGAAAAAGGTAGTCGTATTGCGGCAGGTACTTGCCCAAATACTGGCAGGTGAGATAGACAACGGCCTCTTGAGGCAGACCAAAGTCCTCGCGGTAACGTCTCTGGGGAGGCAAAACGGGCTTTTCAAAACAGGTACCCAGGCGGGGCAGTCGAACCAAGGTTTCGCTGTAGTGGGCCTGCCCATCTTCAGGCTCCATGAGGTCGCTGGAGAGAAAGTAGTCAATGGTCGACAGTCCCGAAGTAACGGGATGAGCCCAGGTGGAGCATTGGACGGGGGCTAGCCGCAGGGACGCCAGCTGCAACATAAGAGGAGAAAGGCCAATTTCCAGGTACACCAAAACATCCAGCTGATCCTGCAAAATTTGGCGGGCAGCCTCTTCAAAGCCGGTGGGAATGTGGCGGAAGACATCGGCATGCTGACGGTATTGCTCCGTCAGGAAATCAACTCTGGGATCCAAGTGGTAGGCAAAGACCTGGAAAGGCTGCTTGGAGCTGGCCTTTAAGTACTTCACCCATCCCAAAGAAAGGCGGCTGTAGGAGCAAGCGCGCATGGAGGCCGAGACAAACCCAACGCGAATGGGATCCCCTGGCCGGGCTTGCCGGGGGAGATACTCCCAATCGGGGTAGGATGCTTTCACAATGCGCTGCACCAACTGAGCGTATTTCTTCTGCAGCTCCAAGTCGTCGTAGCCCTGGTACTGCAGAAGGTGAGGCGTTCCCCAGCTTGAGCCTAAAAAGGCAAGCCGCCGCTGCTCTGGGGTGTCTAGGGGCGTCTCCTGAATGAGGCGATCCAGGTGCTCTACAAAGCGCAAGCGAAAGCGGTGCAGCTCCTGTTCATCCTGATAGATAGCCGGCAGATAGAGGTGGTAAAGCCAGCGGGCTTGCACCAAGTTAGGATCCAAAGTCCATGCCTTTTCCAGGTGATCCAGAGCCGCGCTGTGTTCCCCTTGCTCGCGATGGGCTATCCCCAGATAAAAATGCACCTCAGCCCAAGGGATCCCTGCTAGTGGATCTGGATTTTCTAACAACGATCCCAGCAAGGAGATTGCCTCTTCGTGGCGGCCTAGGTTAACAAGAATCTTGCCCGCTTGAAAGGCAGAAAGGTAAGCCTTGGGATTGAGGCTCAGGCTCTGCCGATAGCAAGATAGAGCCTTTTCCAGTTGCCCCAAAGACTCATAGACAACGCCCAGGTTGTGATGATAAAGGGCTACGCGGGGATTGAGCTCAATGGCCTCGGCAATCAAAGCAGCCGCCCATTCCCCCTCCCCCTTGGCCTGGGCCACCGTCCCCAGGAGATGGAGAGCGTCGGCTTGATCCGGAAACTCCACTAGAATTTCTGAGTAGATGGCTTCTGCTGTCCGCAGGTCGCCAGCCTGCTGGGCCTGGATCCCGGCTAGAAGCTTCTCTGTAAGGGTGAGATCCGACATCGACAGCCACGGAAGCCGGAGAACTTCCCCCACTATAGGTGCTTCAGCTCTATCCAAAACCCTCCTCACCGCCCCCTGAGCCTCATGTTGCCAAAAACACAAGAAAACGGTATCCGCAGCTCTGCGAGCGATCCGCCAAAACCCCAAAAGGCTGATTCTTTCGTCAGATCCCTCGACGCCTTACGCCACAAGGCTTTCAGGCCCCAAAGCCCCCTCGCCAAAGCTCTTTTTGCCAACTTTTTCTCGGATCCCTCGCAAATGGGTCTTGCATCCCTTGCCCTGCTTGGGTTTAATGAGGGTAGAGTTCCCCCTTTGTGGGGATCCCTAGAAATTGGAAACTTGACGGCTGCCAGCGCTCGCTTGGCAATGGCTCGCGTTCCCCCTTTGTGGGGATCCCTAGAAATTGGAAACAGGCGGATGGGGCGGGTGATGAACAAATCCACGCCCTGTTCCCCCTTTGTGGGGATCCCTAGAAATTGGAAACGAGCTGGAAAAGGTCAAGTCTGCCTACTTTGAGAACAAAGTTCCCCCTTCGTGGGGATCCCTAGAAATTGGAAACAACCGCCAGGTGCTCCCAAACTTCACGCGCCTGTGCAGCAGCCACAATCGGGCAGTGCTGTACGCGCTAGAAGACTTCGGGCTCAAGTATGACGCCGTCCAGGCCCACAACCATATCGAAAGCAGCATCAAAGCTTAGGCGGAGGATTGGGCCTCCCAGCGGTCAAAGATCTGCAGCAGCAACTGCACCCCATCGGTCAAGGCAGCCGGACCGGGCTGCAGAATCACCTCTGACGGCAGCTCGTAGACGTGTCCGCTCCAGACCGCCGGGATAGTCTCCCACCCAGGGCGGCTGTGAAGCCGCTCAGGCTTGAACCTCTTGCCACACCAGGACACCAGGATGATGTCTGGAGCGCGCCGCACGACCTCTGCCGGTTCAGCTATAATCCGGCGCCGTGCATCGGGATAGGCACTGAATTCGGAAAAGATGTCTTCAGCTCCACACAAACGAATGAGTTCGCTGATCCAGCCGATGCCTGTAATCAAGGGGTTATCCCACTCCTCGAAGTAGACCCGTGGACGGCGGCGCCGTTGCTGTCCACGCTGCATAGCTCGGTGCAATCCCTCCCGCAAGGAGCGCACATATGCCCGTGCCTGAGCAGCTCGCCCTACCAGTGCCCCAAGGCGCAGGATCATGGAGAGGATCCCCTCAACCGTGCGCTGGTTGAAGCAGACAACCTCCACCCCCTGGCGAATGAGCTCAGCGCAAATGTTTGCCTGCAGATCCGACCATGCAAGCACAACATCGGGCTGCAGCGCCAAAATCCGTTCGATGTTGGCATCCAGAAGGGTGGACACCTTCGGCTTCTTCCGCGCCTCCGGCGGACGCACCGTAAATCCAGAAATGCCGACGACGAGATCCCCAGCCCCCAAGGCGTAGAGCGTCTCTGCCGTCTCCTCCGTCAAGCACACGATGCGCTCTGGCAATCGCGGTCGCGGAACATGTCTGCCAATCATCGGGATTTCTTCGAGCGAGTCTACGAACTGGTTTGCCAAATGGGCGCTCTAGGCTGCCCGCTTCAATGCCTCACCCCGACGCTCATGCAAGAGCTCTCGCAGTCGGAAGGAGTTCAATGCAAGACGACTGCGGGGGGTTCCTAGAAATTGGAGACAGCTTTAGGAAAAGTCCGCCGCTACCCGGTGGGCGCAGGCAAAGCCAGAGAAAGCGACGGCGTTGAGTCCCTGGCCGGGGAAGGTGCTATCCCCCACGCAGTAGAGGTTGGGGATGGCCGTGCGGTTGAAGGGCATACCCAAGAGGCCGCAGGGAGTGCCGCGAGGGATAGGGCCGTAGGTACCATTAACGCGGCCTAAGAAGCGGCGGTGGGTGCGGGGCGTGCCC
Source organism: Synechococcus sp. O70.1 (assembly GCF_047462215.1). NCBI lineage: Bacteria > Bacillati > Cyanobacteriota > Cyanophyceae > Synechococcales > Synechococcaceae > Synechococcus > Synechococcus sp. O70.1. The sequence goes on along the minus strand of NZ_JANSIT010000025.1, from coordinate 4,962 downwards.
ACTTCCTGAAGTTCAATGTGGGATCCCAGCTCTGGCCAAAGGGCCTCCAGACGGCGGATAAGGCGCTGGGCTGCCGCTTGTTTTTGCTGCCGGTACTGCTCTGGGCTCAAGCCCTGCCAAGTCTGCATCCAACTGGGGGTAAAGGCGTGGACAATGTGGCGGCCTGGTGGGGCCAGCTCCGGATCCAAGAGGGTGGGGATGGAGACGAAGATCGTGCCCTGCTCCGCCTCCATGGCTTGCCAGTCTTCGAGAAGAATGTGGTGGCAGTAGCGCTCACCGGCCAGGGCCTCGGCCCGCACCCCCAAGTGCAGGCTCAAGAAACTGGGGGACTGTTGATAACGGCTTTGCCAGCGCCGCTCCGCTGCCGGAAAGGGTCCTGGCCAGAGGCGGCCAAAGGTATCCCAGCGGGTGGCATTGGAGATGATCTTGCGCGCAAAGAGCTTTTCCCCCGTGGAGAGCTCGACGCCCACGGCCCGGCCCCGTTCTGCCAAAATCCGCCGCACCGACGCTCGGTAGCGGATTTGCCCCCCGCAGGCCTCTAGCCCCTGGGCCAGCTTCTGAGCAATCTGCCCCACCCCTCCCTTGGGGTAGTTGACGCCACCGTAGTGGCGGTCGCAGAACACCATGCCAGCGTTGATCATGGGCGTGCGCTCCGCCGGCACCACCGACCAGCAGTAGCACTCCATATCCACAAAGCGCAGCAGCGCCGGATGGCGGAGGTAGCGCCGCCCCACCTGGCCCACATTCATCGGCAAGTAGCGGGCCAAAGTCAGGCAGGCGCGGGGGTGGCCGACAAAAGAGCGCCAGAGATAGCCCCACTCCTCCAAAGAGAGGAGCTCCAGGGCGTTAAGGCTGTTGAAGATAGGCCAGAAGCTGTCGTAGAAACGGCGGATGCCGCCCGCTTCCTGAGGGAAATAGCTAGCTAGCTCCTGCAAAAACTCCTCGTAGTTCCGGTGTACGCGCGGGCTGAGCCCCTGGGGCAGGTGGTAGGCAATCTGCACGGGGTCGGGGATGGATTCCAGAGTTTGGCCCACAGCAGCCAGGGCACGGGTGAGCAGGTTGGTGGTGCCTTGAGTGCCCAGGCCAAAGATCATGGAAGCCCCGACATCAAAGCGATAGATCCCGTTGCCGTTGGGATCTGGGCGCTCGAAGTAGCCAGCGCTGCCACCGGGGATGAGGTATTTTTCCAAAACCAACACCCGGTAGCCCTTGGCCGCCAACTGGGTAGCTGCCACCAGGCCACCAATCCCAGCGCCAATGACAATGACATCCCAAACAGAAGGGGGGGAAGCGGGAGGTGCCGCAGCTTGAGGTCGAGAAAACAGCCTCTGGGTCAAGGGATCCCTCTAGCGCAACGCCAGTATCCTCAACCTACCAGAGCTTTAGGCAGCATCCGCCATCCCATCTCAGGGCAGCGACTTAGATTAGATCTTCCAGGCCGCGGCTGCCGACGTAGCGGCTGTAGGCGTAGACTAGCCCCAGGCTCAGGCCAGTAACCAGAAAGCTAAGGGCCGCTCCAAAGGGGTAGTCCAGGCTCGCGCCAAACTGCATCTGAATGACATTGCCAATCAAGAGCGTCTTGCTGCCCCCCAGCAAGTCGGGCACCACGAACATGCCCAGGGCCGGGATCCCAACCAAAATCAGCCCCGCTGCCAGCCCCGGCAGCGTCTGGGGAAAGAGCACCCATAGGAAAACCTGCCAGCCGTTGGCGTAGAGATCCCGTGCCGCCTCGGCCAGGCGCCAGTCGATGCGCTCCACGGCTGTGTAGAGGGGCAAGACCATGTAGGGCAAGAACGTGTAGATCATGCCCAGATACACCGCCAGCCAACTGGGGTAGAGAGCCGTCTGGGGCGGGATCCAGCCCAGCCAGGCCGCTAGCCGCGCCGGCCACCCCTCCGGGGCCAACACCACCATCCAGGCGTAGGTGCGGATCACCAAGTTGGTCCAGAAGGGCACCACCACCAGCGTCAGCAACAGATCCCGCTGTCGGGGCGGGTGGGCGGCGATAAAAAAGGCCAGGGGATAGGCCAGGAGCACACAGAAGAAGGTGGTAACTGCCGCCACCAGCAGGCTGCGGCCCAGGATCTGCCAGTAGATGGGCGTCCACCCTAGGGGACCGTAGCCAAGAGCGCGCAGGTAGTTGGCCAGCGTCAGGGGCAGGCCCACCTGGCCAAACTCGCCGCGGCTGAGAAAGCTACAGGCCAAGAGCAGCAGCCCCGGCAGCACCAAAAACGTTACCACCCACAGCACCCCCGGCCCGGCAAAGATCAGGCTGTGCAGCAGCTCCTGCCAGGGCGTGAGCAATTCCCCGGCGCGCACTTGGGCAGGCTTCTCCAAGCGCTTCAGCATGGGGGACCCTCCCGCCGGGGATCCGGCCGCAGGCGCACCAAGTTTTTAGGAGGAAGATGGGCCACTAGGGCTTCCCCGATGGCAAAATCCTGGTCTTCGATGTCGGCGTTGAGGGTGAGGGCCTTGAGCTGCTGGCCGCTAGCTGTGCGCAGGAGGTACTGGTTTTCTGCCCCCGTGTAGATGAGGTTTTCCACCCGCACGGGCACTTGGTTGGGCAGCAGATCCCAGCCGCTCCGAGAAAGCCGAATCTTTTCCGGCCGAATGGCCAACTGCACTGGCTCCAGGGTGGGTTGGATCCCAGGCACCTTGAGCTTGCCCAGGGGCGTCTCGACGCAGTCGGTGCCGCAGGCGATCCCTTCGATGAGGTTGCTGGCCCCCAAAAAGTCCGCCACAAAGGCCGTTGCCGGGCGCTCATACACCTCGTCAATGGGGCCCACTTGCTCAATGCGCCCAGCCCGCATCACCGCCACTCGGTCGCTGGTCACCAAGGCTTCCTCTTGGTCGTGGGTCACGAAAATGAACGTCATGCCCAGGCGGCGCTGCAACTCGCACAACTGCACCTGCAGCTGCTTGCGCAATTTGGCATCCAAAGCCGAGAGCGGCTCGTCCAATAGCAGCACCTCTGGCTCGTTGACCAGGGCGCGGGCTAGGGCCACCCGCTGCTGCTGCCCGCCGGAGAGCTCCTGGGGCTTGCGCTTAGCCAGATCCCCAATCTCTACCAACTCCAAAGCGGCGGCCACCCGCTTGCGCAGCGCTTCCCCTCGCACTCCCCGCATGCGCAGGCCAAAGGCGACGTTCTCTTCCACGGTCATAAAGGGAAAGAGGGCATAGCTCTGGAACACGGTGTTGACGTTGCGCTTGTGGGCAGGCAGATGGCCCACCGGCTGCCCCCGGATCACCACCTCTCCGCCATCGGCAACCTCCAGGCCAGCGATGATGCGCAGCAGGGTGGTCTTGCCGCAGCCGGAAGGGCCCAAAAGGCCAAAAAACTCCCCTCGCCGAATCTGCAAGTCGATGCCATCGAGGGCCACAACATCGCCAAAGCGCTTGCGGATTCCCCTGAGTTCGACACTCCATGGACCAGCCTGGGAGAGGTCAGCAACGACACCGGCCATTGCGGTTAACAGCCCTGCTCGATTCTTAACTCAGTATGCAAGTTGGCGGCGCCAGGGGGATGGGGAGGCCGGCACCCTACCGCCATTCTGCCTCTGGTGTTTCTTCCCCTGAGGGCTCCTGGGCTGCCCAGACCCAATCCGTGAGATTTTGGTCGGGGATCCCTTGCCCCATTAGCCCGTGGCAGCGGGCGCAAAACAGGCAAGCAGCACAGCGCTCGCCATAGGGTAGGGGAGGGAAGTCCTGGGCCTCCAGTTGCCGCAGGCGGTTCAGGGTAGCTTTGAGGTGGGCCAGATCCCGCTGGTAGGCAGCAGCGCTGTAGCGCCACTGAAAAGGCCACTGGGGGTGTTGCACATACCAAAGGGTCAGTTGCACCTGCTCCGGCTCAAAAGGGCCTTCCAGGGGCAGTTGGTGGGCCAACCCACACACGAGCAGCGGGTAGAGGCGCACCTGCCAGTCCTGGGCCAACTGTTCGTCGGGCGGGCGCTGCCGCTCCGTCTTCCAATCGACAATGTGCAGGGATCCCGGGGCAATCACCAGCCGATCTAAGCGGGCAGTGAGGTTAAACCCCTCAATCCGCTGCCAGAGGGGCAATTCCGTCAACACCCGCCCCTGCGGTTGGGCATGGGGACTGGCCAAGAACACCTGCCACCACTGGCGTACTGTTTCGTCTAGGGCCGACAGGCGCGGCTCCACCTGCTGCCCGCGGCTAGACCACTCCACCAGGCGGTGAAACTGCCGTCCCCGCTGCTGCTCCACTTCGTGCTCAAAGGCATCGGCGGCAGGCCAAATCAGTCGCTCCAGGTACACGTAGCAGAACAAGCGGGGGCAGTAGTCGAATAGCGACAGGGCCGAGGCCGAGAGGTTGACCTCATCAAGACTCCACCTCAGCGGGGAAGGAGCAGCGAACATGGCTCAAGGAGAAGCATTATGGCCATTCTATTGGACTGCTAGGGGGTCGGCTGCCAGGAAAAGAGTGGCCTCTGGATCCCCAAGGGGGGCTAGACAAAGCGATAAAATTAAACTCAGGCTCACGCTAGAGGTCTTGGTTTTTTGCCGCTAGTGGCCGAGCGTCTGCAAACTGTCTTACTTAAGCGAGGAAAACGCCGTGGAGCTAGCTGAGATCGAGGAGTTAATGAGCAAAGCGGTGCAGGCCACCCAGCGTTCCTTTAGCACGGTGCGCACGGGGCGAGCCAACGCCAGCCTACTGGATCGGGTTCAGGTGGAGTACTACGGCGTTCCCACTCCCCTGAAGGCGCTAGCCAGCATTACCACTCCAGATGCCAGCACTCTCCTGATCCAGCCTTTTGATCCCTCGACCCTGGCAGCGATTGAGCGGGCCATCCTCGCCTCCGACCTGGGCCTGACGCCCAGCAACGACGGCAAGGTCATCCGCCTCACCCTCCCCCCCCTGACGGAAGAGCGGCGCAAAGAGCTAACCAAACAGGTGGCCAAGCTGGCAGAGGAGGGTCGGTGTTAGATTCGAAATGTCAGTCGTGG
>NZ_JANSIT010000024.1:0-17050 GCF_047462215.1 Synechococcus sp. O70.1 | reverse complement strand
TCCTTGCCCTCCTTGGCGTAGCGCAGAACGGGCAGGGCCAGGTGCCGCCTGAGCTCCTGAGTGAGCCACTCCAGCCCGGGCCCCTTGGGCTCTAAAAGGGGGGAGCCGCACTCCGGGCAGAGGAGGGGCGGGGGCTCCTGGTGGCCGCACTGGTGGCAGAGGAGCCTGTCCCGGCCCTCCCGGTGGTAGCGCAGGGGCAGGGCGCAGTTGGGGCAGGTGGGCTTGTAGCCGCAGTCGCCGCAGAGGAGGAGGGCGCTATACCCCTTGCGGGCGGCCAGGACCACGGCCTGCCTGCCCTTTTCCTCCACCTGCCTTAAAAGGGCCAGGGCCCGGCCGGTGAAGGGGTAGCCCTTCTCCCGCTTCAGGTCCAGGAGCATGACCCTGGGCCTGGGGACGGGGAAGGTGAGGCCGGGCCTGTCCAGGACCTCCACCGAAGGCACCAGGGAGAGGTAGGTGAGGGGGATGCCAAGGAGCCTGGCCCTGAGCTCGGCCAGGGGGGGGATGAAGGCCCGGGTGCCGGAGGCCAGCTTGTAGCTCTCGCTCCCCTCCTCCACCACCACCAAGGAGTCCGGGGTGAAGGGGAGGAAAAGCCCCCCGTAGGTGGCGAACACCACGCCCCCGGGGCTTTTAAAAAGGGCCTCCCTTTCCCATAAGGAAAGCCCCCCGTGGTAGGCCCTGGCCTCGGGGAAGAAGGCCAGAAAGCGCAGAAGGAGGCTCACCTCGGGGAAGAGGACCAGGTGGCTCCCCCGGGCCAGAAGCCCCTTTAAAAGCCTTAGCCTCTCGGAAAACCGCCCCCCGTTCAGGCGCTCGGGCCTCTCCGGTAGGAAGAGGGGCTCTACCCCGCCCTCCTCCCCCCTGGCCTCCGGCGGGGGGCCGTACCCCCCAAAGCCGGCCTCCAGAAGGCGCGTGAGCCGCCCCACCCCCACCCCCGATCCTCTCGAGCCAGAGCCGCCTGCCCAGCGTTTCCGCATCACCTACAGCAAAACCGGGGATCTGCGTTGGCTAGGCCACCTGGATCTCATGCGCCTATGGGAGCGGGCCTGTCGGCGCGCCGGCTTGCCCCTAGCCTTCAGCGGCGGCTACCACCCCATGCCTCGACTAGCCAACGCCAACGCCCTACCCATCGGCCAGGAAGGCTACGGCGAAGTCCTCGATCTGGAGTTGCTAAAGCGCCCCGAGGGGCCCGTTACCCCTGACGAACTGCGCGCCCTGCTTGTCGAACAACTGCCGCCAGAAATCTCCATCCGGGCCATCCAAGAGATTGGCCTGCGAGATCCCTCGGCTACCGAAGCCGTCTATGCCGCTGAGTATCAGCTCACTGTAAGTTGCGAGTCGCCCACTGCCGACTGGCCAGCCTGGGTCACCCAGATCCTGGATGCGCGCGAGATCTGGATTGAAAAAGTCTCCAAGTCGGGCAAAGCTTCTCTCTTCAATGCCCGTCCCCTGCTATACTACCTGGAGTTTCAGGGCTTGGCCCCCGACAGCAGCGCCTACCTCTTCTACCGCGGCAGTTGCCGCAACAACGGCGCCTACCTGCGGCCCAACCAACTGCTGCAAATGGCCGAGGCTCTGGGCTTGCCTCGCTGGACACTGCAGGCGGCCAAACGGCTGCGCTTGTTGTGGGAGGACGGCACCTTGAATTCCGACTGAGGACGGGTGGCAGGATCCCCTGGACAAATCCCCAGTCAGGCTGCGGTATCAGGGTTAGCTGGGCTGAGGGATCCCGCAAGCGCTATAATTTTGCTACCCCTGGCTTCTGCCGCTGCCACCCTTGCTAGCCCTCAACCTGACCCAAGGCAAGATGAGCAGCCAGCAAAAGTCGGGCCAAATTTGAGCTACTATCCAGAGCAGGCAGCAGCCGCAACAGGGCCCAGGCGCCAGGCGCTACAAAGAGGTGTGCCTCTTCCAGTTAGACCTAGCTTTTCATTTCTCCCGAGGACAGGCTTCTTTCCTGCAGGCAAGTTACGGGCAAGAGGTGGCTAGGCTGCCACAGGCTCCTCTGCTGGGCTACTTTTTTCCTGCTGCCTGTCTATAAAGTTCGTCGTTGGCCATTGGAGCAGAGCTTAGGGTAATGGACAGCTGCACGATAAGTCAATTTTGTTGTCAAATCGAGCCAATCCTAGAACACCACTTCTCCGAGACGAGGGCAAATCCAAAACCGCAGGCCGTGGGGGCGGGGAGGAAAATGCATGCCTAGGCAGATCGTTATTGCTGAGCAACACCGCATTGCCGCTGTCTTTGCCGAAGACCAAGTCCAAGAGCTGATCATCGCCAGTGGCACCCACCAGGTGGGGGATATCTACGTGGGTGTCATCGAGAACGTCCTGCCCAGCATCGATGCCGCCTTTGTCAACATCGGCTCTGGAGAACGCAACGGGTTTATTCACGTCAGTGACCTAGGCCCGCTGCGCCTCAAACGCAACCAGGCTCCCATTTCCGAACTGGTCCTGCCGCAACAGAAAGTGCTGGTGCAGGTCATGAAAGAGCCCACTGGCAACAAAGGGCCGCGTCTTACGGGAGACCTGGCTCTTCCAGGGCGCTACCTGGTGCTGCGACCTTACGGCAAAGGGGTGTATTTGTCTCGCCGCATCGAGGATCGAGAAGAACGCAATCGCCTGAAATCGCTAGCCATCTTGATTAAGCCTCCCCAGATGGGCCTGTTGGTGCGCACTGAGGCCGAGGGAGTAGCCGAAGAGGCGATGATCGATGACCTGGAGCAATTGAAAAAGCTCTGGGAAGAGATTCAACAGCAGTACCAGGCGGCACGGGGGCCGGGTCTACTGAGGCGAGACGAGGATTTTATCCAGCGGGTGCTGCGGGACGTCTACTCAGACGATGTCAACCGCATCGTTACTGACTCGGTGGCCGGTGCGAAGCGGGTGCGCAGCTATCTGCAAGGCTGGAACAAAGGAAAAATGCCGCCCGGCGTTGTGGTCGAGGTTCACCGTGAGCCCACCCCCATCTTGGAGTATTTCCGGGTCAATGCGGTTATTCGCCAGGCGCTGCGGCCGCGGGTGGATCTACCCTCCGGGGGCTATATCGTCATCGAGCCCACGGAGGCCCTGACCGTGATCGATGTCAACTCTGGCTCTTTCACCCAGTCGGCCACTTCCCGCGAGACGGTGCTGTGGACCAACTGCGAGGCTGCCACCGAGATTGCCCGCCAACTGAGGCTGCGCAACATTGCCGGCGTGATCGTGGTGGATTTCATCGACATGGACTCCCGCCGGGATCAGCTGCTGGTTTTGGAACACTTCAACAAAGCCCTTGCCCATGACAAGGCCCGCCCCCAGGTGGTTCAGCTCTCGGAATTGGGGCTAGTGGAACTCACCCGCAAGCGGCAGGGGCAGAGCCTCTATGAGATCTTTGGCTACCCCTGCCCCACCTGTGAGGGGCTAGGGATCCTGGCCCGACTGCCAGGATCTGAGCCAGGGCGGCTGTTAACTGTTGAAACTGGCCGACCGGTAGCGCTGCCTACCGAGGTTGAGGAGGGCGAAGAGGAGAGCGCTAGCCCAATTCTGCCCCGGAATGGTGATTCCCAGCGGGCGCGCCTGCAGGTGGGAAGCAATGGGGCATTGCCACCAAGTCTAGACCGCTCTCGACTTGCTCAAGGAGAGCGACTGGAGCCAGAGGAAGCCAGGGCTGAGCCGGTGCGCAAACGGCCTCGCGAAGAGGGAGCGGTAGAAGAGGAAAGCCCGCAGCCACTGCCAGTGGCAGGGGCAGAGCAGAAGCGCAAGGAAGTCCATCGCCCTGGCCGGGGGGAGGACGCTGGGCGCGCCAGTGGGACAGAGTCTCCAGAGAGCCAGCCAGCTCGACAAACCATCACTGTGGAGATGACTCCTCTCCAGCAGCGGGTCTATTCGGAGCTGGGGCTGTCACCCCTGTTGCTTCTGGATCAGCCGCCGCCAGCGGGCCGAGACACGGTGGTTAGGGTCATTTTGCCAGGCACGGCCAAGGTGGACAGCCCGGTGGAGGCAAAAACCGACACAACTTCTGCCAACGGCGCGCCTTTGGCGGAAGTTACCCAGCCTGAACGGTTGCCTACAGAATCAATAGCAGAGCCACCGGCAACAGGGGCGCCGCCAGAAGTGGTCATTGATCCCTCTCACCAATCTCCAGCAGCCTCCAGACGACGGCGCTCTCGCGGCAGTTAGCCAAGCCAGTTAGCGCTCTTGCTTGAGATAGCGCTGTGGCCGTATGGACAAAGCAACGAAGCCCAGCTTGAGCTGGGAGGAATCCCTGTGGCAAGAGGGGATCCTGCGGGTAGCAGGCGTGGATGAAGTGGGGCGAGGAGCCTTGGCGGGGCCGGTGGTGGCAGCGGCGGTCATCCTGCCACCCTACCTCGATCCCGAGGTGCTGGCAGGGGTGAAGGATGGCAAGCAACTGCGCCCACGGCAGCGCGCCCAGTGGGCAGAGCGGATTTGTCAAGTGGCCCTGGCCGTAGGCATTGGCAGTGCTTCTGCTGCCGAAATTGACCAACTCAACATTCGCCAGGCAACATTGCTGGCCGTGCAGCGAGCTCTGGCCCAAGTGGGGGAAGTGGGGCACATCCTGCTGGATGGGCTGCCGCTGGCGGAGCTGGGATCCCGGCAGACGGCGCTGGTCAAAGGGGATCAGCTCAGCCTCTCCATCGCTGCTGCCTCCATCGTGGCCAAGGTCTGGCGGGATGCCCTGATGCAGAGCTGGGACTCCCAGTACCCCGGCTACGGCTGGCGCACCAACGTCGGCTATGGGACACGGGAGCACTGGCTAGCGCTGCAGCGCTTGGGGCCAAGCCCCCAGCATCGCCATAGCTTTGCCCCCGTTCGGGACTTGCAAGCAGGCCAGTGGGAGGGTAGGATAAGGTCTGAAGGCTGCCCACGTAGCTCAGCGGACTAGAGCACTGGGTTCCGGTCCCAGGGGTCGGAGGTTCGAATCCTTTCGTGGGCGTTAGTCGGGATTGGGTCAAGGGCTGGCGGTGGGCGCTGGCAACACGTAGATAGACTCCACCTGCTGGCCTGGCGAGGGGACAGCTTGAATGATCCCTTTTCCAATGTGATAGATGACTTTCTCGGCCTGGAGTTGATTTTCTCCTTGGCGGACGGTGACCCGGCCTTCCAGCTCAATCCGCTGCTCTTGGCTGTAGTAGACTGCCTTTTGAGCGCGGGCCGTGAGGCGCTCAGCAGGGAAGCGGAGGGTAACATTGCCAGTGGCTACAAACACCCCTGTATTGGCGTTGGCCTCCTGAACATCGGCGCTAATGCTGATGGCGCGTGGATTTTGCCCCCACGCTGGGCCGGGGATCGCAAGGGCCAACCCTATGCCCACCGCCCAACCCACCTTCCTCTGGCGGCCCAAGCTCCTTTGGTCAAGGTCGATCCCCCTCGCCATTCCCTCCCCTGGTTAAACCACTCCAGCAGCCAGTCTAGCCTGGGATCCCTGATCCCGTTGCTGGAGCAGCCTGTTGGTCCTTGCCATCCCCTCCCCTGGGCAGGACTTGAGCCAGTTGCTTTTCCAACTCGCTAACCCGCTGCAGCAACTGGCGGTTGGTCTCCAGCAGCTCCCGCGCCTGGCTGCTGAGATAGGGATCCGATTCCCACCAGTTGATCCCAATCTCCTTGGCCTTGTCCACCGAAGAGATCAGCAGCCGAATGCGCACCCTGAGCAGCTCCACATTGCCCACGGAAACGGTGATATCTCCAGCGATGACAATGCCCTTGTCCAGAACCCGCTCCAGGACATCGGCCAGAGAAGAGCCATGCGTTGCCGTGGCCAGGGGTTGAGAGGCAATGGGCACTGGGAATTCTCCTCCAAAGCGTGCAAACCAATATCAGTTGGGCAGTTGATCCAGCAAGTAGTTGAGCACCTGGGCTCCTTCCTCGTAGCGCTTGCCGGCCCTGGGCAACAGCACGTCGGCACACAGAGCACGAAAATCGGCATCGTTCTTACTCACCGCCAGCTCGTGCTCCCTGACGATGCGTCCAATCATCAGACAACTGCGCAGGCTGGGTTGGCGAGTCAGATCCAACCTGCGGCGGAAGGTACGGACAAGGTGGACAATCTTAAGCGCGTCGGAAGCCGATAGGCCAATGCGGGAAATGAGGATCTCCTTTTCCGTCTCGATGTCGGGCTCCCCAATATCGATGGTAATCATCCGATCCAGCAGCGCATCCTGAGCCCTGTGAACCCCCGTGTATTCCTCGGGGTTGGAGGTGAAGATGGCCCGAAACTGGGGATGCACCCGCAGATATTCGGAGCGGTGGCTGCCCGGCGGCAAAACCAGCAGCCTTTCTTCCAAGGCACTTAGGAGGGCGTTGTTGGCCTCGGGGCGGGAGCGGTTGAACTCGTCGTAGATGAGGGTAAACCCCTCCCGGCAGGCCAAGGTGAGGCGGGCATCTACCCAGCGCTGCTGCACATCTTCCTCTACCTTCACCACTGAATGGATGAAGTTATCCACCACCCGCCGATGGGTAAAGCCAGTGCGCCCCCCGATGAGGTCGGAAGAATCAAAGCGATCGTCGCCGTAGATCAGCATGATGGGGCGACCTAGAAGGCTGGCCAAATGCATTGCCAGGGTGGTCTTGCCTGTGCCCGAAGGCCCCCGCAGATGCACGGCAAAACCGGATTGCAGATAGCGCAAGGCGCGGCGGGTAATCCGCTCAATGTAGGGAGTGCTTACAAACTGGCGGGGACGCGCTTGCAAAACCGTAGCCATATCAATACCCAACGCTTAACTTGCCTGGACTATAGCCGTAAGCCGTAACCGTCTTCTTGCGCTCACGGGGACGGGGGCGGAACTGAGATCACAGCCGTCGCTGACACCATACGCCGCAAGGTGGCCAAGATTTCCGAGGGATCCACCCCCAGATCCACGGCACCGCGGGCCAGCAGATCCCGCACCCGCTCCCGATCGCCAATCACCTGCAGCAAGGTTAGGTTGGGATCCTGCGCCTGCAGGGCTGCCACATAGTTGTTGACGTAGTTCAGGATTGGATCCGGCTGCTCCTCGCCAGCAAGTGGGGGTGCAACTCGATCTTGAGAGGGCTCAGGGGGTGGCGGCGCTACAGGAGTATCCCCTGAGGGTTCGCTCTTGCTTGTAGCCTCTGGCTGAGGAGCTTCACCTGGAGCTATTTCTGGGGGTTTGTCCCAACACTCAAACTGCTTCTCAACAGCCCCAGAATCTTCAGGTAGGAGGACAGGGATCCCATCCCCCCACACCTGCTCGCGCAACGCCCTGCGGAAAGCTGCCAAAGCCTGCCGAAGCGCTTGGGCTTCTGCCCGCTGTTCTTGGGCAATCCGAGCCAGCTCCTGCCGTACCCGTTGCCGCAAGTCGGCATAGAAAGCCTGCCGCACTTGTCGGGTTTGATGGGCCATGGCCTGCCGCGCCTGGGCATAGGTGGCTAGCAAGCTCTTCACCATCGCTGTCAAGTCGGCTTGAAAAGTCTCTAGCTCCTGCCGCTGCGCCTGCGATTGGGCGGCCCGTTCTTGGGCCAGGCGAGAGAGAAGCACCGCCACTCCTTGGGCCCGCTGCGCTGCAGCCTCTAAACGGGCATGTTTGTCCAAAGCCCGCTGCGCCGCTCGGTTCTGCTCCAGGCTGCGCAGTTGGCTGCGGGTTTGCTCCCTCTGCTGCCGTACTGCCTCTTGGCGTTCCTGGCGACGTTGTCTCAGCTCGGCCATCAGAGCGCGGTGCTGCTCCAGGCGCTGCTGCCGGGATCCGCTCAACAAACTTAGGTTTTGAGCCACCCGTCGACTGCGGGCTTCGGCCCACTGCTCCTGCAAACTCATGGCGTTCTCTCCTTGGCAGTTTTTTACTTCCCCTCAAACCGCAAGCCAATCGCTTGAAGGGGGAGGAGGCAGAGATTCCTTTAAACCCCTGCCTCACTTGCCGACTGCATTTCTCTTAGTTAAAGGCTAAGGCTTTGTTGAAAGCTGGGAAGTCGATTAGGAGGTTTGGACAGCGGGAGCGGCAGCAGTAGCCGTTAGGCCCACAGCCTCGGCGTACTTCAGGTAGGTCTCCACCGAAGCCACGACGACGCGCGCTTCAATGGCCAACAGCTCGATCCCCACCAGCGAAACCCGCACCCAGGCATCGACCACAATGCCCTTGTCCAAGATGCGATCGATCACCTCGGCCAAGCTCGAAGAAGAGTTCACTTTCTCAACTGCCATAGCTTCTCTCCTGCAAGGATGATGGTTGAAAAGGACAACAATTCGGTGGCAAAGCGGTAGATAGAAGGGATCCCAAACGGGATTGGCCCTCTCTAGGGCGACAGGTGCACGTTCTGCCACCCCAGCGCTATTCCGCTAGCTTTTTCCGGGGAGAACAGAAGAACACGGCAGGTCGACAAGGCTTGCCGTCTTCTCTAAGCGCACCCCCCTACATAGTAGCCGCTGGCAGAAAAAGTGGGTCAAAGGGCGAGAGCGCTTTTTAGCGTCGGCTAAGCCAAGGTGCGGGCCGGCAGGGATCCCCTATACTGAGAGCAGTGCGCTTGCCGATACGCCGTCCGTTCACTGGCCAAGAGGACTGCCGTGACCGACTTTGACACTGGGATCCCGAGTGTGCGTCGCCTACAGAAGGTGATTCGGGATCGAGAAATCCTGGAGGTTAAGCTCAATACGGGAGATGTCTTCATCGGCCAGCTACGCTGGCAGGATCCCGACTGTCTCTGCTTAGCAGACGCGGAGGGGCAAGAATCGCTGCTGTGGCGCTCCGCCATCGCCTTTGTCAAAGTCCGACCTCACCCCTAAACCCAAATTCCCCTAGCCTCTTTGTTGTCGCTGGCTTCCCAGCGGCAGGAGCTCTTGGCGCATCCATCGAAAAGCTTCTAGCAGAAAGGTTATGATTCAGCAAGAAGGGTGAAACAATTAACCTTCCTCCCCTCCAGCCATGACAACCGGCACCCTAGAGCTCGCCCTGCAGTCCGCTGCTCAGCGACACAACCACTACAGCCGTGAAGACTTCTACCGCTTCGACCCCTCGCGGGGATCTCTAGTGGACTGGACGGGCGCGCGCAATGTCTTGGTCAGCGAAGACTTTATCCTCGGCTTGCAGCAGGGGCTGGAAGAAGAGGTGGGGGATGCCTCTGCTTCTTTGATGTATACCATTGGCCGCGAGTGGGGGCGCAACGATGCTCTCCACTTCTCCCGCTGGTTCGAGGAGGAGTACCGGCGCAAGCCCAAGCAGACCCACCTCATGTTTCTCCTGGAAACCTGGTGGTGGCCTCTGACCTCGCAAGGCTGGGGGCGCTGGGAAGTCGAGCTCGAAAGCCGGCGGCAGGGATTTATTTTCATCAACCTGTTCGACTCGGCTGTGGCCCGCACCTTGGGGGATGTGGGCAAACCCGTTTGCCACCTCTACGCCGGCTTATTTGCCGGTTTTTTCAGCACGATGGTAGAGCGGCAGCTCAACTGCATCGAGATCCAGTGCTACTCCATGGGGGAAAGCTACTGCAAGTTTTTGCTCGGCAGCAAAGAGCGCATTGACGCGGCTGCCTTTTGGCTCAACGAGGGGGCCACGGCTAGTGAAATTGCCCAAAAGTTGCGCTCTGGTCAAGGGGTGGCCAAGGCATGACGCCAGAGAGCTTTCTAGAGGAGTCGGTGCAGAGCTTTTTTGCCCGCTTGAACTGGGATAACCGTCCACGGCAAAGCCGCTTGCTGCCAATGCCCTTCTTACAGGTGCGGGAGTACCTTAACTCCATCCCCTGGCCCGGGGATCCCCTGGCCTTGGCGGCCCGTTCTTGGCAATCCCTGGGGTCGGTACCGGAAGCTGGGCCAGAGGAAGAGCAGATCACCTTGGACAACCTATTCAGCCTGTTTTGAACGCCAGCCTTCTAGGAGAAGCGAGATGGTCAGCCCCTTGGAGCAAATGCTAATCGAGGCAGAGGCTCGCTACCTCACCTCGGAGCAACTGGATCAGCTTAAAGCCTATGTCCTCGGCTGGCCAAAACGGCAGCACGTGTACCGGGCCCTGCGGGAGGGGGAGGCTCAGATGGTGGGCCGCACCTTGGAGGCTCTGCAGAAGGAGATGCCCAACCTCTCCCCCCAGGTCGTGGATCTGTGCCGGCGCCACCTGTTGCTGTTGCTGCGGCACAGCGCCCTGGCCATGTTGCTGCAGGACGAAAACCTCCTCAAAGAGCGGCTCATCGACTGGATGGAAGAGGAAGTGCGCCTGTATGGGCTGCAGAACGTCTACGAAGTTGCCCATCGGCTTTTCCAGCAGGAGCTCAAAGACTGCCTACAACCTGGCGAACTGGAGTTCATCCGTCCCTTGATTACCCGCGTGCAGGCAGCTTTGCTATCTTTAAGCGGCCTCCCAGCCGCCTAGCGGTGGCTTCCATTCCCATCGCCGACCCAGGGATCCTCTATGGCTGACACCGTTTCCCTTGCCAACAGCTCTGCCGGCTTTGATCCCTACACGCCGGTTCTGGCCAACTACTACGCGCCCAGCGTCTACCTGCAAAGCGATCTGGAGTCGGGTTTGCTAGAGAGTCGCCACGGCGACCGTCTCCTAGCCCTTCCAGAGACCTTATTGCGAGCCATCTACACTGGTCTGGAATACGAGACAGGACAAGCAGCCCGTCTGGTGCTGCGCCACTGTGGCCGCATGTGGGGCAAGGAGTTTTTCCGCCGCTTTGCCCAGGAGCTCTCCGACTACTACCAAAAGCCCCTAGCTGAGCTGGAGATGGGCCTTTTTCTCCAGAATCTCAAACAGGCTTGGAAAACCCACGGCTGGGGGTTGATCGACCTCGACTGGACCTACAAAGACCAGGGGGTAGTGGTGGTGTCGATTCGCAACTCTCCCTTCGCCGCTGCCACGCCTTCCCACTTTAAGCGCCCAATGGGCTTCTTGGAGGCAGGGCTATTGGCCACTTGGTTTAGCCAATTGACTGGCCAGGACTTGGCCTGCGTGCAAACCACCAGCGAGGCTCTGGGGGCAAAAAGCAATTTGTTTATCTTGACGGCTGCCAACCGCCTCAAGGAGGCAGAAACCTGGGTGGACGCGGGCCTTAGCCACGAGCAGATCCTAGAGAAGGTGTTGCAGCCTGCCCCCTAGCTTGCAAGGAGGGGGTGGGATCCCAAAGAGACAAACTGTATAATCTTGTGAAAGCAAGACGAGCTCAAAGGCACGAGGGCCAAGCCATTGGGGTGGCGGGTGAGAGCAATTCGAGGAGCTATCACCGTGCCAGCCAACACTGCCGAGGCCATTGGTGCGGCAGTCAACGAGCTGCTGGATGCCCTAGAACATCGCAACGCCATTGATCCGGCAGAGGTAGTGAGCGTCATTTTCTCCGTTACCCCTGACCTAGATGCCGCCTTTCCTGCCCAATTTGCCCGCCGCCGTCCTGGCTGGGAGGCAGTGCCTCTGCTGGACGTGCAACAGATGGAGGTCAATGGCGCTTTGCCCCGTTGCATCCGCGTTTTAATCCAGCTGAACACTCCCCTGACGCAGGCGGAGATGCACCACGTTTATCTAAGAGGCGCTCGCGAGTTACGGCCCGATCTCAGCCCCGTCTAGGAAGATTGCTTTTGCCGCAGTTGAGCTTCCCACTGTTGCAGCTGCTCCTGACGGGCAGCTATCTCCGCTTCGCGACGGCTTAACTCTTGGCTTTGCCGAGTTAGGGAAAAACGCCAGTTTTCAATCTCTGTCCAGTCAACTAGGCTGTAGGCTTGGGAGAGGCTGTGCAGCATCTCCACCAGCTTCATCGCCGCCTCTTCCACCTGCTGCACCTGCCGGTTTTCTCCCAGCTCGACCAGCAGCAACACCCCAACGTTGTAAGGGGCTGCCTCCTTGAGAGTAATCCGCTCCGGCTGAGGCAGCGGTGTCCAAATCCCCTTCTCGCCCTGTTGGGCTAGAAGCTGTAACTCCGCTGGGCCAAAAAGACTTTTCTTGTCTACCCGTGCCAGGTACAGCATGGAGCCTACTGGGAGCTGCCGTCGATTCTAGCACCAACTCCTCCCTACCAAAGCATCCTGATCCTGGGCCGTGCCAGCAGAAGGATTGGTGTTAGGATCGGCTCTGAAAGGGGTAAAGCTTACAGCTTTCCCGCTCCTATCGTTTGGGGATCCCTGGCATGTTTCTCACCCAAAGCCCCTACTTTTTGATGGCAGCCCTGGTGGCAATTGCCAGTGGAGCCATCTTTGCCGTCCGCTTTGTCAAGCCCGAAGCCTCGGAAGAGTCAGATGTAATCTTCGCTACGATGGGCCTGATCTACTCCATCTCTCTGCTTCTGGAAGGTCAGCGCCTAATCCCCTTGCTGTTTTTTGCCCAGGTGCTGTTGGCGGTGATGGCGGGCTGGTTTGCCATCCAGACCTTCCGCCTGCGCATTCTCCTAAACGAGAAGGTGCGCCAGATAACTGGAGTTCGTCCAGCTATGCGGCGCCAAGGCTTTAGCCGCACCTATCCGCCCGATGGCTATGGCCAAGGACGTGCCGTTGCCAGCGCGGCCAGCGGATCCCGCATTCGCGATACCTCCTCCTCTAGCCGCTCCATTCCTGAGCGCAGCGAGGAACCAGCGCGCCGCCCGCGGCCACAGTTGACCAGCAGTACGCAGGTGCGCCCGCGTCGTCGTTCGGAGGATGACGAGGAAGAGCTAGAGACAACCTTGCAGCAGGAGGCTGAGTCTTCCCCTCCGCCTTCCGCCCGTCGCCCTCGTCGCCCAACCCCTGAGGAGTATCGGGACGATACCCAGGAGGAGCAAAGCACTGACGTCGGTAGCCGACGTCGTCCTCCCCGTCTACCCCAAACTCAAGAGGAGAGCTACGCCGAAGCAAAGCCTCGCCCTTCCTCTCGCCGCGTCGTCGAGGTGGAGTCAGTGGAGGTTCAGGAGGTAGAGCCGGACGAACCCGAGGATGACTTGTTTTAGCTGACCCAGCAGACCCCTAGAAGCCTTTAGCCGGTATTGCGCATGCCAGCGGCAATGCCATTGATGGTGAGAAGGGCTCCGCGCAGCAGCTCAGCGCGGCTGTGCTGGCTGGGGTGAAGGGGGGGTCTTTGCTTGCCGCGCAGGCGCTTGAGCAGCGAGATCTGGATAAAGCCCAGGGGCACAATGGAGCGGTTGCGCAACTGGATTGAGCGTCTTAGGTAGGGGTCACTTTCCAACAGATCCCTATGGCCGGTAATTTTTAAAACCATCTCGCGGGTGCGGTGCATTTCTTGGGCAATGAGCTCAAACAGCTCCATTGCCCGCGGCAAACGCTCGGGGGAGCTCATTTCCTGGACATAGTGGCGGGCAATCTGCAAATCCGCTTTAGCCAGAGTCATCTCCACCTTGGAGATCACCATGCGGAAGAAGGGCCACTCGCGGTAGAGGTGTTGCAGGTGGGTGAGATGGTGCTCGCCTTGGGCGGCGTATTCCTGGAGGGCAGTGCCCACTCCATACCAGGCTGGCAGGAGAAAACGGCTTTGCGTCCAGCTAAATACCCAAGGGATGGCCCGCAGGGATCGGATATCCTTCGAGCCATTGCTACGGCGGGCTGGGCGAGAGCTAATCTGCAGTTGGCTAATCTCTTCGATAGGAGTGACCTCGTGGAAAAACTCCTCAAAGCCCTCCTGCTCGTAGACCAGGTTGCGGTACACCTGCCGCGAGCGCTCCGCTAGGGACTCCATCAGGCGCGACCACTCGTGCAGGTCATTGGGGTAAGTGCGCAGCAGGCTGGCCTGAATGACAGCGCTAGTAACCGTCTCTAGGTTGAAAAGGGCCAGATCCTGGAGGGAATACTTAGAAGCCAGCACCTCTCCCTGTTCGGTAATCTTGATGCGGCCCCCCACGCTGCGCCCAGGCTGGGCCAAGATGGCCTCGTAAGCCGGCCCGCCGCCGCGACCCACCGAGCCACCCCGCCCATGGAAGATCTGCAACTTTACCCCACACGCCTCGGCCACCGCCTGGAGACGCTGCTGGGCTTTGTAGATCTCCCAGTTGCTGCTCAAAAAGCCGGCATCCTTGTTGCTATCGGAGTAGCCCAGCATCACCTCCTGTAAATTTTCCTGCTGGGCCAAGTACTGGCGATAGAAGGGGATCTCCAGCAACTGCCGCAAGATCTCCGGCGCCCGCTGCAGGTCTTCCACCGTCTCAAACAGCGGCACTACCGCTAGAGACCCGCGCCCGCTAATGGGATCATAAAGGCCCACCTCCTTGGCCAGCAGTAAAACTTCTAGCAGATCGCTCAACTGGCGGCTCATGCTGATGATGTAGGTCTGGCAGATGTCTCGACCAAACTCCTGCTGCAGGCGGCGCAGGGTACGCAAGGTGGCAATCAGCTCCGCCGTTTTCTCAGAAAAAGGAGCCTCCAGCGGAATCAGGGGCCGCCGAGTTTGCAGCTCCTGCAGGAGAAAAGCCCTTTTTTCCTCCTCCGTCATCTGGCTATAAGGCCGCGGCAAGATGCGCAAGTACTCGCAGATCTCCGTGAGCGCGGCCTCATGGTAGCTGCTGTCTTGGCGGATATCTAGGTGAGCCAGGTGAAAGCCAAAGACCTGCACCTGTTCGATGAGGTAGTCCAACTGGCGGCAGGAAAGGCCGCTGTTTTTCAAGCTTCTTTGGATGAGTTGCAAGTCGGCCAAAAACTCCTCGGCGCTGGCGTAAGCGTTGCCCAAGGAAGGAGGAGCGGGCAGACAGGCGGAATCAGCCAAGTTGCGGTTGCGCTCCCGCGTCAACTCTAGCCGCCGCAGGATGTAGCTGAGCTTCAGTCGGTAGGGCTCCTGGCGGTATTGCAAGGAAAAGGTCTCGTAGACCTCAGGCATGAGGCGGCGATCCTGCTCGAGGGCGTCCAGCAGTTGGCTGTCCACATCTCCCCAGTGCAAAGAGACGCTTAGGGTTTTGGTGAGCGCTTTCACCGACTCAATGTATTTGCCCAAAATGAGGTTGCGCTGGTAGCGGGCTGTTTGCCAGGTTACGTCGGCAGTCACTGAAGGGTTGCCGTCGCGATCCCCGCCCACCCAGGAGCCGAAGTTGCAAAATCCTGCAGGGGGCGGCTCGACGGTGGGAAAGGACTTTTTCAGGCTGCGCCTGAGGCGCTCGTGCAGTAGAGGGATAGCCTGAAACAGTACCTCTTCAAAATAGTGCAGGGTGTAATCGACTTCGTTGAGCACCGTCGGCTTGGTCTGGTGCAACTCGTCGGTGTGCCACCAGAGCAAAACTTCCTCTGCCAGCTGTTCTCTCAACATCTGAGCTTGCAGAGGGTCGAACTGCTCTGCCCAGTCCAGTTGGCTGAGCAGACGGGAGAAGACCCGTTGTTTTTCGCGGATGGTGTGGCGGACAATCTCAGTGGGGTGGGCGGTAAACACCAAGCGGATGTGCAGCCGCTCCAGCAGGCGGCGCAGCAAGCCAGGCGGCACTCCCTGAGCCCGCAGGTAGGGGAAGAGCCGTTCAAATTTTTCGTTTTCCCGCACGGTGCGCTGTTGGCTGTCCACCATGCGCATATCCGACTCTTCTGCCCGCTCGTAATTCTGTTCAACAATGTTGATGAGCTGAAAGAACAAGGCAAAGGCGCGCGCTGCTTGAATGGCTTCCTCAAGGCTAAGGTTCTCAACAATTTGGAAGACTTCTGGGATTGGATATTCTAGAGCTTGCCCTTCGGGAGAACACAGGGAGCGCAGCCGTCGCAGCAGATCCACCAACGGCTGCCCGCACTCCCGCAGGATTACCGATTCCCAAAGTTCTTCAACCAGTTGCAGGCGCTGGTTCAACAAGGTGTTCCGACGATCGAGCACCTCGTCCCTAGGGAGGGCCCGGTCCAAGGAATCCCGTTGCGCCAGGAGAGAGGCCTCCTTCAGGCCGTTAGCAAAACCACTGGCCTGCTCTGCAGCCGCTAGGTGGGAGGAAGAGGTCATGAAGGCAGCTCCTAGAACGACCATCCCAATATTAGAACTTGTCCGCCGGCAGCACAGAGGTAGCCGACATGACGAGGAAAGGGAGGTCTGCTCAGCGCTAGCCTCTCCCGCGTGAGGATTCCAAACGGCTATTTAGAGGCGGCTACGAATAACAAATGAGTAGTTGCTGCCGGGCTCTAGCAGGTAATCCGATTTCTCCAAAAAACGGCTCAAGGGATCGCAAATCAGGGCTCGCCCCACTGAGGGCTCCACCCTAAGCCCTCCACCTCGAAAGCGCCAGCAAAAGTGCCAAACCCAGCCGTTAGCGCTGACTTCCCCTTCAATGGCACCCTCCTGCCAGGAGCGGCGGGTAATCTGCACATGGGCAGTGGTCTGAGGTAGCTGGCTCATCCTGAAGCCGTGAGCATCTATCCCCTATTCTCCATTACCGGAAAAGCGGCGCAAAGGCCCCCTAGCTCTGCCAGCCCCCAATTTAGCCAGCCCCTGGGCCAGAGAAGCGCAAGCCTCAGGCAGGGCAACCCCCTCGACTGTCTTCTGGAATATCAAACCGGGGGCTCGACCGTGGCCACAATGTCGCGGATGATGGCTTCGGCTTCCTGCCGGCGGTTACTTGCCATCTCTCCCCCTCCAGCTAGGGAAACACGATGGGCCAGCACCGGCACGAACAAGGCCTGTAGATCCTCGGGCAGGCAGAAGCCGCGTCCCTTTACGAGGGCCCTGGCTCGCGCTGCCCTTGCCAAAGCCAACGCCCCTCGAGTGGAGACCCCAGCCCGCAGCAGCTTGGAGGTGCGTGTAGCCTGGACTACCTGGAGAAGGTAGTCGGCCAGGGATCCCTCCAGGTACACCTGATCCACCGCCGCCTGAATCTCCCGTAACTCGGCCAGCGAAAGCACGGGCTGCAGAGCCTCCACGGGATCCGCCTGTTGCCGATGCAACAGGAGGGATCGCTCAACTTCAGGGCTGGGGTAGCCAATCGACAGCCGCACCAAGAACCGATCCAACTGGCTTTCTGGCAGGGGATAGGTGCCGTGGTACTCCAAAGGGTTTTGGGTGGCTAGCACGATGAAGGGGCGGGGCAGCGGGTAGGTGCGGTCGTCCAGCGAAACCTGCTTTTCCGCCATCGCCTCTAGCAGGGCGCTCTGGGTGCGCGGCGAGGTGCGGTTAATCTCGTCGGCTAGGATGACATGGGCAAAAATATGGCCGGGCAGAAACTCAAACTCCCCTATTACCTTGTTGAAAAGAGTT
>NZ_JANSIT010000023.1:0-17279 GCF_047462215.1 Synechococcus sp. O70.1 | reverse complement strand
ACCTCCGCCCGCGTCCCCACCAGGGCTAGCCCCTCCAGCACCCCGAAAGCAGCATTGGAGGTGCGTTCTGCCAGCAGCTTGCCTTCCGGCAAAATGATGCGCACCCGCAGGCGATAACCCTCCGGG
This sequence comes from Synechococcus sp. O70.1, assembly GCF_047462215.1. Classification (NCBI taxonomy): domain Bacteria; kingdom Bacillati; phylum Cyanobacteriota; class Cyanophyceae; order Synechococcales; family Synechococcaceae; genus Synechococcus; species Synechococcus sp. O70.1. The sequence goes on along the minus strand of NZ_JANSIT010000023.1, from coordinate 17,153 downwards.
ATCCCTGCCAAAAGGTTGACCTCAAACAGATGCCGGGCGTAGGCATAGATGGCTGGGCTGCCGTCAGCGTGTCGCCCTAGCCCCTCGCCAGCTTCTAGAAGCAAAGGGGGAGCGGTGGGATCTTTTTCCTCCAGAGCCACCCACCCCCAGACCGGCGTGTTGCGGGTGAGATCCAGGTGAGGGCCGGGATCCGAGCGGGTGATGGCTAAAGCGGTGTTCTCCGACAACGTGGCCACCTGCTCCACCGGGATCCTGACCGATCCCACCTCAGGCTCCACCTGCACTGCCACGACGGGACAACCACCCTCCTGGGGCAAGGGAATCTTGAGGAGGTGGTGAAAGGCTGCCTTGGCAGCAGCCACTGCAAACACGGGCAAGGTGTAACCTCGCTGAGGGGAGGAGGGGAGGGAATCCTGCATTTTTTGTTCAATCGTTAAATGATCTGGGCGAAGGGAGGGAGGGATAGAAACCTGTCTCTTTCAATGGGAGTAAAGAGTTAAGAGCGGGGCAGCTATGAGCGAAACCTTGCAGCACTATTTTGAGCGTCTGGAGGGGCAAATTCAGGAGCTAAAAGCTGCCATTGAACGGCTGCCAGAGCAGGTGGCCGCTGCCCTGCTGGCGCGGCAAGAGGCCAAAAAAGCTGTGCCCGCCTCCTCCTGCTATAGCACCCTAAACGCCGACTTGGTTGGAGATGGGAGCCATAACTTTTTGCTGGAGGAGGATCCGCCTGTAGTCGGCAACCGCCAGCCGACCTATGATCTTGCCCCTGAGGCTCAGATCCAGCGCTTGAGCGCGCAGCTAACTGCTGCTTACAACCGCATTGCCGCCCTGGAGGAGCAGCTCTTGGCCCAGCGCCTGCGCAAATAACCTAGAGAGGTTTCAGGGCAGGAGCGGCAAGGGGATTAGCTCTGCGTTGCACATCCTGCATCTGGAAGCCATGCTTGCGCAGCTCCTGATCCAGCAGCAGTTCGTTTTCCACGTAATCAACAAACAGCACACCGTTGAGATGATCGATTTCGTGTTGGATGACCCGCGCTAGCAAGTCATCGGCTTGGATTGTGCGGGGCCGTCCGCTTTCGTCCTTAAACGACACCACCACTCCCTGGGCGCGTAGAACCTCACAGAAGACGCCTGGAATGCTTAGGCAACCCTCCTGAGCAGCCACCGTTTCGCCAAGGTACTCGCGGATCTCCGGATTAATCAGTACCAGCGGCGGCACTTCTGGCTTGTCGGGATAGATGTCCACCACAATCAAGCGCTTGGGAACGCCCACCTGTGGCGCTGCCAGACCAATGCCATCAGCGCTGTACATGGTCTGCAGCATATCGCGCGCCAATTGGCGGATCTCGTCGTTGACTTGGCTAATCCGCTTGGCCGGTTGCCGCAGCACCTTGTCCCCCATGCGATAGATGCGCAGCGGTGGGTTTTTGAGTTTAACTTTGGGGACAGAAAGCGTGGCCACCATCGGGCAGGTCTCTTACAAGAACAAACATCAGGTTGTCTAGCTGGCCCCCTCATTCTACACTTGCTCAAACCCCGGGGACGCCTGGAAGTTAGGCCTGAGGACTCACGACTGCTCAGGGCTGTTCGGGGATCCCTGGGCCTTCTGGTCAAGGGCTTGCTTGAAGCCCAAGGCCACCAAAATGTTGGAGAGAGTGAGAAAAGCCTCTGCCCCTCCATGGAGGGGATCCACATTGGCTAAAGAAGTGCCGTAGTGCTTCTGGGCGTACAACCCTGCTGGGATGCTGACGGCAACAAAAAGCAGCAGCAGCCAAAAGCCCGCCAACGCCAAGCGCGGGATCCGGCGCAGCCGCGACAGGAAGAACAAAAAGAGCAAGTAGGGAAACAGAGAGAGAGCAAACAAGCTGTTCATTGCTTAGCTGGGATCTCGTTCCTCCGCCTGCTCGGCTCGCCAAATGCGGTAGGCTGCCCACGCCAGCGTACAGTTGCCCAGCAGGGTAAACCCAGCCTGAGCAGTCACCAGCCCCTCCAAGTTGGGGTCGTTGTCAAACCAGTGCCAGGTAATGGCACACATGGCTCCCACCAGCGCCGGCAGCATCGCCCAGCTCAGGCTTCGCCATTCGGGGCGCCCCGTTCGCTCCCCAAACTGCCACACCCAAACGATGGCCGCCAGCCACTCCAAGACGCTGGCCACGTGAATCCACCAGGTGGGAAATGAAAGGGCATGCATACACCCCTAGGCGTTGAGGAACTGGCGCAGCAACTGGCGATAGGTGGCCTCCTGCAGCAGCATTTGCTTGTGCAGCTTGACCAGGATGTCCTTAGCTTGCTCGGGACTCATGCGAGCCACCAGCATCTCAAAAGCCCGCTGGCGAAATTCTTGTTCCAAAGAAAGACCTGGCGTTTCCTCCATTATCGTCACCTCGAGAGGCTTGGGGGTAGGTCAGAGACTTGCTTTGGGCTATTCCAACCCTGCCCCTGACGCGCGACGCAGTCAGGATAACACATATCTTAACAATCTCCCTTAACAAGCTGCAATAAGATGCCAAGTCCTGGTAGCTAGGTGGGGGAGGGAGATCTCAACGAAGTAGCAGAAAAAGTCCAGTTCTACAGATTTGACGAGGGCGCATTTCGGATAGGGAGATGCGAAGCTTTTTGAGCAGGGATCCCTTTACGTCTTGTTATTTTGGGCAAGCGAGCAAGGCGCCATGGTAGAAGTGAAGTACCTTGAGCTGGGGCTGCTGCTCCTCCTGACCTGTGCCTTGCCTTCTTACATTGCTATGACCATTTTTGTGGGAAACCTAAACTATAAAGCTTCAACTGAAGAGCTCAAAGCCTTCTTCCAGCAGCGGTGGAACGTTAAGTCGGTTACGATCCCGAGAGACCGAGAAACCGGCCAGACAAGGGGTTTTGCATTTGTGGAGTTGGCCACCAAGGCGGAGGAAGAAGAAGCCATTAACGTTGCCAACGGTCAGGAATTTATGGGTCGGCCCTTGCGGCTAGAGTGGGCCCGGCCGCGCCGAGAAACTTAGCTTAGGCAGGGATCCCAGGCTGGGCCTGGAATTTAGAGAAGGGCGGCTGAGATGGTGAGGCTGTTGCATTTTTCCGATGTCCATTTGGGCAGTGGCCTAGCCTACGGCTCCATCAACCCGGCCACGGGACTGAACACCCGCTTGGAGGATTTTGTGGCTTCCTTGCAGCGGTGCATTGACCTTGCCCTCGATCTAGCTGTGGACTTAGTTCTGTTTGGGGGAGATGCCTTTCCCGATGCGACGCCGCCCCCTCGGCACCAAGAACTCTTTGCCCAGCAGTTTCGCCGGTTGGCTGATGCCGGCATCCCGACCGTTCTCTTGGTGGGTAACCACGACCAATACGGACAGGGCCAGGAGGGCAACAGCCTAGCCATCTACCGGGCCTTAGGGGTGGCGGGGTTTGTCGTCGGGGATCGGCTGCAGACCCATTGGATTGAAACTCGCAGCGGCCCAGTCCAGGTGACCACCCTGCCTTGGCTAAACCGCTCCACCCTACTGGCCCGCCAAGAGGGCTTGGGCCTTGACCCTGAAGGGCTGACCCAGAAGCTGCTACAGCGCTTGGATCTGGCGCTGGAAGGGGAGGCCCGCAGGTTACGGCCCGGGATCCCGGCAATTTTACTGGCCCATGTAATGGTAGATACAGCCCGCCACGGGGCCGAGCGGCATCTTTCGGTAGGCAAAGGACTGACGGTGCCCCTCTGGTTGCTGGCGCGGCCAGCTTACCAGTACGTGGCTTTGGGGCATGTGCACTGCCACCAGGTGCTCTGTCGGGATCCCTTGGTGATCTATCCCGGCAGCATCGAGCGGGTGGACTTCGGGGAGGAAAAAGAGGAAAAAGGTTGCGTAGTGGCAGAGGTTACGGCCACAGGAGCAAGCTACGAATTTTTGCCCTTGCCCGCCCGCGCCTTTCACACCATCCGCCTGGATCTCACCCCCTATCCCCTCCAAGAAGTGCAAGCCAAACTCCTGGAGGCCATTGCCAAGGCCCCTGTAGCCGGCTCCATCCTACGCCTCATCTACCGCCTTCGCCCCGACCAGCTCGATGGCATTGACGAGCGGGCTCTGCACCAAGCCCTTGCCCCTGCCTTCAGCTACACCATTGCCCCAGAAGTGGTCAGCCCTGGCCGCATCCGCTTGCCGGGCTTGGATCCCAGACATCTAGAGCCCCTGACGGCTCTGGAGCAGTATCTAGCTGACCGCAGCGATCTGGCCCCTTTGCGCAACGAGTTGCTGGCGGCTGCCCGTCAGTTGCTGGCGGAAGCAGCAGATCCCTTGCCGGAAGGGAATGCCAACGAGGAGGAGGTGGATCCTCCAAGCCCCGCCGACTGGGAAGAGCAGCAATTGCCCTTGTTCTAGGGCTCTGCCTCCATTGCTTTGACCTTTGTCGGTCAGAGGTGGGGAGCAGGGCCGCTTCTAAAGAACCTTTGCCGCGTGATCCGGATCACTTCGGGAGGGGGGGAAACGGCAGAGACTGGAACTGGGTTGAAGTCGTTGGCAACGACGCTCTCAGCTCACTTCCAGGGAACTAACCTAGGCTGGCAGATCTCACCCTGCCAGTCTTTCCTTTTGTAGAGCTGGGGAGCCGTGGAAAGCAAGGGATCCCTGCAGTTATCAGGTCACTGCCAGGCTCCGCCTCGACTTCGAAAGAAGCTGGAGGTGGAGTGGATTTGTCTCGGGAAAAGAAGGAGCAAAGGGCATGGAAAGCGTACTAAGGTCTCTAGTGATCGGGGCAATTGCCGGTTGGCTGGCAGGGTCTATCCAGCGCGGCTACGGTTTTGGCCTGATCGGTAACATCATTGTCGGCATTTGCGGAGCAGTTGTGGGAGAATACCTTTTCAACTTGCTCGGCTTATGGGCTACAGGTCTGCTGGGGAAATTGTTGATGGCAACCGTTGGGGCTTTGGTTTTGTTGGCGTTGGTCAACTTTCTTCGCCGGGCTTGAGAGTACGTTGCCAGCGGGCAGGGATAGCTGGCGTGACCCTGCTTTTTTTGGTTGGCTGTGGATCAAACCCGTGTCTGGTTCAGATTGCCGGGTAAGGAGCACCTCTGCTCAGGCCGGAAGCTGTCATTAGAAAAAGGGGGCCATAGAGCCCACCCCTTCCGTGACCTACTCCCGGCGCTGAGTACAGCGCAGATCTCAGCTACCCCTACACCCCCACGAGCTAAAGCCGGGATAGCAGAGGGGCAGCTAGCGGTGCAGGTAAGTGTAGGCCCGCAGGTTGTCTTCAAAGTGCTGCTGCAGCGCCCTAGCCTGCTCTAGAGTGATCTGCCCCCTTTGTAGCGCGGCTTCAGTGGCGTGGTGCAGGGCTTCCACCAGGTCTTCGCTGGTGTATTGCACCCAGCTCAGCACCTCAGCAATCGTGTCTCCCTTGATCACTTGGGAGACGTGATAGCCGCCAGGACGGGTGCGGACATGCACCGCGTTGGTGTCGCCAAAGAGGTTGTGCAGATCCCCCAGGATCTCCTGGTAGGCACCTCCCAAGAACACCCCCAGCAGGTAGGGCTGCCCGTCGGGATCATGCAGCGGCAAGACCGAGGTGATTTGGCCGTCTTCGCCAAAGAAGCGGTTGATCTTGCCGTCGCTGTCGCAGGTTAGATCCGCCAAGGTAGCCCATTGGCGCGGCTCCTCGTCCAGACGGTGGATGGGCATGATGGGAAAGACCTGGCCGATGGCCCAGCTATCCGGCAGGGACTGGAACAGGGAGAAATTGCCGTAGTAGATGCTGGCCAGCATCTCGTCCAGCTCCAGGAGATCTACAGCCACGGGCTGTCCTGCCTGGTACTGCTCGTAGGCCAAGGTGCAGATCTTGTCGGAGCAGTTCCAAAACAGCCGCTCCACCTCGGCCCGCTCCTGCAAGCTGAGGGATCCCTCGATGAACTGGCGCAGGGCAGCTTCTTTTAGCTCCTGGCAGCGGCGATAATCGGCCACTAGGGTATCGGGCCGGATCTCGTAGTAGAGCTGGTTTAGCTTCTGGATCACCTCTGCACTGGAGGTGAGGTGGGTAGGCATGGGGTAGGGGCTAGCCACATTGACATCCTGCACGTCAAAGACCAACACCGACTGGTGGGACATCAAGGCCCGCCCGCTTTCGGTAACCAGCACCGGTGGCCGGATCCCATGCGGCTGTAGGGTGGTCAGCACTGTCTGCACCACGGTGGCGGCGTAGTCCTCGACGCTATAGCTCTGGGAGAAATGACTGGGGGACTGGGATCCGTCGTAGTCAACCCCTAAGCCGCCGCCGATATCCAGGTAGCCCATCGGCGCTCCCAGCTTGACGAGTTCAATGTAGATCTGGCTGGCCTCCCGCACAGCCCGCCCGTGCACACTCGCCATCGAGATCTGCGAGCCGATGTGGTAGTGCAATAGGCGCAGACAGTGCAGCTTGCCGACTTCCCGCAGCCGTTCCACCACCTGCAAAATCTCCGTCGCTGTAAGGCCAAACTTGGCCCGATCCCCGGCCGAGGTGCCCCAGCGCCCGCTGCCTTGGGTAGAAAGCTTGGCCCGCACCCCCAGCATGGGATCAATGCCCAGGTGCTCGGCAGCCTGCAGCACCAGCTCCAGCTCCTGCAGCCGCTCCAGGACGATGATGGGTGTGCGCCCCAGCCGCTGGGCCAAGAGGGCCGTTTCCATAAAATCGCGGTCTTTGTAGCCATTGCAGATTAGCAAAGCCCCAGGAGTGTCCAGTAGAGCTAGGGCAATCAACAGCTCCGGCTTCGATCCCGCTTCCAGGCCAAAATGGTAGGCGCGACCGTGCTTCACCACCTCTTCCACCAGGTGGCGCTGCTGGTTCACCTTGACCGGGTAAACCCCCCGATAGACATTGGGGTAGCCAAAGCGCTCAATGGCCTGCTGAAAGCTCTGGCAAAGCTGCCGCATGCGGTCGGCCACAATCTCGGGAAAGCGAATCAACAACGGCAACTGCAAACCCCGTTCCACCAGATCCTTCACCAGGTGGTACAGGTCAATGCCCGGTTCCTGCTGCTGTAGGCCCTTTGGGGTTACCTCCACATGACCAGCGGCGTTGATACGGAAGTAGGGCTCCCCCCAGTAGCAGATGCGATAGAGCTTTTCGCTGTCTCGCAGTGTCCAGGGAGAACGAGTCAAAGTCGGCATAGCAGTCCCCCAGATACCGAGATGTGAACAGCGCAGGATTTCCGCACAGAATCCAAAATATATTGCTCTATTTCAGAAGGCGTCAAGATTTTTCCCAAGCAGGGAGGCTGTGCCGGAAACCGCCTAAGCCTTGCCAGATAAGGCTTTGGGCTTGAGAGCTCCTTGAAAAAGGCTCTAGCAGCAAGCTCTCTCTTTCTCTTTCTTTTGCTGTTTTTCTTAGTCTTTCTCACTAATGCTCTTTTTTGCCTCGATGGATCCCCGCTGTAACCCTGCGGGGAAGGGCACGAGCGCCTGGCTGCTCCTCAGCAAAGGGGTGATTGGCGACGTGAAGTTGGTCTGGGCCTGCAACTCTTGCGGTGGCGGCCCTGGATGAGTTTTTCTCCCCACTCCCGAAGCTCCGACTCCCCAACCCCGCAGGTACGGAGATCCGTAATAGGTCGGCTTTTCAACCCCCAGAAATGGGCGGCATTCTCGCCCTAGCGTTGCCAACCACCTGGTTAAGATCGGCTCAGGAAATGGCTAAGCCTTTGCCAGATTTTCGCAAGTTGGCTGCCCAAGCTACCCCACAAGCGGATGGGCTGGCGGCGGTAACCGAAGTCCTGTACACACAAAGAGGAGAAGAAGGAGCCGATGGGAAAAGTTGTAGGAATTGATCTGGGCACAACCAACTCGGTTGTCGCCGTAATGGAGGGGGGTGTCCCCACGGTTATTGCTAATGCCGAGGGGAGCCGCACCACACCCTCGGTAGTTGCCTTTACCAAGGATGGGGAGCGCCTGGTGGGTCAGATGGCCCGTCGCCAGGCAGTGCTCAACCCCGAGAACACCTTTTACTCCGTCAAGCGGTTTATCGGGCGCAAGTACGACGAGGTGGGCGCCGAGGCCAGGAGGGTTCCCTACCAGGTGCGGCGGGATGAACGGGGCAATGTCAAGTTGTACTCACCCCGCATGAACAAGGAATTTGCCCCCGAGGAAATCTCGGCCATGGTGCTGCGCAAGCTGGTCGAAGATGCCAGCCGCTACCTGGGTCAACAGGTCACCCAAGCCGTTATTACCGTGCCTGCCTACTTTAATGACTCTCAGCGGCAGGCCACCAAAGATGCAGGCCGCATTGCTGGCTTGGAGGTGCTGCGCATCATCAACGAGCCGACCGCGGCTTCCTTGGCCTACGGCTTGGATAAGCGCACCAACGAGACCATCCTTGTCTTTGACCTGGGCGGTGGTACCTTCGACGTCTCCATTCTCGAGGTAGGAGATGGGGTCTTTGAGGTGAAAGCCACCAGCGGCGACACGCAACTGGGCGGCGACGACTTCGACAAGAAGATCGTCGACTGGATGGCCGAAGAGTTCAAGCGCATGGAAGGGATCGACCTGCGGCAAGACCGGCAGGCTCTGCAGCGGCTAACAGAAGCTGCGGAGAAAGCCAAGATTGAGCTGTCCAGCGTCTTGGAGACCACCATCAACCTGCCCTTCATCACTGCCACCGCCGACGGTCCGAAGCACCTGGAGCTGAAGCTCTCGCGCGCCCACTTTGAGCACCTCTGCGCCGACCTGCTAGAGCGCTGCAAAGGTCCGGTGGAGCAGGCCCTGCGGGATGCTAAGCTCACCAAGGCTGACATCAACGAAGTGGTGCTGGTGGGCGGTTCCACCCGCATTCCGGCGGTACAGCGGTTGGTGAGGGAACTGCTGGGCAAGGAGCCCAACCAAACCGTCAACCCCGACGAGGTAGTGGCTGTCGGCGCTGCCATCCAGGCCGCGGTGCTGGCGGGCGAGGTCAAAGACGTGCTGCTCTTGGATGTCACTCCCCTGTCGCTGGGGGTAGAAACCCTGGGCGGTATCGCCACCAAGCTGATCCCGCGCAACACCACCATTCCCACCCGCAAGACGGAGATCTTCTCCACAGCGGAAGATGGGCAGACCTCGGTGGAAATCCACGTGATCCAAGGGGAGCGGGAGTTGGCTCGCGACAACAAATCGCTGGGCCGCTTCAGGCTGGAAGGGATCCCACCCGCTCCTCGCGGTGTGCCCCAAATTGAGGTGACCTTTGATATCGACGCCAACGGCATCCTCAAGGTAACGGCTAGAGACAGAGGAAGCGGCAAGGAGCAGAGCATCTCCATCACTGGCGCCTCCACGCTCGATAGCAAAGAGGTGGAGCGGATGATTGCCGAGGCGGAAAAATACGCCGCCGAAGACCGCGCCCGCCGCGAGAAAATCGAGCGCCGCAACAAGGCCGACTCTCTGGCCTACCAGGCCGAGCGGCAGTTGAAGGAGCTGGGAGACAAGATCTCCTCCAGCAAGCGCAGCCAAATCGAGACCCTGGTGCGGGAGCTGCGGGAGGCCATCCAGCGCGATGACGACAGCGCCATCCAAAGCAAGGAGCGGGAGCTGCAGGAGGCTCTCTACGCCGTGAGCAGCGAGCTCTATCAGCAAGCTGGCGCTTCCTCTAGCTCCACTGCTAGCGCAGGGAAGACTGCCGGCGGCAGCGATGACGTCATTGACGCCGATTTCACTGAGGCCAAGTAACCCCTGCGGGATCCCTCTAGGAAGGAGGGATCCGGCTTCTGGTGGCAGTTTCAACAGGAGGAGGGAGGGGATGGGCAAGGGTCACTAGCCCGCCTCCTTCCTTCTTCGGGGTTGGTAGCCCTCCGCCTGCGGATGCCTCCATGCAAAGCTTCAAGGACTACTACAAAATTCTGGGGGTTAGCAAGACAGCCACTGCTGAGGAGATCAAGCAGGCCTATCGTCGCTTGGCGCGGAAATACCACCCAGACGTCAACCCCAACGACAAAACTGCTGAGGAAAAGTTTAAAGACATCAACGAAGCCTACGAGGTTCTCTCCGATCCCAGCAAGCGCAGGCAGTACGACCAATTCAGCCAGTACCACCAGCAGGGTGGCTTTCGCTACCGGCGAGAGACCTACAGCAGCCCCTTTGGCGAAAGCTCCTTTGGCGAGGACTTTGGCTTGGGGGGAGGGGGCGTCGATTTCGACCAGTTTGAAGACTTTCAGGATTTTATCGATCAACTGCTAGGGCGAGTGCGCAGCTCTGGCAAAGACCGCAGCAGTCCTTCGGCCAATGCCAACTACGACGCGGAGGCCACCCTCCACCTTTCCATCCCGGAAGCGTTTGAGGGGGGAAAGCGCCGCCTGAGGGTGGGCGGGGATCGCGTGCTTGAGGTGAGCATCCCACCGGGAATCACGCCGGGCAAGCGAATTCGCCTGCGCGGCCAGGGCCACCCCAAACCCAACGGGGGCGCTGGCGATCTCTACCTCAAGATCGAGCTGAAGGAGCATCCCTTCTACCGCCTAGAGGGGTTTGACGTCTACTGCGACCTGCCGCTTAGTCCCAGCGAGGCGGTTTTAGGTGCCCAGGTGGAGGTGCCCACGCTAGACGGGCTGGTGAAGCTGCGCATCCCGCCAGGGACGCAACCAGGGCGAAAGCTGCGGTTGGCAGAGCGGGGCTTTCCCAAGGGCAACGGGGAGCGGGGCGACTTCTACGCGGTAGTTCAGATCTATTTGCCCACGCGGCTTTCGGAGGAGGAACGAGAGCTCTACGAAAAGCTGCAGCGCATCCAGTCCTACGATCCCCGCGCCGCTCTCAAGCTCTAGCTAGGCAGTTGCCTTGGCTAGCTCTGGAGTGGGCGGTTGGAGAGCCCGGTCCAAGAGCTCCATGGGGTGGAAGATGGGGATCCTGGCCTTGCCTTGCAGGCGCAGGTGCTTTTGGATTTGCAAGCGGCAGCCGATGTTGGCGGAGACAATCCCCTGGGCGCCGGTGTTGAGGAGGTTGGCCACCTTTTGGGATCCCAGCTCGTCCGCCACCTCGGGTTGCAACAGGTTGTAGACGCCGGAGCTGCCACAGCAGAGGGCAGCATCGACGGGATCCCGCAGCTCCAGGCCCGGGATCTGCCGCAGCAGTTGGCGCGGCTCCTGGCTAAGGCGCTGCCCGTGTAGCATGTGGCAGGCATCCTGATAGACCAGCACCAAGGGATCCGGCTGCAGCGGATGGAGAGGAGCGGTCAACCCCACCTGAGCAAGAAACTCCTGGATGTCCTTGACTTTGGCCGCAAACTGGGCTGCTTTCTCTTGGTAGTGGGGATCCTCACCCAGGATGTGGCCGTACTCCTTCAGCGTATGCCCGCAGCCAGAGGCAGTGATGAGAATGGCATCCAAGTCGTAGACAGCAAAAGCATCCACCATCTGGCGGGCCAGAGTTTTCGCCTGCTGCAATTGCCCTTGGTGGTGGGGCAAGGCTCCGCAACAGCCCTGGGCAGGTGGGATCACCACCTCACAGCCATTGTGGGCTAAGACGCGCATACTGGCCTCATTTACCTGGGGGACAAACAGGCGCTGCACACAGCCAAGAATCAGCCCCACGCGAAAGCGGCGCTCGCCCACCGCCGGGATCCGCTCCGGATAGTGCTTGGGCAAAAGGTGCTCCACCTGCAAAGGGGGCAGCAGCGATTCCATGGCCGCCAGCCGCGGGGAGATCTTTTCCAGCCCCTTGCGGATCCAGGCGCCGATCCCCATCTTTTGGTAGAGCCAGAGGGGCCAGAGCAGCGGTCGCAGCCGCTCCGGATAGGGGAAGAGGAAAAAAATCAACTGGCGGTACAGTCGATCCCAGAGGTTGCGGCGGTAGTTGCGCTCAATCTGAGGTCGGGTAGCGGCAATCAGCCGGTCGTAGCGCACCCCCGAGGGGCAAGCCGTTACACAGGCCAAACAGCCCAGACAAGTGTCGAAGTGGGAAACCACTGCCGCTGAGAGAGAGATTTGGCCCTGATTGAGGGCGTCCATCTGGTAGATGCGGCCCCGCGGCGAATCCGTCTCCTTGCCGAGGACGCGATAGCTGGGGCAGGTGGTCAGGCAAAACCCACAATGCACACAGGCATCGATCAGCTTCGGATCCGGGGGATCCACCCCATCAAAACCCGGCCCTTGCGATAAACTCATTGGCTTCGATCTATCGCGCTCTCAGCTCTACATGGCCATGCAGGGAGACCATTGGCAGCTTGCGATCCCACTCTCTTCTGCTCCCGCAGGTTTCCTACATCTTAATGCCAGAAGCGGGATCTGAGGGAGTTTACTCCCATCCAGGCGCTCTTCTGGCTCGTACTACCCTAGAGAAAGCACTTGTCAACTCTTCCCTTTGAGAGCCATGAACTGGCAACACCTCTTCACTCGCGCTTTTTGGGCGGCGACCCTCGCCAGCTTGTGCCTGCCGGGAGCGGTTCTGGCCCAGGCTAACCTGCGGGAGCTCCCTCCGGACTTGGCAGAACAGCTCACCACGGAGCGGATTTTGCAAGCCTGCGCCGCCAACCAAGCCGATACGCTGCCCAGCCCTTTCCCAGACGTGGTGGCGACCGACTGGGCCTACAAGGCGGTGCTCACCCTCTACTACTGCGGGGCCTACCGGGGGGCAATCCCGCCGGAGCAATTCCGGCGTTACCTGGAGCAGAAACGGGGATCCCAAACCTAGAAGGCTGGCTCTACTTCAAAGATCGGTACATCTCCTCGATGAGGTGAGCGTAGCGCTCCGCCACAGGGTTGCGCTTAATTTTCAGCGTCTGGGTCATGAGGCCGTTTTCCACACTCAAGGGCTCTGGCAAGAAGCGAAAGTCAGCAACTTGCTCGTCGGGCCGATAGCCAGGGCGCTCTTGGATGCGGCGGCGTACTTCTTGCAAGATGAAGCGGCGCACCTGCGGGTGAACGAGCAGCTCGGTCTCGGCAGTAGGGATCCCTTGTTCAGCAGCCCAGGCCTTGAGGGCTTCGAGGTTGGGGTAGATGAGGGCAGCCAATTTTTTCTGGTCTTGCCCGACGATCACAATCTGGCTGATGTAGGGAGATTGCAGGCAGGCATCTTCCAGTTGCTGTGGCTCAATGTTCTCGCCGTTGCGCAAGACAATGACATCCTTGGCCCTGCCGGTGATCACCAGTTGGCCGTCGGGAGTGAGCCAGCCTAGATCCCCGGTTTCAAACCAGCCATCGGAGCTGAGAACTTTAGCGGTGGCTTCTGGATTGTTGTAGTAGCCCATCATCACCTGCGGGCCACGGGCCAGGATCAACCCCTTTTGGCCAGGGGGCAAGGGCTGCCGGGTTTCCGGATCGACAATGCGAAACTCCGTCCCTGGCAGCGGTGGGCCAGCCGTACCGCGTACGTTGTTGTCAGGACGCCGCGCGCATAGCACTGGCGAGGTTTCCGTGAGGCCGTAGCCATTCAAGATGGAAATCCCAACAACTTCATAGAACAGATCCAGATAGGCAGGTAGGGAGGCGCCGCCGCTAATAGCATGTTGAAAATTGGGGCCTAGTGCTTGTCGCACCTTGCGGTAGATGAGCCAATCGGCCAGCCGATGCAGGGGCCAGAGCAGCCAATGTTGCAAGCGAGCCCGTAGGCGCACCCAGGGGCTGACTCCGTAATGCAAAATTGACTGGTTGCGAGCTATCCGTCCAGAGAGCACATGGCTTTCACTGACAGCCATCAGAGCGCGGATTAGCCACTGCAGGAGGGGGCTTTTCTCTTTGAATTGCCGCTGGATCCCTTCATAAACGGTTTCCCAAATGCGCGGCACTGCCACCAAATAGTGGGGCTGCTCCTGTTGAAGATCTTGTTTGATAAAGCGAGGGCTGGTATAGACCAGCGTGCAGGCGCGACTAAGGAGAAAATACTCGCAAGCCCGCTCATAAGAGTGCCAAGTGGGCAGAATGCTCAACACCTTGTTCCCCGGTTGGGGCTGTACGACCGCGCCCAAGTTCTCCACCTGGTGCATGAGGTTGCCGTGGCTGAGCATCACCCCCTTGGGCTGACCGGAGGTGCCGGAAGTGTAGATGATGGTGGCCAACTGGGATCGCTCCAACTTGGGGGGCTCGTAGCGGTGTTCTCGCCCTGTTTGCAGCCACTGAGAAAAATTCACTACTCCTGGCTCTTCTTCGTCCGAAAGCAGCAACAGCCGCTCCAGGCCCAGCTCCTCCACAACTGACCGAACCCGTGCCAGCGTCTTCACATCCTGGGCAATCACAGCGGTGCTCCCAGAATGGCGCAAAATGTAGCCCAGCTCCGCTGGATCCGCTACGGCGCTGCGCGGCACATTGACTGCTCCTGTAAACAGCGTGGCCAGATCCGCCATCAGCCAGCGGGGGGAATTGTCGGCAAAAATGGCTACCCGATCCCCAGGGCAAATGCCCAAAGCCTGTAAGCCAGCAGCCAGCGTCTGAATGCGGCGGAACAGTTCCCCATAGGAAATCTCAAAGACCGGCTGGGCATGGGGATCCCTGAGGGCAGGCTGGTCAGCAAACTTCTCGGCTAGGACTTGCCAGACGTTGAGTAGAGTCGTCTCTGGGGCAGCGGGTGTAGCAGCAGCGGAGACAACGGTCACAGATCCGGGCCGTAAATCACGCTTACACTTTAACAGAGCGCGCACAAACTCGAAGGCAGTCCTCCAGGGATCCCTATGCGCATTGGCGTGCCCAGGGAGATTAAAGAGCAGGAATTCCGCGTCGGCCTAACACCAGCGGCGGTGCGGGTCTTGACTGAGCAGGGGCACCAGGTGTGGGTGGAAACTCAAGCGGGCCAGGGAGCCGGCTTTACTGACGAGGACTATGAGAAGGCGGGGGCCAGGCTGGCTGCTACTCCTGAGGAGATCTACCAGCAGCAGTTGGTGGTGAAGGTGAAAGAGCCCCTGCCCGCAGAGTATCCGCTGCTCCATCCGGATCTGATCCTATTTACCTACTTGCACTTGGCGGCTAGCCGCGAGCTCACCCAAGCCCTCCTGCGTTCGGGGGCCACTTGCCTAGCTTACGAGACAGTGGAGCTGGCCGATGGCTCCCTGCCTCTTTTGATGCCCATGAGCATGATTGCCGGGCGGCTCTCGGTGCAATTTGGTGCCCACTACCTCACCCGCCAAGCGGGGGGGCGAGGCGTACTGCTGGGCGGGATCCCAGGTGTGCCACCGGGACGAGTGGTGATTTTGGGCGGAGGAACCGTGGGTACAGAGGCGGCCAAAGTGGCCGTTGGCCTGGGAGCGCAGGTGCAGATTTTGGACATTAACCTGCAGCGGCTCAACGAGCTGGAGCTCATTTTTGGATCGCGAGTGGAGTTGCTCTACAGCACCCCCCAAACCATCGAGGAGTGCGTTCGCAAGGCCGATCTCGTGGTGGGAGCGGTGTTAGTGCCGGGCAGGCGGGCGCCAATTTTGGTGAGGGAGGAGCTGGTGGCTCAGATGCGGCCCCGATCCCTAATTGTGGACGTCGCGGTGGATCAGGGGGGCTGCATTGCCACCACTAGGGCCACCACCCATGCCCAGCCGGTTTACGAAGCCTACGGCGTGTTGCACTACGGCGTTCCCAACATGCCAGGGGCTGTCCCCTGGACCTCAACCCAAGCCTTGGTCAATGCCACGCTCCCCTACATTCTCAAGCTGGCCAACCTTGGCCTGGCCGCTGCCCTGGAACAAGATCTAGCCTTGGCCAAAGGGCTTAACATTCGCTCCGGCAAGCTCATCCACCCCGCCGTGCGGGCTACTTTCCCCGACTTGGCCAACTAGCTTTAGAGGCTGCCACTACTGGTGCTCGAAGACGTTGCTATACCCCAGCAGATCCAGCTCGACGAGGGTGGGAAGGTGCTGGAAGCAACGCTGCGCCAGTTCCCAGCGCTCCTCTCGCTGCAGCATCTGGGCCAACTTGTGGCGCACCGGGATCAAGTAGCGGACGTCGTTGGCTGCGTACTCCAACTGCTCCGCCGAGAGGGCATGGACAGCTCCCCAGTCGGAGCTCTGGGCTGCCTTGTTCAACTCGACCCCGCACAGCTCGCTCACCACATCTTTGAGGCTGTGCTTGCTGGTGTAGGTGCGAGCCAGTTTGCTAGCAATCTTGGTGCAGAAGACCGGCCAGACTTGGATCCCCAGGTGGTAGCGCAGCATGGCCAGGTCAAAACGGGCATAGTGGAAAATCTTCTCGATGCCGGGATCCGTCAGCAGCTTGGCTAGGAGAGGGGCCTGCCTGACGCCGCGGCTAAACCGCAGCAGCACCACCTCACCGGCAGCGTTGGCAAGTTGCACAACACAGAGTCGATCCCGCTGCGGGATCAAGCCCATCGTCTCTGTGTCCACCGCCAGGTAGGCTTCTCCGGCCAGGGCTTTGACCAGGTCGGAGGTAAGATCGTCGTCGCAAATCTGGAAGGGCTTCAGGGCCACGGGGAGCTCCCCTCAGGGCAGAGAAGGTGCTTGCTTTTCCAGAGCAGTTGCCAGCAGCCTCCAGCCCATCTGGGCTACCAGCTGGCTTTGACCACGCCGGGTAGCAGGCCGCGGTGAGCCATCTCCCTCAGGCTGTGGCGGCAGAGGCCGAAATCCCGGAAGTAACCGCGGGGACGGCCCGTTTTCCAGCAGCGGTTACGCAGGCGGGTGGGCGAGCTGGAGCGCGGCAGCTTTTGCAGTTGGGCATGCAGCTCCATGCGGGTGGCCTGGTCGAGGTTGGGATCAGCCAGCGCTGCCTTCAATTGCTGGCGCTTTTCGCGATACTTTTCAACCAAGCGCTGGCGCTTTTTCTCCCGCTCGATCATGCTTTTTTTAGCCACGGCTCACCTGTTTCCCCCAATTTTTCAGCTCTACTAGGATAACGAGCAGGGGCAACTGGCAGCAAGGGGAGCCTGCCTATGGGTTAGGGGCACGCTAGTATTGCCGCCTGCGTGGTGCTTGCAAGCCACCGCTGCTGCTGGCCGCGAAGTGCTGGCGGATGCTACGCCATTACCTAGCAGGGATGGAGCTAGTACTGCGGGCGGGGTTCTCCTCTAGTCTTTGATTCGCCGGACAATTGGCCACTTTGTGGCATAACCAACCTTCTGCCTCGACGTAGATGGGCTGAGCGAGTAGGCTAGCCGGTACATCTTCTTGAGTAGGCGTTTTGCCTGGGCTAAAGTTGGCTCCGTCTTTAGCCGGTGTGCCTTATGGGGGCAAAGAGCACCTACCTGCAGCTCGCGGGGAAGTCACGCCTGTGGAGATCCCTCTGGCGGGGTAGTAGAGGTGAACTCTACTACTAGCTACGGGTCGTGGAAGCAGG
>NZ_JANSIT010000022.1:0-24812 GCF_047462215.1 Synechococcus sp. O70.1 | reverse complement strand
CGTCAGATCTGGATCAGAGACAGCCCCAACCCAGTCCTGCCGAGACCCGCTTCCTGCAGGCCCTGGACATGATCGAGCGCAAGCAGTACCGGGCTGCCATCCAGTACTTAAACTTTGCCATCAGCGCCCAGCCCAACGTGGCCCGCTACTATCTGCACCGGGGTATTGCCCACCTGAAGCAGGGCAACGCCGGTATGGCCAAGGCTGACTTTCTGCAGGCCAGTCGCTTAGAACCCAACAACGCCGAGTTGATGGCCGAAGTGCGCCGCTGGCTGCAGCAGGTCACCACCCAGCAGCCGGTTCCCGTTTCCTCGGCTAGCCGTCAGACCTCCCAGCCCCAAAAAGTGGTGCCGCCCTCCCGCAAGGTAGAAAGCGGTGGCTTCTGGAGCCGCCTCTTCGGCATCTTCGGCAAGAAAAAGTAGGCCAAGCTCCCCCTAGGAAGCGCCCGCCAGCACCAGCAGCGTGACCAGGGATCCCGTGTTCCAGAGGCTGTGGAGCAGGATGGGGGCTAGCAGGTTGCGGCTGTGGCTGTACACCACCCCCAGCACTACCCCCAGCATGGTCAAGGGCAGCAAATCGGCAAGGTTGAGGTGAGCAATGGCAAAGGTGAAGGCGCTTAGAGCAATGGCAGCCCCCATCGGCAGGTAACGGCCCAGCGTCGGCAGCCAAAAGCCCCGAAACAGCACCTCCTCAAAAACGGGGGCACAGACAGAGACCACAGCTAGAAATAGCAACCGCGCCCCCCAGCCGTGGCTCTCCAAAAGCAGCGGCAAAATGGGGTTGCCGCCCCCCGCCTGCGGCAGCAGCAGTTGCGACAGCGCCGCCGCCAGCACCACCAGCGGTAGGGCCGCCCCGTAGCCGCACAGGCCCCAGAGCAGCCAAGGACCCCCCAGGCGCACCTGCAGCACTTTTTGCCAGCCTGGGTAGGCACGTAGGAGCCAGGACAATAGCCCTGCCCCCAGCAAAGCCCCAGAGTTGTAGGTGAGAAACAGGGTCGCTCCTTGGTGCCAAGGGCTAAGCTGCTGGGCTTCCAGGCCAAGGAGGGTGGTGTAGAGTCGAGGCACCAAGGCGTTGAGAAGAAGAAACCCCAGGAACCATCCCGTCAGCACTGCCTGCGCCCCGATCCCTGGCCAAGGCACCTCCCAGGGAGGACCCACAAGAGAACGTTGGCGCCAGAAGCTCCAGCCCAGCCAGCCCACTAGGAGGATCAGCCCCAGCAGCGCCCCCAGCAGGGGGATCCCGCCCACCACCGCCAGTCGGAACAAAGCTGCCAGAGCCAATTTTTCCTGCTGCTGGTTAAGGGCATTGAGGCTGTCGCCGCGCTGTTGTAGCCGGTAGAGCTGCTGCAGGGCCACCGCCTCAAACCAGCCGTCCAGGTGGTTGCGGAGGTGTACCTCGGCCTCTGGCAGGATACGCCGCGGCGTCCCCCATAGCCCCTGCAAGACCTGGGCCGCCTCCTTTTGCGGGGATTCCAACTCGAAGGGACGGCTGGGATCAACCACTTGCTGCCACTGCCGGTGGGCCGCCTCCAGATCCTCCTGGTAAGCGTAGAGCAAGCCCAGGCGCAGCCGTAGCCCGTCCAGCTCTGCCTGCAGCTCCTGGACAGACGTGAGGAGAGCGGGATCCCCTGTGGACCCTTCGCCCCTCGTCTCCAGCCCTGCCACCCGTTTCAGGCGCTGTAGGCGCTCGGCGTAGTTGTCGGCCACCTGCTGGTAGCGACTGCTAGCTACCTTGAACACCTCCTGATCCAGCAGAGCTCGGGCCAGATCCTGATAGCGAGGATCGTCAAGGGTGCGGGCAGCCTGCAGGGCAAGATCAATTTGCAACAGATCCAGCTTCGTTTGCAGCGGCGGCTGGAACCAACTGCTGGCCAACGCAAGCCCAGCAATGACAAAAGCTAGCAAACTGAGCAGGTTGAGGAGCCCCCGGCGAACAGAAAGCCAACCGAAAAAGGGATCGACAAAAGCCGTGGCTTCAGAGGGAGACATGGCAGCAACGGCAGCAACTCCAGCGGCTTATATCCTAGCTTCTCTTGGCCTCAGCCGACTGAAGGAGTCAGCGTCGCTCCAGCCAATAACGGTAGATGGGCAGCCCCAACTGCAGACACTGCCACTCCCGCTCAGTAGGAATGCCAAAGGGGTTGTCATCGAGGGGACCCTGGTAGGGATTCCAAAACTGCGGATGCTCTAGGAAACGAGCGACCATCTCCTCGGCAACTTCCTGCACGTCCGACTGCAAGAAAACAGGGCTGCCCGGTTGCAGCAGCAGCGCCAGATCCGCCACCAGTTGGGGCTGGACGATCCGCCGCTTGTGATGGCGCTTTTTAAACCAGGGATCCGGAAATTGAATGGTGACGCGGCTAAGATCCCCGGGAGCAAACAGATGCCTTAGGGAGACGTTGATGTTGGCAAACAGGAAATAGACATTGTCCAGCCCCAGCTCGTCCCGCCAGGCATTGGCCCGCTCCACCAGCGGCTGCCGAATCTCCACGCCCAAAAAGTTCCAGTCGGGCT
Source organism: Synechococcus sp. O70.1 (assembly GCF_047462215.1). Lineage (NCBI taxonomy): Bacteria > Bacillati > Cyanobacteriota > Cyanophyceae > Synechococcales > Synechococcaceae > Synechococcus > Synechococcus sp. O70.1. Next base: position 22,299 of record NZ_JANSIT010000022.1, on the reverse strand, counting down.
GTTCCTGGGCCAGGCGCAGCAGAAAGCGCCCACTCCCGCTGCCGATATCCAAGTGAAAGGGCTGTCCCAGCCGCCGATACACCCGTTCCCAGTGGGGTGGGGAAGCAGGCTGTTGGTACTGAGCCTGCAGGGGGTTGACGTGTTGCCGCAGCCGTTGGCCAAGCCCCTTTTGCAGCGGGAGGTCAGCCCAGGGGGGAGAAGGAGAGCCCTCCTTGGGTTGGCTTCTAGGACTTCTAGGACTGGGCCGTTGCACTTCTGTTGCCATAAGCGCCAGCTTCGGCTCTTGCAGAGGGAACCCTCTAAGCTACCACTGGATACTGTCAATGACCTGCCGCAAGATCTGGGCCGAGCGGTGCAATTGCTGCTGCTCGCTCTCGGTAAGGGCCATGACTAGCGTGCGCTCCACCCCTTGCCGTCCAACAACCCTGGGCAAGCTAAGGCAGACCTCCGGCAGGCCGTACTCCCCCTGGGTGAGGCTGCTCACGGTTAAAACCCGCCGCTGATCCCGCACCAGCGCCTGGACAATCTGCGCCACCCCTAGGCCAATGGCATAGCTCGTGGCCCCTTTGCGGCGGATGATCTCGTAGGCGGCGTTGCGCACCTGCTCGAAAATATCCCCCAAGTGGGCGGGATCCCAGGCTGGCGAAAGCTGGCCAATTGGCGTGCCGGCGATATTGACCTTGCTCCAGACGGCCACCTCGCTATCCCCATGCTCGCCGATGATGTAGGCGTGCAGGCTGCGCGGATCCACTCCCAGCCGCTGGGCCAAAAGGTAGCGAAAGCGGGCCGTATCCAAGACCGTTCCCGACCCCATCACCTGCCCTGGCGGCAGCCCCGACAACTTCAAAGAAACATAGGTCATGACATCAACGGGGTTGCTCACCACGAGGAAGATGGCCTCTGGACAATGCTCCATCAGGGCCGGGATCAGGCTTTTGAAGATCTCGACGTTGCGGTGGACCAAATCCAAGCGGGTTTCCCCAGGCCGCTGCTTGGCCCCTGCCGTTAAAATCACCACATCAGACCCGGCGCAATCGGCCAGCTCCCCTGCCCAGATCCGCGTTGGCTCGACAAAGGGGATCCCATGCACCAGGTCCATCACTTCCCCTTCCAGCTTGGCGCGGTCGATATCGTGAAGAACCAGCTCGTCCAGCGTGTTCTGGATAACCATCGCGTAGGCACAGGCCATGCCCACTTGCCCAGCGCCGATGATGGATCCCTTCAAAAGGCGACGAGAAGCCTGCTGCTTAGCCTGCTGCTGAAGGAGCGACAGAGGTTGGTGCCCAGAGGCCGTCATGGCTTAATCCAAGACATGGGCGAAGCGACGGTAGAGAAAGTCGAGGGCAGAGTGGCGCAGCTCGTAAAACTCAGGCATTTCCATGATACGGGAGCGGATGCGCGGTCGCTCGAAAGGAATGGTCAAGATCTCGCCAATACGAGCAGCAGGGCCGTTGGTCATCATCACCACCCGGTCTGATAGATAAAGAGCCTCGTCGATGTCATGGGTAATCATCAAAACCGTGCAGCGGTGATCCCGCCAAATGGCTAGCAGCTCATCCTGGAGCTCTTCCTTGGTAATGGGATCCAAGGCCCCAAAGGGCTCGTCCAATAGCAGCACTTCAGGGCGAACGGCCAGAGCGCGCGCAATGGCCACCCTTTGCTTCATGCCGCCAGAAAGCTGCTTGGGCCGCTTGTGGGCTGCTTCGGCCAAGCCCACGAGTTCCAGGTGTTCCTGAACGATTTCCCTTTTCTCTCTGGGGGATTTATCGGGATAGACCTGATCCACCACCAGATAAACATTTTCAAAAGCTGTCAGCCAAGGCAAAAGGGAATAGTTCTGAAACACCATCATCCGATCCGGCCCTGGAGCAGTGATGGGCTGGCCCTTGAGGGTAATGGACCCGGACGTTGGAGCAGAAAACCCGGCCACCATGTTGATCAAGGTGGACTTACCGCAGCCGGAGTGGCCAATAATGCAGACGAATTCCCCGGCAGCTACTTCCAGATTGATGTTTTCCAAGGCAACAAAGGGCCCTGCCGCAGTCCAGTAGGTCTTGCCCACATTCTGAAGACGCAGAAGAGGCAGCCCTGCGGCAGAAACTGTTGAAGACGAGGGCGAGGAGGATAGGCGAGAGCGGGTCATCATGGCGTTTTCGGGTTGAGTAAGGTAACAAAAGCTAAACTTCGCTAAGCCGGTAGTTCTGCAGCTTCGGCTCCTGCCCTATGGCCACCGACTCCAGGTAGGCAATGGGATCCTCGCCATCAAAGCGGGATCCATCGCCAAAGAGCAAAGCTCCACGGTCGTGGGCCCGATCCGGCAGCCCCAGGTCTCTGGCAGCTAGGGCATAGGTCTTGTCGTCTAGCACTTGCTCGAGGACAGAAACCCAATTGCGAGGAAAAGCGCAGAGGCCCCAGCGAGCCATCTGCGTCAGGATCCAAAGGTGCTCCAATCTTTCCGGACAGGTGTTGCGCCCGTTGGCAAACTGATGGAAACCGACAATCACTTGCGATTCATCGGCAATTCCCCGCTGCAGGATGCCCCTCCACCCCGGCTGCAGATCCTCCAGGGCCACGCCCACATACTGGGGCTGAGCCAGCCACTCCAAGATCTCAGAACGGTGCTGCGGCTGATCGCAGTAGTGGCAGGCCTCCAGTAACGCCTTGACCAGGGCCACGTGGGTGCGGGGGTAGCTTTGGGCCCAGTCCTGACGCACCGCTAGCACCTTTTCAATGTGGCTAGGCAAGATTTCGGGGGTCGTGGTGACGATAAACCCCAGCCCTTCCCTAACGGCGCGGGAGTTCCAGGGTTCGTCCACGCAGTAGCCGTCGATATTGCCGGCTTTGAGGTGGGCCACCATCTGCGGGGGTGGGATCACTGTCAACGTGACGTCGCGATCCGGATCCACCCCTCCGCTGGCCAGCCAGTGCCGCAACAAGAAGTTGTGCAGGGAAGCTGGGTGAACCACCCCCAGGGTAGGGACGGCCTCTGGGGTTTGCCTTAGGTAGTTGCCAAGATCCCAGGGGCTAAAAACCCCCTGCAGCAAAAGTCGACGCCCAAAGGTAATGGCGCTGCCGCCGCGGGAGAGGGTTAACGAGGTTACCAAAGGCACCGGCACTCCCCCTACTCCCAAAGTGGACGCCAACGGGATCCCGGCCACCACCACGGCCGCATCCAGCCGACCGGAGCGGATCCCTTCCCAGATGGTCTTCCAGCCCGGCTCCCGCACCAGGGTGACCTGTTCCAGACCGTGCTTTTGAAACAGGCCTTTTTCTTGGGCCACCACCAGAGGGGCGCAGTCGTTGAGGGGCACAAAGCCAATTGCCAAGTTGACTTTTTCCAGCCCCCCCTTGGCGATGGCCACGCGGGTGAGAGTTTTCTGGCGGGCCCGCTTTTGTTGGTTGAGAAAGTGGATCATCTCCCCCCGCAGGCTGTAGTACTCGGGGTGATTCACCACTTCCAGGCGGTGGCGGGGGCGGGGAAACGGGATCCGCAAGATCTGGCCGACGCGGGCCTCAGGGCCATTGGTGAGCATCACCACTCGATCTGAAAGCAGAAGCGCCTCGTCCACATCGTGGGTCACCATGACGCAGGTGAGCTGCTCGGCCTGGGCAATCTCCATCAGTTGCTCCTGCAGGCTGCCGCGGGTAAGGGCGTCCAGGGCCCCGAACGGCTCATCCAACAGCAGCACCCTGGGGCGAATGGCCAAAGCCCGGGCAATGGCCACCCGCTGTTTCATCCCCCCCGACAGATGGGCCGGGCGCTTGTCGGCTGCCCCCTGCAGCCCCACGCGGCGGATGTGCTCTTCCACAATCTGCTTCCGCTCCGCTTTGGGAAGGGATCCCAGCACCTCGTCTACGGCTAGAGCAATGTTTTCCCGCACCGTCAGCCAGGGCAGCAGGGAATAGTTCTGAAACACCACCATGCGATCCGGCCCGGGATCCGTCACCTGCCGGCCCTCTAGGAGAACACCGCCTCGGGATGGCTTCTCTAAGCCGGCAAGGATATTGAGCAAGGTCGATTTGCCACAGCCGGAGTGGCCAATGAGCGAGACAAACTCCCCTTTTTGGATCTCTAGATGGATGTCTCTCAGGACAGGGTAGACTTCTCCATTGTCTAGGAGAAAATCTTTGTCTACATGATCAACTTCGATGTAGGGCTGGGTCTTCATAAGGCTACCTAAGGGATTCCTTGAAATGGATTGTTGGGATCAGGAAAACTTAGCCTAGTGATCTTCGCTCACCACCAGCGAGCCAATCCAAGCCGTGATGCGATCCAACAAAAGTCCAACTAGGCCAACATAGACCAAGGCCAGAATAATCTCGCTAACGCGGGAGCTATTCCAGGCATCCCAAATAAAGAATCCAATGCCCACACCGCCAATCAACATTTCCGCCGCCACAATGGCCAGCCAAGACAGGCCCACCCCAATGCGCAAGCCGGTGAAAATGTAGGGCACGGTTGCCGGGAAGACGATCTTGAAGAAATACTTCCAGCCAGACAGACGCAGAATTCTGGCCACATTGCGGTAATCCTGTGGGATCCGCTGCACGCCAGCGATGGTGTTGATCAAAATAGGCCAGAGGGCAGTGATGAAGATAACAAAAATGGCGGAAGGATTGGCATCGCGAAAGGCGGCCAAGGAAATGGGCAGCCAGGCTAAAGGTGGCACTGTGCGCAGCACCTGAAAGATGGGATCCAAGGCCTCGTAGAGCCAGCGGTTAACCCCAATGATCATGCCGCCCACGACCCCCACCAAGCCGGCCAGGGCAAACCCAATGAACACCCGCCGCAAGCTGGCCCAAATTTGCCAGAACAGCCCTTTAGCATTGCCACCATAGTCAAAAAAGGGATCTTTAATGAGGGGATCCCAAGTGTCCTGCCAAACTTGGAGAGGTGTGGGCAAGTTGGCTCCCGGCCGGCTATAGGCAATTTGCCAGAGAATGAGCAGGATTAGAATGGCCGTGGCGGGCAACAGAATGCGGCGCAGCACCTTGTAAACCTGAACCCGTTGCCGCCAAGCAAAGGTAGAGCTAGCGGGTGAACCAATGCCGGCGTTGGCCTGAAGAGCAAAACCTGGGCCAGTTTTCAGCAGCCATTGTCCTAGGCCAGCCAGTAGGGAAAGGAAGATCCGCAAGAGGTGGTAGCTCAACTTTAGGGCAGATTCGGGAAGTCTCATAGTCTACTAGGAGTGAGGTTGAAGTTAGCTTAGAGGGATCCCAAGAGAGAAGGGGTTCAACTTGAACACTCTAGGTAGAAGTTGGCGGATCCCTTCTCTCCTGGGCAGTTACCAACTCAGGCAAGTCAGCAAGTTAGGCCAGCTTCTTAATCGCCAACTTCTCCAGATAGGCGGCAGGATTTTCGGGATCGAACTTCACCCCATCGAAGAAGGTTTCCACGCCGCGGGAGGTGCTGGGGGGAATAGCAGCCTGCTGGCCAATGGCTTTGGCGGCCTCGCGCCAGAGATCTTCTCGGTTGACCTTATCCACCAAAGCTTTGGTATCGGTGTCAGCAGGCAGGTAACCCCAGCGGATGTTTTCCGTCAAGAACCAGAGATCGTGGCTCTTGAAGGGGTAGGAAGCACTATTTCGCCAGAACTTCATCAAATGGGGGCTGTTCTCAACAACCTTGCCGGTGCCGTAGTCGAAAGTGCCTTTGGCGCGGCCCAAGATATCCGCTACGGGAACCCCCAACCAGCGACGGTTGCTAATGATGCGGCACATTTCTTCTTTGTTTTCCATCTGCTCGCACCAGATCTGGGCTTCTAGGATTGCTTTCAACAGGGCCAGGGTGGCTTTCGGGTGCGCATCCACCCAGTCGGCCCGCAGGGCAAAGGCCTTTTCCGGGTGGTTGTTCCATAGCTCGCCGGTGGTGAGGGCACTATACCCCGCTTTTTGGTTCACCAGCTGGGCATTCCAAGGCTCGCCCACACAGAAAGCTTGCATGGTTTTGGACTTCATGTTGGCCACCATTTGCGGGGGCGGCACCACAATGAGGGAGACATCGCGGGTGGGATCGATCCCGCCTGCCGCCAGCCAATAGCGCATCCACATGTCGTGGGTACCGCCGGGGAAGGTCATCGCGCATTTGGGCTCTTTGCCGGCTGCTCGCAACTCGGCAAACTTAGCTTTGAGGGGGGAACTATCCAAGCCAATTTTCAGATCCCGATATTCGTTGGAAATGCTGATGCCCTGACCGTCCAGATTGAGACGGGCCAAAATGTACATAGGCACCGGCTTGCCATCGGTAACTTTGCCGGTGGTGATGAGGTAGGGCATGGGGGTGAGGATGTGTGCCCCATCGATGCCACCGGCGGCGGATCCCAGCACCAAGTTGTCGCGGGTGGTGCCCCAAGAGGCCTGCTTGACCACCTCCACGTCTTTCATGCCGTACTTGGCAAAAAACCCCTTCTCTTTGGCAATGATGAGGGGGGCAGCGTCGGTGAGGGCGATAAATCCCAGCCTGGCTCGCGTGGTTTCTGGGGTATCAGCTTGAGCTACCCAGTAGCCCTGCCCCAAGGATTGGGATTGGGCGCGGGGGATCCCAGCCGTAGCTGCTCCAGCCGCAAGGGCAGCTGCCCCAGCCAAAAACTGGCGACGGGAGATGGGAGAGGAAGTGTTGAATAGCTTAGACATCACAACCTCCAAAATTTCGAACGACGAACTGCCTAGTAGGTCATCAAGGGGGAAGCAGAGGTCTGAGCAGCCGAGGGATCACGACGCGGCCTGGCCCCGAAGTGCTCAATCAGTAGCTCCACCAAGACGGGCTTGAGGTCTTCGCAAGGGATCCCTTGGCGCACACATTCGCCCAGCTTGGCGTCTTTGCCCACTTCTCCCCCCATGTAGATGTCCACTGCCTCCACCGGCTTGCCGTCCTTGCGAACGGTGGTGCCCATGAGGCCAATATCGGCCACCTGGGGCTGGCCGCAGGAGTTGGGACAGCCTGTCCAGTGGATGCGCACTGTTTGAGGAATCTCCAGCTCGGCCTCCAGCTCTTCCATCAAGGCCACGGCGCGGTTTTTGGTCTCGATGAGGGCAAAGTTGCAAAACTGGTTGCCCGTACAGGACACCAACCCCCGCTGCAAGGGTCCCGGGTTGGGGGAGAACTTTTTCAAGAGCGGCTCTTGGAGAAGCGGCCCCACCCGCGAGTCGGGCACATTGGGGATGAGCACGTTCTGCTCCACCGTTAGCCGCAGCTCTCCGGAGCCGTACACCTCCGCCAAGCGAGCCAGCTCCCTCATCTCCGGGACGTTGAGCCGCCCGACGGGCACGTGCAGGCCTACAAAGTTAAGGCCCAGTTGCTTTTGGGCGTGTACTCCCAGCAGATCCCGCTTGTGCCAGACCACCTCGTCTTTTTCCGCCGCTCTGGGCAGAGGGTGGCCAATCTGCTGCTCCACCGCCGCCCGAAACTTCTCTAGGCCCCACTCGTCAATGAGCCACCTCAGCCGCGCCTTTTGCCGGTTGGCCCGCAGGCCGTGATCCCGATAGACCAGCAGCACCGCCTCGCATAGAGGAACCACATCGCGGGGATCTACCCAAACGTCCAGCCCGATGGCCTCGGCACAGCGGCGGGCCGAAAAAAAGCCTCCCACCAAGACGTTGAAGCCCAGCTTGCCCTCTTTGAAAGCAGGCACAAAAGCCAGGTCGTTGATCTCGGCATGCACCGAGTTGTCGCGACAACCGCAGATGGCGATGTTGAACTTGCGCGGCAGGTTGGTGAAGGAAGGGTTGCCCTCGCCGTTGTTGGTTACCATGTCCTGCACTTTGCGGGTGAGGCCACGCACGTCGATCAGCTCATCCGGGTCGATACCGGCCAGAGGGGATCCCGTGATGTTGCGCACGTTGTCCATGCCTGACTGGATGCTGGTCAGGCCCACCTCCTTGAGTTGCCGCAGAACCTGAGGCATGTCCTCAATGGGAATGCCCCGCAGTTGCAGGTTTTGCCGAGTGGTGATGTCGGCTACGCCATCTTGGCCGTAGGGGCGGAGGATCTCGGCCAACTTGCGCATTTGGCCGCTGGTCAGGATCCCATTGGGCAGGCGCAGCCGCAGCATGAACTTGCCAGGGGTGCGCTTGCGAAAGAAGATCCCCAGCCACTTGAGGCGGTGATCTCGGTCGTCTTCGGGGATGTTCTCCCAGCCCATTTGGGCAAAAGCTTCCAGCTCGTCCTTAACCGCCAGCCCATCCTTCTCGCTTTTAAGGCGTTCAAACTGGTTCGCCATGATCGCTGCCGTGGGATGAACGCCGCCTATCCTAGCGATGACGAACCATGGACTTTGGTAGTTGGCGTTACACTTCTTAACGAGCTATGCGATTTCGGCATAGCTAAGTTGTGGTTTATGCATAGGAGAGGGGGATCCCCTTTCCCCTGCTAAGAAAAACAGCGTTTACTGCCCCTCTATCCCACCTTCAAAAGAACCCTAGCCAACTGCTCGCAGGCTGCCCTGATCTTCTCCAGGGTGCCGGGATTGACCAAGCCGTAGTAGTCAAATCCATAAACTTTCCCAGTTTGGACGGCTTGCAACCGATTCCAAAAGGGGCGGGAACGGAAAAACGCCAAGGGATCCGCCGCCTCCGGGTTGACCACCAGCAGAACTTCTGGGTTGGCTTCCAGGATGCGCTCTGCCGAAAGGGTGACGTAGCCCCGAAAAGGCCCTTGGCTTTGCAAAGTAGCGGTGAGATTGTCCGCGCCAAAGCGTTCCAGCAGATCCCCGGCCCAGCTTTGCCGGTTGGGAGAAAGAATCGGCTGGGTGCCCACCAAGAGCAAGGTTTTGGGTCGAACGCGGGGCAGTTCCTGGGGCAAAAGGGATCCATACTGCCGCAGCAAGGGATCGGGATCCGCCCCCAAAGCAGCAGCCAGGGTGGCAATCGTCTCTTCCAAAGCAGCCCAACTGTCCACGCGGGTGAGGTAGGTGGGGATCCCCAGCTCCTGCAGCCGTTCTGCCAGAGCCTCGTGAAAGCCACTGGCCCCCACCACCCAGTCCGGTTGTAGGGCCACAAGCTGCTCCAGGTTGGGTTGGTTGCCCAGCCCCAGGCGGGTCAAGCCTTGGAAGCGGGGATCCTCCTCCAACAAACGACTGGCAGGGATCCCCACCAACCTATCGGGGGCCAAGCGATAGAGGATATCGGCAGTCAAGGTGGTGAGGCTGACTACCCGACGAAAAGGACTCTGTCTCGCTGACAGGAGTGGCTCCTGAGGGATCCGACCTTGGGCTTGGGCCAAACGCCCCATTCCCCAGGCCCCCACGCTGGCCAGACCAAAGGCGAGCAGTTGACGGCGAGAAAGACGAGACAGCATAGACAATCTCCAAAACCATTCCCAAACAGCAATCAATTGAGGGTGAACTGGATGGGCACCACCACCCAAGACTCGATGGGGGCGTTGTTTCTCAAGGCCGGGCTGAATTCCCACCGCTGCACCGCCTCCTGCGCTGCCCTATCCAGGGCGGGAAACCCACTGGAAGAGACAATCTCCACCTGCTGCACCTGCCCCTGGGCATTGACCTTGGCCCGCAGCAGCACCTGCCCCTGTTGGCCGAGACGGCGAGCTTGAGGAGGGTAGAGGGGCGGAGGATTGCGACCGGGGATCGGGCGGGCCAGGATGTCCGGCTGGGGGTTGGCAGCCACTGTCGGTGGGGAGGAACTGGGGGTGGCAGGTGTTGGGGCAGAGGAATGGGGTTGGGCTGCACCTATACCGCCAGGTGTCCCAGTTTCAGGATCCCTTGGCCCCAATCTGCTCTCGCTGCCGGGGGAAGGCGGAGCGGCGGCAGTCTTTACGCTGGAACGGATCCCTTGGATCAAGGGGGTAAAGCGGGGCAGAGGGGTGCTTGAGGTAACCGGGGCGGAGGTGAGTGGAGTCGCGGTAGAGGTGGGGGTAACCGCCGGAGTTGGGGTGGGCTGTTGTGGCGGAGGAGTGGGTTGCGGGATGGCTGTCGGTAATGGGGTCAGTGGAGGAGTAGGGGTGGGTTCTGGCTTTGCCGTGGGAATGGGTGTAGGGGTCGGAGTTTGCAGGGCCAGCAAAGATTCAGCTTCCGGGATGGCTGGCATCTCGATCTCTTGGGGCACAGGCTCCGGTGGGGATAGATCGTCTGCAGGGGGCGATTCCGGGGCCGGGCCGGGCGGCTCTGCTGTTGGCTCTGGTGGGAGAGATTCTATGGATTCTGAATCCGGTTCGAGCAACTGTGGCTCGGGATCCTCACAGCAAAAGCGTGACTGGGATCCGGAGTTCTGCGTCTGATCAAGGCCGGGATCCCCACCAAGCCAGCCCCAGCAGCGCCATCAGGTGCAAGAGGAGGGAAATCAACCCCTCCCGGCGCAGCGGTCGGGGATCCCTGGCTCGCAGGTGGAGGACGGTCCCCGGCGGATCTTCCCCCTCCCTGGCAAGCTGTCCAGAGGGCAGCCCAGCTATAGCCGGCCACCCAAGCCTCTTGCAGCAGCTCCTCGGCACACTCCAGCCAGCCGCTCTCTCTTGCGCCAGCCCAAAGCCAAAACGCCAACCAAGCCAGCCCCGCCTCCCAGGCCATGCCCGCCTGCTGCCAACCACCCCTGCAGTCGCCACAAAAGCTGGGGACAGGACTTCCGAAGAAGAGAGAGGGATCCCTTGGGGGTGCGGGCAGGTGGCTCGGCAAGCATCGGTTAGAGCAGGATCCAGAGTAAACACGGCCTCAGGTCTTGGCCCCTAAAACCGGGTGGAAAAAGTAAACTACCCGACCCTGACTGCTTCGCAGTACAGGGCGGGCTTAAGGCCTCCGGCCCGCTGGCGCGAACGGTAGCCCTGCAGTTGGCAAGCCAACCACGTTCGCGAAGCGAGCCGTAGGCTTGACCTCTAGGCTGGTTTACAGCAGCCCCCAAAAGCGCAATCACATTCGCACCATTCAAATCCGCATCCCCTTCCCATCCACAGTGTCCACACTTAAACTTCTTTCCACTGCGGTAGGATTGCGCAGGGTCGGGATGAATGTGCAAACACCGGTGGCAGGTCTGCGACGTGTAGGCAGGCGGAACAAGAATCAGAGCAACCCCCGCACGCAGAGCCTTGTACTCCAAAACCCGCACGCAGAGCCTTGTACTCCAAAAATTGACGGAGTTGATAAAACGCCCAACTGTTGGCCCTGCGCCGTTCGGCTTTGCTGCGCGGCTGTTGATTGACCCTTTCCCGAATCCCTGTCAAGTCTTCCAGAGCAATAGCGCTGTTTGTCGCCTTTGCCCTAGAGACAATAGCTTTGGAGATGCGGTCGCGTTAGCGGTGCGGAGCACCTTGATTGACCCACGCCTGAAAACGTCTCTCCTTGCCAGACAGCCGTTGCAACAGTTCTCTGCATCTGCGCCGCGAACTGCGTGTGCCGCTCTGAAGGACTTACGCAACACTAGACAAAACGGAACTTTGTCCAGCGCTACTGCTTTCTTCCTGCTTCAGCGACCCATAGCTAGCGGCAGAGTTTATCTCTGCCGCCCCGCCAGAGGGATCTCCACAGGCGTAACTTCCCCGCGAGCTGCAGGTAGTTAGATACCACTTGACCAGGTTGATGGTGGCGTTGAGGTCGCGGTCTAGTTCCAGGCCACACCTCTCGCAGCGAAACACCCGCTGGTGCAGTGGTATCTTCTGTCTGTGGCCACACCGTGAACACAGTTGGCTGGACGGATAAAATCTATCTGCCACCACCAACTGACAGTCGTAGAGCTGGGCCTTGTACTCTAGCTGTCTCCGAAATTCGTAAACCCCACAGTCTGACAGCGCCCCTGCTAGTTTGTGGTTCTTGAGCAGGTTTTTCACCTGCAAGTCTTCAATCACCACCACCCGATACTTCTTGGCAAGATAGCTCGTCAGTTTGTGCAGGCTATCTTGCCGGATGTCCGCCACCCGCTTATGGGCCCTAGCAAGCTGCGCTACCGCCTTCTTGCGGTTGGCGGATCCCTTTTGTTTGCGGTTCACCCGTCGTTGTAGCCTGGCCAGCCGTCGCTTGGCCCTACGGTAGGGCTTCGGATTCTCGAACACCATCCCGTCGGAACAAGTGGCCAGGTGATGGATGCCCAAGTCCACCCCCACCACGTCTCCAGTCTTCTCCACCTGCGGAGGTGGGGCTTCGTACTTGAAGGAAATGTACCACTGCCCAGCCCGCAGACTCATCACCACGTTCTTGGGGGTGGTAGTGGGGAGAATCTCCGCACAGCGCAGCCAGCCGAAGATGGGCACTTTGATGCGGTTGCCGGAAATACGGATGTTGCCCTCTAAGTAGAAGCTGTCTCGCACTCCCTTACGCTTAAAGCGGGGGAATTGGTTTAGACCTTGTCGCCAGCGCTTGACGGCCTGCTCTAGGTTGCGGAGAGCTTGCTGAGGAGCGCATTTGGAGACCTGGTAGTACCAAGGGTTTTCCTTCTTCACCTCGGCTACCAGGCGCTTGTGTAGGTCTATGGCCGTGGGTAGTTTCTGCTTGGATTCAATAGCCTGCTTGTAAATAACCAGGCCCCAGTTGTAGGCATGGCGGGCTACCCCAGCGTGCTGAGCGGCTAGGGTTTTCTGCCGGTTATTTAACTCCAGGCGAGTACGGAAACCAAGCAGCATAACCTCAGGATATCCGCGGCAACATACTTAGTTTAGTATGACTGTTTCAATCCCGCAAAGTAACCAATTGTTCAGCGGATCGGAGACCAGAAGCGTGCCCTTACTGGCTTTGCGTTGGAGTGCCGCCCTCAGCTTGGAGTAGTGGTCGCGGACTCGGTTCAACTGCTGCCCATTCCAGTTGTCCCCCTCTGACGTATGGGCGATATCCGTCCTGCCCAAGTCCACCCCGATCACCCTGTCGGTATCTTGTTGCTTGGGCGGGTTTTTCTCTACGCAAATCTGGATGTAGTAGGAGCCGTCCTTCCGCTGGACTAGGGTGGCCGATTTGGGGTTAGAACCAGCCAGCATCCCACGCTGGTAGTTGCCAATGGCTAGTTCAAAGCGCTCTCGCCCTTCAACCGTGGTCAGCGACACCGTCCAGTCTTTCTCGCGGAATGAAAAGATACGTGCGTCGTAGGTAACGAACCTACGCTTGAACTCTTTAACTGGACGGTTGCGCTGTCTCGCCACTTTGCGGGCGCCGGCCACCCGTCTGCACACCTGTTGAGCCAAGTTACTGGACAAGCCGAACCGGGCTCGAATCTCGTAGTAGCAAAGGGATTGCAGTTTGACCGCGTTGACGATCTTCTCCGGCGTGTTCTGGTTGACCCAGTTCAAGGCTTGGCCAAAAGCCTCCATCGTCGCGTCCAATTTGGCGGCTTGCGACTGGGACGCCTTGAGCTTACAGGAGACGGTCAGGACTTGGCTCATAAGTTCATTGAACTTCATCAAAGCGCATTCCTCCCAGCACTGACCCTACGGGTACAGTGCGGGGCTCCTGCGATTTCTAGCTGATATCGGCCAAGGCACAGCAAGTCTTGGGGGATCCCATTGGAGAGCTTTTCTTGAATGCTTGAATGAATGACTCCCACTGGGAGCTCAGCATGCTACCATTCAGACGGAAAGGGAGTAGTCAGGCGGCTTACCGCCCTCTGCATCGACATACTGGCTAAAAACAGCCCGGTGCAAGAGACAAAGCAAGCCCGGCAGGCTGCTTTGGTGACGAGACTTTCGCTGAGTTCACGCAGAGGTGAGCTTGGTGAGTCCGTCTGACTTTCCCAGCCTTCACCTCTAGGTGTGAACCGATTCCACACACAAGAGAGGTTGGAGGCTAAACGATGTGGGCTGGTTTTGCGTCAAGTTTGCTGTTGGTTACGGTAGCGGAGTTTGGGGATAAAACCTTTTTTACCCCCCTGATTCTGGCTATGCGACACCCGCGCCGCTGGGTTTTCTTGGGGACGTGGCTGGCTTTGGCCGTGATGACCTTGCTGGCGGTGGTGGCCGGGAAGGTGCTTTTCAAGCTGCTGCCGCCGCTGGGCGTGCGAGTGTTGTCGGCTGGGGTTTTCGCGGCTTTTGGGCTGAGAATGCTCTGGCAAGCTTACAAGATGACTCCCCAGCAGGAAAAAGAAGAAGAGGAAGAAGCCCTCAGGCTGGTGGAGCAGGCAGAAGAAAAAGGGGCGGGCCGCGGCGGTGCTTGGGCTGTGGTGTGGGAAGCCTTTAGCTTGACGGCCTTGGCCGAGTTCGGGGATAAAACCCAGATTGCCACCGTCTCCTTGGCGGCCACCCACCCGGGATTGAGTGTATGGGCAGGGGCTACCCTTGGCCATGGGCTGATGGTGGGGCTGGCGGTGGTGGGAGGTCGTTTTTTAGCAGCTCACATCTCTGAACGCGCCGTGCATTGGGTGGGGGGCGGCTTATTTCTGGTGTTTGCGTTGCTGACCGGTTGGGAGTTGGCAGGATGAGGGATCAGCCAAATTCCTGTTCGATGATCCGCCATCGGGCAGTGATCACGCCTGGCTCTAGGCTGATGCGGCTGACGACAAGTTCTAGGGCTTGGTCGTCGCGGGTCTGGGTGACTAGCTCTGCTTCGACTTTGACCAGATCGGGCTTGTCCTCCAGGTCTTCGCTGTAGAGGGCGCGCAGTTTGAGATGGGTGGGAGCTATACCCTGCAGGAGCAAGGCGCGGATGTGGGCCTCTGCTTGGCTTTTGCAGATGAACGAACACTCATAGACCAGTTCCAGTTCTGTGCCTTTCAAAGGCTGCTGGTTGATGCGGTAGCCCAGCGGACGCAGCACAACGTTGGAGATCAACACAGCTGCGGCCCCAATGGCAGCTTGGGGAATGTACCCCGATCCGGCAAAGGCTCCCACCGCGGCTGCACACCAGATGGTGGCGGCAGTGTTCAGGCCACGGACGCTGGCTCCTTCCTTAAGAATCACGCCCCCGGCCAAAAAGCCAATCCCTGATACCACTTGGGCCGCAATACGGGTCGGGCTGCTTTCATCAGGGGTGAGAACCGAGAGCATGACAAACAAAGCTGCACCCGTGGCCACCAAGGTGTTGGTGCGTAAGCCGGCCATGCGCTGCCGCCACTGTCGCTCCAGGCCAATGAGGGATCCCAGGACAAAGGCAACGGCCAAACGCAAGGTGAAGTCAATCCAGGTCATGCTCCGGTTCTCGTGAAAGGATAAAGTTTAGCCATCCTCATCTGGGATCCCAAGGGCAGTGGCTTCCTGTTGCAAGGTTTGCCAGAGGGCTTCCAGTTGAGCAAAGGCGGATTCTGGGGCCAGCTTACCACCTGTTTCTAAAGCACAGGTTATGCCCACCCGATAGGCATACTGCTGCAGCCGTGACCGAAATTGAGCAGCAGCCAAGGGAGATAGAACTTTCAAGGTCATGGCACACCTCCTAAATGTTTGCTGTAACCCTTCGTTGGTCAAAGGACACCTCGTAAAAGTGCTCTGCGCCGCCGTCGCGATGGCCTTGTGGCGAGACTCTGAAAGGCTGATTTCTCAAGAAGGGCTGGATTATTCGTTCCTGGAACGCGCTTTGCCGGTGAGGTGCCCCCTGGATCCAGCGCCGGCGCAGCCCTAGAGCTCCACTTCAACCCCGACTAGCCAAGCCACCAGGGTGAAATACACCCAGAGGCCGGTGAAGTCTTTAATGGTAGTGATAAAAGGATCCGCTCCCGGAGCGTGGTCAAAGCCCAGCTTTAACATCACCCAGGGCAAAATGGCGCCCAAGACAGCCCCCAAAGTGAGGACAATGGCCAGAGCCAAGCCCACCGCTAGACCCAATTGTGGGATCCCATTGGGTGCCCCCTGCCAGAAGTAGGCAATCACCCCAGCCGTGACCCCCAGGATCACTCCGATAATGCCACCAATGCTGGCTTCCCGCAGCAAATAGGGGAGAAACTGCCGCACGTTGATGTGGCCCCAAGCCAAGCCACGGGCAAAGATGGTCGTAGATTGGGTACCGACATTACCGCCCATATCCATGACCAAGGGGATGAAAATAGCCGCTGCCGTTACTGATTGCAACACTTCCTCAAAGGTTTCGATCACTCCCCCCACCACCATGCCGCCAATCAAGGTGATGATTAAAAACGTGATGCGCAGGCGGACGGCATACCAACGGGAGCCTTTAACCAGGCGCTCGCTCCAAACCTTGTCTCGGCTGAGCAAGTTGCCCACCCCTGCTTGGGCCAGAGCGGCGTCGGTGGCTTCTTCTTCCACCAAGTTGATGACATCTTCAAAGGTGATATCTCCCACCAAGCGTCCTTCACTGTCGACCACCGGAATGGCCGGCAAGCCGGAATCTTTGAGCAAACGAGCTGCCTGGAGATCCCGGTCGGTAACCCGAACAAAAATATCCGATCCCTCGATCAGCTCCCGAATGGGCAGGTCGGGATCCGCCTTCACCAGCCGCACGGTGCGCACCAGACCTTTGTAGAACCGCTGGTCATCGACCACAAAGATCACATCCAGCTCGTCATCCCCCAGTTGGGAGTCGCGCACACTGGCCAAAGCTGCCCCGACGGTGAGGGTATCGCGCACCGCCAAGTAGCGCAGGTTCATCAGCCGACCGGCACTGCGCTCTGGATAACCCAGCAAGATATTCACTGCTTCCCGAGCTTCTGGGCTGAGGTTGGCGATCAGCCGCTTGGTTACTTTGGCCGGCAACTCCTCAAACAGACGTACCCGCTCATCAGGTGGCAGAGCTTCTACGAGCTGGATCACTTCTGGGCTTTCCATGCTGCGAATGAGATCGGCCTGCTCTTCGGGCCGCAGATACTCAAACACTGCAATGGCTTTGTCTTTTTCCAGCAAGCGGAAAGCCAAAACCCGCTCCCGAGGTGAAATCTCCATCAACTGCTGCACCAGCTCGGCAATGGGAGCGCGGTTGGCCTCTCGCTTGGCGGCTTCCAAGGAAGCAGGGGTTAGGAGATCGCGAAGAATGTTGTGCCGCATGATAAACCTCCGAACGTTGGGGTCAGCCGGGATGAAGAGAACCAGGAGGTCAACAGCCAACCGGTGCTCCGAGGCTCACAGGGAAGCCCTGAAACCCTTGGATGGCCGCGCAGCAAGCCGTAGGTCTAGCGCCAGGCCTCCAAGCCCAGCTTGGATCGCAAGCGCCCAAGCCGATAAAAGGGACTCCAAGGGATCCCCAGGCCTGCGGAAACCCCAAAACCCACAACGGGAAAGTCAAGGGGAATCCCCTCGGAATTACTCCTGATCTCCCCTTTTCTGAACAGGGCTGTACAAACCCATTGCTCAGGTAAGGCTCTGCTCAGCTCATCTGTTCGTCGCCGACTGAGAGAGCCACCCAAGTCAAAAGCTAGCCGGGAAAACTCTCCCACCCCTTCGCGTTGGCGAAACGGGATCCTCTCAAGCGACGACAGAAGCTGTCAGCGGGGAAAAAGAAGACACCAGTAAGAGCCCAATCTTCAAGAACGTGCTTCTCGAAGACCATCCACTGGTGGCTGGCGCTACAACTACCGGAAGCGTCCATGCTGTTGAACGTTTTCCTCCAAAAAGGTTAACCGAAACAACCCGGACAGCCAGAAGAGGATCTCTTCAGCCCCCTTTAGGCTAGTTGAAGGAGTGGGATCCCGTCAACCCTTTTTCTCCAGCTCATCCGGTGAAAAATTGGTGGGGCAGCTGGAGGGGTAAGATCGGGGTGAGCAGCAATAGCCCCCTTGTGGTTCCTCTCGTCTCGACATTGCCCTCAGCCTGACTCAGCAGAGTCTACATCTCGGTGGCTTGCGACCTTGAGCAACCCACACCCTTCGCCGCCTCTGTTTTGTTAGTGGTTTTTGTTAGTGGTTTGTTGGTGGCCTTGCTTCAATGAGCTGCGCTTCCCATCTCCTATAGGTGCCGATGTCCTTGAGCTTATGGCCTCCCTTCCCCTCGTTGCCGTGATCTTGGGCACACGGCCCGAAGCCATTAAGCTGGCCCCGGTGGATCCAAGCCCTGCGTGCCAGTCCCCATCTGCGCACCGAGCCGATCTTGACCGGACAACACCGGGAAATGGTGGATCAGGTGATGCGGCTATTCGGTCTGCAAGCGGATCGGGATCTGGCGATCATGCGCCCCCGCCAAAGCTTGACGGACATCACCGAAGCCACCTTGCGGGGCCTAGAACTCTACTTTCAAGAGCAACATCCTCAACTGGTTTTGGTGCAGGGAGATACCACCACCGCCTTCGCTGCCGCCTTGGCAGCTTTTTACCACCGGATCCCGGTTGGGCATGTGGAAGCCGGACTGCGCACCGATGATCTCTACAATCCTTTCCCCGAAGAGGCCAATCGCCGCCTGATCTCCCAGTTGGCCAGCCTGCACTTTGCCCCTACCCCCCAAGCCGTTGACAACCTGAAGCGAAGCCACGTGGTGGGATCTATCCATTGCACCGGCAACACTGTCATCGACGCCCTACTGCAAGTGGCCTCCCAAGGGATCCCCTGCCCCATTCCCGGGCTGGACTGGCAGCGCTACCGTGTCCTGTTGGTTACCGTGCACCGGCGGGAAAATTGGGGGGATCCCCTAACCGCCATCGGCAAGGCTCTGCTGCAGATCTTGGCCGAGTTTCCCGATACCGCCCTTCTTTTGCCCCTCCATCCCAACCCCTTGGTGCGGGATCCCCTGCAAGCCCTGTTGGGATCCCATGAGCGGGCTTTTCTCACTGAGCCTCTGGACTATCCCCTCTGGGTGAGCGCCATGCAGCGCTGTACCCTCATCCTCAGCGACTCCGGCGGCATTCAAGAAGAGGCCTCTGCCCTGGGCAAACCGGTGCTGGTGCTGCGGCAGACCACCGAACGTCCTGAAGCGATTGCTGCCGGCACCGCCCGCCTGGTAGGCACACACCCCGAAAAGATCCTGAAGGCAGCCCGAGAATTGCTCACAGACCCACAAGCCTATGCCCGCATGGCCCAAGCCCAAAACCCCTTTGGCGATGGCACTGCCGCCCGGCAAATTCGCCACATCATCGAGCGGTGGTTTAACCCGCAAAGCCCTCGAGAAGAACAAAGTTAAGAATTAAATAAGAATCAAAGATGTATAGACCGTTACCGGGAAAACCGTTTCTTTACCTATTGCTCTCAATAAGACAATTAATTAAGATAGAAAGCCTGACTCCAATCCAATTGACCCCAGTCCAATCAAGAGCGAGGATGCAAACCATGAGCACGACTGCAACTGCCACCACCGTTGTCCAGGTGCCGATTGTGGATGCCACCCCAGAAAATGTGCAACCCTTCGGCCAACTTATAGGGGACGATGTGGCCAATCCTGGGCTGGGGATCCCCTGTTATCAGGGGCGTGTCCTGGAAGACAAAACATCGACTTTCAATACACCGGTAGAGCCGTTATCCGTACGGCTAAGATCCTGCCCGGATATCCACCTGTGCTCTGGCTGGAGCGCCACATGCGTATGACCCAGTTGTTTGTCGGCCTGGGGCAAGGCCGTTCATCATGGTGATAGCTCCTCCCAACCATCCCAAAGAAGCTCCCGATCTCGACAAAGTACAAGCCCTGCGATTCCCTGCCGGTCATGGGCTGCTGCTGCACCTCGGCACGTGGCACGATTTCCCCATTGCCTGCGAGCGCCCCGTTGTGGTGCTAACCGCCAACTCCGAAGAAGTGGTGGAAGCCCTGGCCAGCATGGAAGATGCCCACGAAATGAATCAGGGAGATGTATTCAAAATTTCCCTCCCCCAACGGCTAAAAGCGGAGATCCACCTAGAGCTGGTCTGAATGCAAGTCCGGATCCCTGAATCTCTACAGGATGCCAAAGCCTCAGTTCTACAAAGTGGCGCTCTATCAGCAGTGGGCGTTGAGTTTTGGAGCGTCAATACCGATGCGCAGGCCCTTGCCCAGTCCTCGACGGTGAACCGCTTGCAAATTGGGCAGAAGCTGACTCGAGGCTTGGGTGCAGGCGGTAACCCGGCCATTGGCCAGAAAGCTGCAGAAGAATCCAGCGAAGAAATAGCAGCAGCCATCAAAGGGGCAGATCTGGTCTTCATTGCCGCCGGCATGGGGGGAGGCACGGGCACGGGTGGAGCACCCGTCATCGCCCAAATTGCCAAAGCCAGTGGTGCCCTGACGGTGGGAGTGGTGACACGGCCCTTTTCCTTTGAGGGCAAGCGCCGCAGCAAGCAGGCCGAGGAAGGGATCCAAGCGCTGCGGGAGGCAGTTGATACCCTGATTGTAATTCCCAATAACAAGTTGCTTTCGGTGATCTCCGAGCAAACCCCTGTCCAAGAGGCTTTTCGCGTTGCGGATGATGTGCTGCGGCAGGGGGTGCGGGGCATCTCGGATATCATTCTCATTCCCGGCATGATCAATGTGGATTTTGCCGATGTGCGCAGCGTGATGGCCGATGCCGGCTCTGCCTTGATGGGAATTGGCATGGGATCCGGCAAGTCCCGCGCCCGCGAAGCCGCCATTACCGCTGTATCTTCGCCGCTTTTGGAAACCTCCATCGAAGGGGCTAAAGGTGTCCTCTTCAACATTACCGGTGGGCCGGATTTGTCCTTGCATGAGTCACGGTGGCTGCCGAGATCATCGCCGAGGCAGTGGATCCCGAGGCCAACATCATCTTCGGCACCGTCCAAGACGAGCGCATGCAGGGGGAAGTGCGCATCACGGTCATCGCCACCGGTTTCCAAGAGAAAGCCCGTCCAGCCACCATCCCTGCTGCAACCAAAGTTTCTGCCTCCAACAAGTCGGGGGTTCCTAAGCCCACTCCCACGGGCTCTGGGCTGCCGCCTCGACAGCCTCCGGAGCCTGAGCCGCCGATGTCTGGAGGCTTAGATATTCCCGAGTTCTTGCGCCGCCGACGGCCCCCTTCGTAGGGTAGGGTGAAGGTGTGCTGGTATCTTGGTGCCGGTCCCGGTCGATGACGGTAATGCTGGCAGGCAAGTCGGCCTGTAGCCGCTCCACCTCTGCCTGATCCCCCCGCTGGCGGGCAGCTTCGATTTGCGCCTCCAGCTCCCTAATCTGCTCTTGCAGGGTGGTCGGCGCAGGAGTGGCCTGGGCCAACAGCGGCGGAGTTGTCGAATCAGGGATCCGGGCATTGGGCTGAGCCTGGGACAGGGATCCCCAGCCCACTCCCAAACTCACCACCCGCCACCAACGACCGTTCACGCGCATAGCCTCTCATGCTCCTCGAAATCCACAACAGGGAAAATTCACTGCAAAACCGGACAAACCCTCCCTCAGCACCCTGACACCGGCAGGGAGAGGAGCCTTGCTGCCGCTGGAGCTGTGCTGCGCAGGGGGCAAAGCTGTGGCCCTACCGGAGTCGAGATCCACTCCACCTCCAGGCCAAACACCTGTCGCACCCGGCTGGGGGTCAACACCGCCAAGGGAGACCCCAGGGCCTGCATCTGGCCGGATCCCAGCAAGGCAATCTGCTCGCTGTAGCGAATGGCCAAATTCAGGTCGTGCAGCACCGTAACTACCGTCAGGCCCTGCTCCTGCTTCAGCCGTTGCAACAGCTCCAGCAGCTCCAGTTGGTGGCGCAGATCCAAAAAGGTGGTGGGCTCATCCAACAGCAACACCTGCGGCTCCTGCACCAAAGCCAACGCCAGAAAAGCCCGTTGCCGCTCGCCCCCCGAAAGGGTTTCCACCCGCCGCAGCGCCAGGGATCCCAGTCCTGTCTGCTCCAGAGCCCACTCCACCCGCTGCCAATCGGCCCGCGTCAACTGCCACGCCCACCAGGGCTGCTGGGGAGCACGCCCCAGCCTCACCAAATGCCGCACCGTTAGCCCTGCCTGCATCCGCTGCTGCTGCGGCAAAAGAGCCAACTGCCGGGCCACCTGCTTTGGAGTGAGTTGAGCGTGCAGATCCCGACCGCCCAAGTACACGCGCCCAGCTTGGGGAATCAGAACCCGACTCAACAGTCGCAGCACCGTCGATTTGCCGGAACCATTGGGGCCGACAATGCTCAGCCATTGCCCCTGTTGCACGCTGAAGCTCACCTGTCGCACCACCGTCCGGGATCCGTAGCCCCCGCTCAAATCCTCGACCTGCAGGATGGGCTCTCTCATCGCCCTGCCCCCTGCTGCCACAGCAGCCAGCCGAAAAAGGGAGCCCCCATCACAGCGGTGACAATCCCCACCGGCAGCTCTATCGGGCCCAAACGGCTCAGGATATCGGCGCCGCTCAGCAGGGTCGCCCCCGCCAAGGCAGAAAGGGGCAACAGCCAGCGGTAATCGGATCCCACCCCCTGCCGCACCATGTGGGGCACCACCAAACCGACAAAGCCGATCAACCCCCCCACACTGACGGCGGTTGCCGCCAGCCAAGCCGCCACCAGACCAATCACCACCCGCGTCCGCGCCAGAGGGATCCCCAAGCTCACCGCCATCTCTTCCCCCAAGCTCAGCAGGTTTAAAGCCCGCGCCTGCCCCCATCCCAAT
>NZ_JANSIT010000021.1:0-26868 GCF_047462215.1 Synechococcus sp. O70.1 | reverse complement strand
CCCAAGCCACAACCAAGACGCCCAGGCCCCCAGCTACCCCTACCAGATCCCGCTGCGCGCCCTGATCCCACAGCGCATCGACAACCTCTTGGCCGGCAGCAAAAACATCGCCACTAGCCGCATCGCCAGCGCCTCCTATCGAGTGCACCCCGTGGAATGGGCCATCGGCACGGCAGCCGGCCACACGGCTCACTTTGCCCTGGCGCGGGATCTAGTCCCGGCGGAGATCCTGCGGGAACCCCTCTTGAACCTGCAGCTGTTGCCCGCCCTCCAGGCCCAGATCCAGAGCCTGGGCAACCCCATTCAATTTCCTGGCACCACCATTACTGCCACCGAGTGGGCCCAATCCCGCTAGTTTAGAAAGGCAGGGTTGGAAGCTGGCCGATGGATGCCATTGGGGTTGAACTTTGGGGACTGGAGACGATCCGCCCTTCGCTGTGGGCAGCCACGGCTCTATGGAGCATAGGGCTCTGCTCTAGTCCTTGATTCACCGTTCGCGTAAGCGGGACGGAGTCCGTACAATTGGCCACTTTGTTGCATAACCAACCTTCTGCCTTGACGTAGATGGGCTGAGCTAGTAGGCTTGCGAGTACATCTTTTCTGGGAGGCACTTTGCCTAGGCTGAAGTTGGCTCCGTCTTTAGCCGGTGTGCCCGCTAAGGGCAAGGAGCACCTACCTGCAGCAAGGCCTACGGCCCGCTATCGCGATCGCGGGGAAGTGACGCCTGTGGAGATTCCTCTGGCGGGGTGGTAGGGGTAAACTCTGCCACTAGCTACGGGTCGTGGAAGCAGGAAGAAAGCGTCAACCTGGAGCAAAAGTCCGCTTTTGCCCAGCGTTGTATAAGTCTTTCAGAGCGGATTGTCGCCACTGCATCAAAAGCTGCAGGAGCACTGGGAAAAGCAATTGCCCTGGGATCCCAGCGGAGCTCTGGCCTCTTTGCTCAGCGTCGTCCCTTTCTTGCTGGCAGCAGCGGTGGTGGTGGCTTTAACCGAGATCTCTTTGGGCAAAAGCTGGGCCGTCTCCTGGGGTCTTATCGCCTGTGTTGGCGGTGGCCTCTGCGAGCTGGGCCGGCGGGGCAATGCTCGCTGACCTCTAGATCCTTGCCCTGTCTGCCCCCATCCTCAAAGACTACTTGTCCAACTTTTCAATGTAGGGGCGAATGTCGTTGAGGTCGATGTAGCGGTCGGTGGCGTTGCGCAGCTCGCGGGCAATCATCCCTTCGGTGGAGACAACTGTAATCGTAGTGTTTTTGGAGCGCAACAACTCAATGGCCCGCTCGAAATCACCGTCGCCGCTAAACAGGATGAGCCGGTCGTATTGACCGACCGTGTTGAACATATCGATAACAATTTCGATATCTAGGTTGGCCCTCTGGGAGTAACGGCCCGAATCTTCGTCCCGATACTCCTTGAGAAGCTTGGTGCGAACCGTATAGCCCAAGTTGATCAGGGCGTCTCGGAAGGCCCTTTGGTCGTTGGGATCCTTGATGCCGGTGTACCAAAATGCATTGACTAGCTCGACGTTGGGTTGTGACCTAACAAAGTAGTCCAAGACCCGGCGGGGATCAAAGAACCAGCCAATTTTTTGTTGAGCATAAAACATATTGTTTCCATCGATGAAGATGGAAACCCGTGTGACAGGGTATCGAAACATAAATTCTCCGGAAAATAGTCAGGTGGACTGGTTAAGAGCGTTGATTAGCTTAACGCAAAAAGAGTTGCACCAGAACAGAGCTGGCTAATGTCAATCTCCTATCATAGCCAAAAGAGGGTTCCCTGGCTTCGATCCCTAGCCCGGCAAAAAGTTAGGTTCCAGCTAGGGCAGAGTATGGCTGGAGGGGGAGCGGCCTGTCTGGCTGAGGTAGAGCTCTGCCAGTTGGCGGGCCAGGTTGCGGATGCGCCCGATGTAGAGAGTGCGCTCAGCCACGGCAATGACGCCGCGGGCATCGAGCAGGTTGAAGGTGTGGGAGCACTTGAGCACGTAGTCGTAGGCAGGCAGAAGCAGCGACACCGGCAGCCGATCGCTCAAGGCCTGTTCTTGGAGCTTCTGCCGCGTGGTTTCGATTAGCCGCTTGGCCTCGGCTTCGTAGAGCCGAAACAGCTCCAACAACATCTCGGGATTCGAATACTCAAAGTTGTAGTAGGATTGCTCCACCTCATTTTGGAAGTAGATTTGCCCATAGGTAATCCGTCCCAGAGAAGGGTGCTCACTCCAGCAGAGGTCAAAAACGGAGTCCACCCCCTGCAGGTACATGGCTAGGCGCTCCAGACCGTAGGTAATCTCCACAGAAACGGGGTGGCAATCCTGGCTGCCCACTTGTTGGAAGTAGGTGAATTGGGTTATTTCCATGCCATCTAGCCACACTTCCCAGCCCACGCCCCAGGCGCCCAGGGTGGGGGATTCCCAGTCGTCTTCCACAAAGCGAATGTCGTGCTCTGCCGGGTCGATGCCCAAGGCCCGCAGGCTCTCCAGGTACACCTCTTGGATGTCGTCGGGGGAGGGCTTGAGCAGGACTTGGTACTGAAAGTAGTGCTGCAAGCGGTTAGGGTTTTGGCCATAGCGCCCGTCAGTGGGGCGGCGACAGGGCTCCACGTAGGCCACTCGCCAGGGATCCGGCCCTAGGGCGCGTAGGAAGGTGTGGGGGCTCATGGTGCCGGCCCCCTTTTCCAGGTCGTAGGGCTGCAGGATCAGGCAACCCTGCTCTCCCCAAAACTGCTGCAAGCGAAGGATTAGATCTTGAAAGGTGTGAGCTGCCATGGCAAAGGGCGGCAGAGAGAGCACTCCCTATCCTACCAACGCCTCTCCCTTGCTCAGTCGTTCAGCGCTTCTTGTCAAGGGCGGAGGTTTAGGTGGGGGCCAAGCCGATTTTGGTGCGGATCTCCTCGCGAAGGCGGGCGGTGATTGAGGCTTCGTCCAAATCGGCCAAAATCTGGGCTATGGCGGCTTTGGGGCCCTCCGGCCCCCAACTGGCTCCCTGGGCTAGGTAGCGGCGGGCTGCCTCGCCAATGGCGTAGCAGGAAAAGCCAGCCATCACTGCCTGCGTCAGGGCCACTGACCCGTAGGCTCCTAGAGAAAGTCCGCCGGCAAAGGGCAGGGATCCCCCCAGCAAGGTTTTCAGGGATCCCAATCCCAACAGCGCCACCCATTCTCCCGCCCCCAGGCTGAGCATGCTGAGGACAATCTTCTGCAGCAGTTGCATGGCACCGGCGGTAGTCAGGGGCCAGCCGTAGAGGCGGGCCATGCGCAAGATGAGGGCCACATCCAAAGCCAACCCCCCCAGGGTGTCGAGCAGGGTAACGGGGTTGAGGGCAACGGCCAGGGCTTTGGTGCGGGCGGCAGCGGCGATGAGATCTTGGGCTTGCTGGGCGCGGCTTTGCAATTTGCGCTCAATGACCTGCTGGTTGAGGCGATCGGCAAAGAGGAGGGCGTTGAGGGCTAGCAGGGAGCGCCCTTCCCGCTGCAAGACTTCTAGGATTTTTAGGCGCAGCGCGTCCACTTGGGGGGGGCCGCTTTCCATCTCCACGCCAAAGCTGCCATCTGGCTTCTGCACCAGGCGCGGCACGCGCGGCGAGGCGGCCACCATGACAACCTCGTCAGGGGAAAGAAGCTGCCGCACCCGTTCGTTGCGGATCTTGTCGTAGATGGCCTGGCGATCCGCCTCGGGGTACTGGTCGATCTTGTTGAACACCAGCAGCATGGGCTTGCCCGCCTCCCGCAGCGTCGCCAGAGCCTCAAACTCCACCCGCGTCAGATCTCCGCAGACCACAAAGAGGATGAGATCTGCCCGCTGGGCCACCTCCTGGGCCAGTCGCGCCCGCTCCTCGCCGTCTACTTCATCCAGGCCAGGAGTGTCGATTAGCTCCAGCCGGGATCCCTGCCAGTGGCTGACCTGAACCGACTGCACCGAGGCCGAGGATAGGAAAGAGCAGGGGGGACGAGTTCCCCAGCAGATGTTCCAGGCAGCTACTTGCTGGGTGCGGGTGGTTCCGTGGGTAGGCCCCGTGGCGAAAACCGGCTCCCCCAGGAGAGCGTTGAGCAGGGAGGACTTGCCCCGCCCCACCAGGCCGAAGGCAGCAATGTGGATGACCTCGGCTTCCAGTTTGTCCAGCAGGGCTTGCAAGTTTTCCAGCTCCCCTTCCAGGCCGGCAATCTCCTGGGGGCGCAGATCGAGTTGGGCCACCCACTGGCGCAGGCTGCGCTTGGCTTGTTGGTAATGGAGATCCTCCTGCAGAGTGCTGCGGCGAGCCATAGCCAGTAGCAGGAAAACAGCCTCGGGGAGGCAGATTCAACAATAAATTCAACAATAACAATAGCAACGGCAAAGAGTGGCCCCTAGCCTAAGCCGAGTTTGTCAACTGGCTATGATGGATGGGAGAAAGGGGTTGGAAAGGCAATGCCATGCTAACCAAGGGCCGGATTCTGTTCAGCCCAGTCGGGTGGGTGGGGAAGTTGTGCTTGGCCGGCTTGAGCTTAGGGCTGCTGGGCTGCAGCCCCGCAGGTTTTCGTACCCCCCCTTCTAGCTTGACCAACAGCGGCCTCAACAGCATCTTCCCCGATGGGGAGCCCGCTTTCAGTGGCGATGGTCGCTACCTGGTGTTTTCCTCAGCCCGCGGCGGCAGTCAGGCCATTTTTCTCTACGACCTGGTGGAACGGCGGCTGGTAGACTTGCCCGGGCTTAATTCCAGCGACGTGGCTGCCAGTTCGCCCGATATCAGCGCTGATGGGCGCTACATCGTCTATGTGTCCAACGCGCTGGGCAAATCGGAGATCTTTCTCTACGACCGCGAAACCCGCCGGGTTGAGAACATCAGCAGCCGGGTGCCAGGGGATGTGCGCAACCCCACCATCAGCGGCGATGGGCGCTTTATCGCCTTTGAGAGTAACGGTCGGGGACAGTGGAACATCGAGATCTTCGATCGCGGCCCGGCGGCCACGCAACCGCCTGCAGCCAACTCTTCCAATGCTGGCAGGAACCCCTAGCCCCTTTGGACTTGCTGCATGCTTGCTGCCTTTGCCCAACGACTTGAGCCCCTGCGCTCTAATGTCTTTGACCAGCTAGACCAGGCCAAGTGGGAGGCGCGCCGCTCCGGCGTGGATGTCATTGACCTGTCTCTGGGATCCTCGGATCTGCCCCCGCCTCCAGAAGCGCTGGCAGCCATGCAGGCGGCTTTGGCGGATCCCTCCACCTACGGCTACACCCTCTTCCACGACACGGCTGAGTTTCGCGCCGCCTGTGCCCAGTGGTACCAGCGGAAGTTTGGCCTGGCCATCGATCCAGAAACGGAGGTGCTGCCCCTGATTGGATCCCAGCAGGGGACGGCCCTCCTGCCGCTAGCTTTGCTTAATCCCGGCGAGGTTGCCTTGGTTACCGACCCTGGGTATCCTTCCCATGTGGGGGGGATCCATCTAGCGGGCGGGATCCCTTACTACTTGCCCCTGCGGGCAGAAAACCGCTTCCTACCCCAGTGGGATGAGATCCCGAAGGAGATCTGCCGCCAGGCGCGGCTGCTGGTGCTGAGCTATCCTCACAACCCCACTACTGCCACCGTTACCCCGGAGTTTTGGCAGGAAACGCTGCAATTTTGCCAGCGGTACAACATCGTGCTGGCGCACGACTTTCCCTACGTGGACTGGTGTTTCGACGGCCAGGTGGCTCCCTCGGCGCTGCAGGCGGATCCCGATAAGACCCGCACTATCGAGTTCTTTTCCCTCTCCAAGTCCTACCACATGGGGGGGTTCCGGGTGGCGTATGCCATCGGTAGCCGCGAGCTAATCCGAGCCTTGCGGTTGGTGAAGTTCACCATTGACTTCCACCCCTACCAGGGCATCTTGCGGGGAGCAGCAGCGGCCTTGGCGGCTCCCGATAGCTTTTTGGATCACTGGCGGCAGGTATACCGCAAGCGACGGGATCTTGCGGTGGCCGCTCTGCACCGCATCGGCTGGCCCGTGCCCCTGCCGGAGGCCACCATGTACCTGTGGGCACCTTTGCCCGAGTTCTATCGCGGCTCCTCAGCCCAGTTTTGTCTAGACTTGGTACGGGCTACCGGGGTGGCTTTGTCGCCAGGCTCAGGCTTTGGCCCCGGCGGCGAAGGCTATGTCCGCTTTGCGCTGGTGGCAGAGGGATCCCGGCTGGAAGAGGCGATAGAACGAATTGGGGAATTTTTGGGCAAAGGCACTTCTGGTCTCCGGCAGGCCTAGTCGCATAGAGCCAGCTTAGAAGCAGCAAGGGGGCAGGCTACAGATGTTCCTCTGAGGCCGGTTGTTGTCCCCGTCCTGGCCTTTTAGGCTGCCAGTATTAGCTGCAGCCAGTGCCGGCTAATCTGAGCCAGGATAGGAGTTGTGTTGGCCCAGTTGGCTCCCAAGGGGCATGGAAAAAGAGACGCTCGAGAGTTTTTTGTCCATCCGCGGGGTGATGGGGGTAGCGCTCCTGAGGCGAACAGGCCGCCCTTTTTTCTACCGCTCTTTTCAGAACTTGGACAGCCGACAGCAGCAGGCCCTCACCGAAGGGCTGTTTCAGGTTTTGCAAACCATGCCCCCAGGACTGGACTACTTTGACTTTCAGTTTGCCGAGCAGCGGGTTTTTGTCTACCCCCTGGGGCCGGAATGGGTGTTGCTGATGGCAGTCAATGACGAGGTGGTGATGCCGGTTTACACCTTGGCCGTCAACCGCCTGCGAGCCGAGCTGCAACAGGATGCGTCGAAGGGCCTGGCTACCTTTCGCCTTTTGACCAACCAGGCAGAGGCTGCTCGCAACCCCACCCAGCCCAACGCTACTTTGACAGGGGGCCAGCCCAAGGCAACTCAGCCTATGGCGACGGCCAGCCCCAGGAAGGTGGAGGTTTTCGTGCAATCGCTCAACCATATCTGCCAGATGGCTAGTGTCTATCTGGGCAAGGCGGTGATTGTCAACTACTGGAAGGCAGCCCGACAGGAAGTGCTGGAGCAGCAGGGATCCCTAGCCGAGTGGCTCAACGAGTTTGAGATCGAGCGCAGTGGCCAAATTCACTACAAAGGCCTCCTCAAGGAACTGGACGAGTCTCAGCAAAAAGTGCTGCGGGACTGGGTGCTGGCTTTTTTTCACCGCTGCGAAGCAGTGATCCGCGACTTTCGCAATTTGATTAAGTCTGCCGAATGGCGCCTGTAAGCTACCCGCTCTGAAAGACTCATACAACCTCGGACAAAAGCGGACTTTTGCTCCAGGTTGACGCTTTCTTCCTGCTTCCACGACCCATAGCTAGCAGCAGAGTTCACCTCCACTACCCCACTAGAGGGATCTCCACAGGCGTCACTTCCCGTCGAGCTGACGGTAGTTGCTCCTTGGCTCTTGATGAGCACCCAGGCAAAAGACGGAGCCAACTTTAGCCTAGGCAAAGTCCTACAAGAGAGGTTGGTTATGCCACAAAGCGGCCGATTGTCCGGTGAGAGGAGAGCCCACAGCCATAGCTTGCTTCCGCGAAGCGGCAGCCAGGGGCTCCTTGTAGCCCTACAGCTAGCAAGTCAACCCTGAACCTCTGGGCTGGTTCAATGGGGCAATTCCGTTGGTCGCGTTGGGATCCACCTCCCCCTTCCGCCCCAGGCTGGAGTAACACACCGTTTGCGCTACTCGGAAGCCTCCTTTCCCGTTTCCTTCCCACGGCTCAAGAGGGGGGCTTCCGCGCTGCGTTTTTCGGTGATACGATCAACTACTGACTCTCAGTAGAGGCACGCCTATTCATTGGGGCTGTTAACTCAGAGGTAGAGTACCACCTTGACACGGTGGGAGCCGCTGGTTCGATTCCAGCACAGCCCAGCGCAAGCAAGCCAAAAAAGAGCCAAAGCTGCCACGCAACCCACCCCCATGCAAAAAGAGGCGGGATCCCCTCTGGCTCGCCCCAGGGATCCCTATACTGGAGTAGAGGCTCTGGAAGGCGCCGGGGGGGCGAGGGTAGCATTAGGTCAAACTGCGAGAGGGGGAAAGACCAATGGGATTGTTTGAGCGGGTCAGCCGAATCATTAGAGCCAACCTCAACGCGCTCATCAGCAGTGCCGAGGATCCAGAGAAGATCCTGAACCAAACCATTCAGGACATGGCTGAGGATCACTACCAAATGCGGCAGGCCGTCGCCCAAGCCATTGCTGCCCAGAAGCGCCTGGAGCGGCAGTACGAGCAGGCCCAGCAAAGCGTGGAGGAGTGGCACAGGCGCGCTGAGTTAGCCCTACGCAACAACAACGAGGCGCTGGCCCGGGAAGCCCTGGTGCGCAAGAAAACCTTTGCCGAGACTGCCCAAAGCCTGAAGCGGCAGCTGGATGAGCAGACCCGGCAAGTGGAGATGCTCAAAACCAACATGACCAAGCTGGAAAGCAAGATTGCCGAGGCCAAAACCAAAAAGGACATGCTCATCGCCCGAGCCCGCGCCGCCAAGGCTTCCCAGCAGATCAATCAGGTTATCGGCCGGGTGGATCCCAGCAGCGCCTTTGCCGCCTTTGAGCGCATGGAAGAGAAGGTAAACGCTCTGGAGGCCCAATCCGCAGCAGTGGCCGAGCTGGCAGCCGACAGCCTGGAGCAGCAGTTTGCCGCTCTAGAAGCAGGCGGAGCGGATGTGGATCAGGAGCTGAGGTTGCTCAAGGCAGCCATCCAGGCCCAGTTGCCTGCCGGTGAGACGAAAGCTGTGCAGCAAGGTCAAGCTGGAGCCCCAACCAGGGGCAAAGTAGATGTAGATGCAGAATTGGAAGAGCTGCGCCGCGAAATTGATCAACTCTAATGCCAGGAGTTAGTGCGGGGGATCCATCTTCTTCGCCTAGGGACGTGGGGCTGCTCTAAAAGAGAGCCAAGAGGTGGTAAGCTGCGCAAAGGAGCTCTCTCTGGATAGAGGGGAGCAAGGTCGCCTTCTGGCATTTCGGCAAGAAATCACGAGCAATGGCAACGGTGAGTCTCAAGCCTCTTTTGGATCCCAAGCAACTGTTACAGGCTTATGCCTCTGGCCAGCGAGATTTTTCTGGCTCTAACCTGAGTGGGGCCCAGTTGAGCGGCGCAAGCTTGAGGGGGATTATCCTGCGGGATGCTGACTTAAGCGGGGCAGACTTGCGCGAAGCAGATTTGTCGGGGGCAGATCTGACTGGAGCCAGCCTACGCGGCGCCAAGTTGCGGAGGGTCAATCTCATCGGGGCTAAGCTGGTGAAGGCGGACCTACGGGGGGCCAACCTCTACCGGGCCAAGCTGCTCAGGGCCGATCTCAGCGAGGCCGATCTCAGCCGAGCCGATCTGCGTTTTGGCGCCGACCTGCGCGGAGCCACCATCACCAACACCCACTTTCGCGGCGCCCTCTACGACGAGTACACCAAGTTTCCAGAGGGGTTCAACCCGGTTGAAATGGGAATGTAGCTTCCCTCAGGGAACCAAGCCTTGCCAGAGGTAGGCTACGCCTGCAGCCGTCACGATAAAGGGGGGGTTGTGCAAGTCTGGTTTGTTGTAGCGCAAGGGATCCCCTTGCAAGTCTGTGACGCTTCCCCCTGCTTGCTCGACAAGGCACTGGGCGGCGGCAGTATCCCACTCCAGGGTTGGGCCAAAGCGGGGGTAGAGGTGAGCGGATCCCTCGGCCACTAGGCAAAACTTGAAGGCACTGCCCACCGACTTCACCTCAAGGGGGCCGTAGCGGCGCTGCAGCCGCTTTAAGAACTGCTCCGTTTCCGTGTCCTTGTGGGAGCGGCTGGCCACTACCTGTAGAGGGGGCTGGGCAGGCGGGCGGGACCAGATGGGCTCGTCGCCCCTGTAGGCTCCTAGCTTTTGGGCAGCCCTGTAGGTGAGGCCCAACGCCGGGGCATGGACGACGCCCAAGATGGGGATCCCTGCCTCGACAAGGGCAATGTTGACGGTAAACTGGCCGTTGCCCTCGAGGAACTCGCGTGTGCCATCTAGGGGATCCACCAACCAAAACTGCTGCCACTGTTGCCGCTCCCAGTAGGGGATCCCGCCGGCTTCTTCTGAGAGGACGGGAATCGTGGGGGTAAGCTCCTGCAGTCCCTCGAGGAGCAGGCGGTGGGCAGCCAGATCCGCCTCGGTCAAGGGGGAGGCATCTGCTTTGAGTTCGACCTGCAGCGATTCTTGCCGATAGAAGGGCAAGATGGCCCGCCCTGCCGCTTCTGCTAGGCGGCACACCTCGGGCAAGAGAGCGGCTAGGTTAGAAACCTGCACAGATTCTTCCCCCAGCTAGCGACGCACGGGAATGCCGTGGGCGGCCAAGTCGGCCTTGATCTGCTCAATCGTCAGCCGGCCGTAGTGGAGCAGCGAGGCCAGTAGAGCTGCTTCTGCCCCCCCCTCCTGGAGAGCTTGGCGGATGTGGGCACATTCCCCTGCTCCTCCGGAGGCAATCACCGGCACCGCCACTGCCTCGGCCACCCGCCGGGTCAGCTCCAGGTCGTAGCCGGCCTGGGTGCCATCAGCGTCCATGCTGGTCAGCAGGATTTCCCCTGCCCCCCGCTCGGCCATGGTTTTGGCCCACTCCACCGCATCCAGGCCTGTCGGCTCCCGCCCACCGCGCACGTACACCTCCCACCCCCCGCCTTGAGGTTTGGCGCGAGCGTCAATGGCCACGACGATGCACTGGGAGCCAAAACGGCGGCTGGCTTGGGTAACCAGATCCGGATCCCGAACCGCTGCCGAGTTAAGGCTGACCTTGTCGGCGCCGGCCCGCAGCAGTTGCCGGATCCCCTCCAGGTCGCGGATCCCACCGCCTACGGTGAGAGGAATGAATACCTGCTCTGCTGTGCGCCGCACCACCTCCAGCAAAATCTCCCGCTCCTCATGGGTGGCGGTGATGTCCAGAAAGACCAGCTCATCCGCCCCTGCCCGATCGTAGGCCCGCGCCAGCTCCACCGGATCCCCGGCCTCCCGCAAGTTCCCAAACTGGATCCCTTTGACCACCCGCCCCCCTGCTACATCCAGACAGGGAATGATCCGCTTGGCCAACATGCCCCCTCCCGGGATTTCTAGGCAAAGCTGATAATCAGAAAGGGCTCCTGAAACTTAGCCCCGGTTACCTGCCGGCCTGCCAAGCTGGGCGGCAAGAACAAATTGCGCCGCTGATCCCCAGCGGTGATGGTCAACTCTGGCCCGGATTGGCTCAGCTCGATTTGGGTCTTGCTAAAGCCAGGAAGAAACAGCTTCACGCTGCGGGAGCCCTCGTCAATGGCTACTGGCGGCGGCACCTCAGGTAGGGCAAAGATCCCACTGACTGCCTCTTCCAACGCCGACCAATCCGATCCCTGGCGCCGTGGCAGGGTGCGCACTGGCAGAGGAGAAAACTCAGCCGCCGACACCTCTCCGGGAACTAGCGGCATGACCCAGAGGCCACCCACGGTCAGCCCCACCATCTGGGCACTGCCCCAGAGGTAGCGGGCAACCTGGATCGCCATGGGATCCGGAGTCGTTACCAAATGCGCTACCACCCGCCGCGGATCGGCAATGGCAGAGCGCCCCTGCTCGAAAAGGTTGGCCATCCCCCCCAGGCGAGCTAGGAGCTCCTCCACCGAGGAAAACTCCAGGGTCGTCACCGACCGCAGCAGCGGTTCAAGAAAGGGAAGGAGAGTTTTGGCCAGATCGGATTGGAGGAAAGCCTGGGAAGCTCGCCGCCAGTACCAACTGGCCACCTCTGGGATCCCAAACGCCCGCAAGGTGGTCAAGTCCCCTGGGCCATCGTAGAGAATGCAGTCGTATTGACCGCTGGCATCGTAGCGGCGCAGGGCTTCCAGAGCCAGGGCCTGGTCCATCCCTGGCAGCACCCCTAGCTCCTGCCCATAGATTTCCCGGAAAAAGGGAGTGCGCACGTATTGGGCTTCCAGCTCCCTGGTTGCCGTCCAGTACTGCTCCAGAAGCTGGGTTGTCCGCAGCTGCACCACGCTTAAGTTGGCGGCAATGGTTACCGGCTCGCCGGAAAGCGGGATCCCACCCAGAAGCATCTCCAACCCCGGCCCCGCCTGATGGCCCACTAGCAGCACTCGCCGCCCCTGCTGCGCTGCTGCCCGCGCCACTGCTACAGCTAGAGTGCTCCGGCCCGTGCCCCCCTTCCCCAAGAAGGTCAGGATCTGGCTCATTCTCGCTCTCCTGATTCCCCGTAGATGTCGATGTACAGCGATTGCCCTGCCAACTGGGCTGCTGCTGTCATCACCTGACGAATTGCCTGCAAGGTACGCCCACCTCGCCCCAACACCCGACCGCGATCCTTGGGGTCAAAGGCTAGCCGCAGCCAGACCTTGCGTCCTCCACAGGTGGTTTCCACATCTGTTTGCAGGGGGCCGCTGGTAAGGAGCGGTTCAATCAAAAGATGAGCAAGGGTCTCGTAGTCCGGCATGGGAGGCAAAACGCAACCTAACCGCAAGCGTAGCTGAGCCTAGGCCTCCGTGGCTGCCTCGGGCTGGGACTTCTCCTCCCCCTGATCTGATCCCTCGGGAACCTTCTGCTCCTCCCCCGCTTCAGGTTTGGCGATGGCCGGAATGCGAATCGAGGCCACCACACCCCCCTCACCGGCTTTCAACATCTCATAGATGCCCGCTTTTCTGAGGAGGCTGTCCACCGTATCGGTGGGCTTGGCACCGCGCCGCAGCCACTTGAGTAGGCCCGCTGTCTCCAGAACCGTCTCCTTGGTGCGCGGGTTGTAGTAGCCTAACTCCTCCAGCGGGCGACCTTCCCGGCGAGCTCTACTGTCAATAGCGATGATGCGATAGCTGGGTTGGTGCTTCTTTCCAAAGCGCTTGAGCCGCAACTTAACCATTGGAGGTGCTCCGCAAGCTGGGTAGGGTTGTCTAGGAAACGGAAACCGACCGCCTAGCCTCTCCTCCACGTCCCTTCCTGGAGGCTGGGTCCGGCTAGTCGCTAACACAGGCTTCTCATTCTAGTCGATTTTCCCCTACCTGGATAAAGTGCCGACTCAACCCCAAGGGGGGATCTTCGTGGCAAAGTTGAAGAGGAAACCCAAGGCACAACTTCACATGATCACCTACACCGACTTGACTGCAGAGCAGCGCCAGCTCTACCTAAGAGCCCTCATTGCCGTAGCCCGCGTGGACGGCCAGCTCGATGAAGAAGAAGCCGACTTCTTTCTGCAAATTGCTGAAGGCATGGGCATTAACAAAGAGGTAGCTCAAAGCTATCTGGCCGGCGAGACGACTGCAACCCTAGAGCTCAGCGCCATCCCGCCTCTGCACAACGCTGCCGGGGCCTTGATCCTGCGGGATTTGGCGGCGATGGCAGTGGTCAACAACGAGCTGACAGAAAAAGAGGAGGCCCTGATTTTTGAAATTGGCAAGGCCATGCAGTTTAGTCGGGAGGAGATTGACGAATTTCTAGACTGGGCCTTCATGGGCCTGCAGTGGCAGCTGAAAAGTGCCGCTCTCCTGCAGCGGTATGCCCAGCCCGCTGCCAGCAACAGCTAGAAGCCCAGGGCCGCCACCAACGGCTGCGCTAGCTGAGGTAGCGATCCAGAGCCCGCTGCAGCTCTTCCAGTTCCACCTCAATATTGCCGCTTTCAACGGCATGGCGAATGCAGTGGCGGATGTGATCGTTGAGGATAATCCGCGCCAGCCGATCTAGCGCCCCCTTGACGGCGGCAATCTGGAGCAGCACATCCGGACAGGGTTGATCCTCTTCGATCATGGAGCGGATCCCACGCACATGCCCCTCAATGCGAGCCAGGCGGTGAATCAGCTTGCGCCGCGATTGCGGATCGTGGCGGTGAGGTTGGGCCCGCCCCGAGAGAGGGGGTCGCTCCAACGCCAGTTCCCACTCTTCCTCCCAATCAGGTTCTTCAGGAAGTGGAGGAATGGAGCCAGTCTGAAGCGGGGGAATAGGATCGGCCATAGGAGGAGTCGAGGACTGTCTGCATGATACCCCCTGCTTTTCTCCGAGCAGGTTGAGGTGCTCTAGAATAGGAAAGGATATGAAATTTTGTAAATCCTCTCCTGGCTTGGCTTCATGACCTCCGTACTCTCCCCCTTTGGCCCCGTAGAAGCGGATCTAGAGCGTTTACGCCAGAACTTGACGCGGCTGGTCAGCGCCAAACACCCCATCCTGGCCATGGCTGCCGAACATCTGTTCTCGGTGGGGGGGAAAGGGATCCGACCAGCAATCGTGCTCCTGATCGCGCGGGCCACTACGCCCGACGGGGAGATTACCCCCCAGCATTGGCGCCTGGCGGAAATTACCGAGATGATCCACACCGCCAGCCTGATGCACGACGACGTCATCGACACTGCTACCGTGCGGCGCGGCGTCAGCACAGTCAACACCCTTTTTGATAACCGGGTGGCGGTGCTGGCAGGGGATTACCTGTTTGGGCAGGCAGCCTGGTATTTGGCCAACCTGGACAACCTGGAGGTGGTGAAGCTGCTGTCCAAGGTCATCATGGACCTGCCAGAGGGAGAGGTGCGCCAGAGCCTCACTCGCTTTGATCCCGACGTCTCCCTGGAAGAGTACCTCGCCAAAAGCTTCTACAAAACCGCCTCCCTTATTTCTGGCAGTGCTAAGGCAGCGGGTCTCCTGAGCGGGGTAAGTCCTGAAGTAGCCGATCGCCTCTTCGACTTTGGCTGCAACCTGGGCATCGCTTTTCAGATTGTCGATGATCTCCTCGACTTTACTGGGTCGGCGGAGACGCTGGGCAAGCCAGTGGGATCCGACCTCATCCAGGGCAACCTGACAGCACCCGTTTTGTTTGCGCTAGAGGAGTTTCCGCAGATGCGGGAGCTCATCCTCAGAGAGTTGGCCGAACCGCAGGATCTCCAGCAGGTTCTAGAGTGGGTCTACCAAAGTGAGGGGATCCCGCGCTCCCGCCAGTTGGCGCGCGACTATGCCCAACGGGCTGCCGAGGCCCTGCAAGTTCTTCCAGACTCTGAAGCGCGCCAGGCTCTGCTGCAGATGGTAGACTACGTCCTCGAGCGGCCTTGCTAGAAGGCTTTTACGGAGACAGACCCGAGGCTCGAGCCGCCGCTGCCGAGAGCTCAGGGTAGGTGGGTGGAGTGAAAAAGCGCAGGCGATTGGGTGGCCAAAAGCGAAAGATGGTATTGCCGATAATGTTTTCTTTGGGCAAAAACCCCCAGATGTGCGAGTCCTGGCTGTCATTGCGGTTGTCCCCCATTACAAAATAGGAGTTAGGAGGGACAACAAATTCCGATCCCTGGTTGGGCACTCCAGGACAGCGCTCGCCAGGGCAGGAGTAGTCAGGGGGAGCGTAGATGTAGTCCTCCTGCAGAGGAATGCCGTTGACGATCACCTTGCCCTCAGCAATGCGGATGCGATCCCCTGGCAGGCCAATTACCCGCTTGATGTAAGCACCGTTGAAGTTCAAGTGGGCAGGCGGGTAGAAGACAATGATGTCGCCGCGTCTGGGGGCGCTGAAGCGGTAGCTAACCTTTTCTACCACCAAGCGATCCCCTTCTTCTAGGGTGGGCAGCATGGAATCCGAGGGGATCCAGCGCGCCTCCGCCACAAAGGTGCGAATGCCAAGGGCCAGTAGCAGCGCCAGCAGCACCGTCAGCAGGTTTTCCCGCTGTGCCTGCCACCAGGTGCGAGATGGGGAATTGGCAGGGGTTTTGCTGGGCGGCAACTGGGGCTGGGGCAAAGACCTCGGATCTGTGGAGGGCATGGAGGCTAAACGCGCATGACTGCACGATTTCCAGATTATCGCACCCGGCAGGAGCGGAGACCGTCCCCTTTCCTGGCACTAGAAAGGCAAACGTCTGGCAAAACTTGATGGCGATTTCAACAGAAGAACAGCTTGAGCGCTTGGTCGAGAAGTAATTTTGCAGCGGATCGATTGGCTGACGGGGGATACCGAAAAGCCCTTGGCGCGAGTCGAGAAACTATACAGGGATCTGGTATTGCTTAGAGCAGCGGAGGACGGCTGGAACGTCTTGGCCTTATTGCTGGGGCGACCGTTATTGCCGGCGTCATTTTGACTGCTAGGTTCGCAAAAACGTGGGGAGCTGGCAAAAGCAGGGGGATCCCGCCAAAGGCCTAGCGGATCAGCTGCCGGAGGTGAGTTTTTCCCAGTCCTGCTGGTGGATGGCAAGCATCTGGGCCTGCGCCTGGATGGCCGCTAACGTCTCTGCCATCAGGGGCCAGTTGCTGTCAGGGGGAGTGGGATACTGCTTAAGCTTCCCCAGGGTGCTGCTAAGGGCCACTTGCAGCTGCTGCAGCAGTTGGTGGGTTTGTTGGGCCAAAGCCAAGGTCTCGGAGACGCGGAGGCGGTTTTGGCCTTGCTGGTACTTCTGGAGGGCTTCTCCTCGCAGAATGCTGAGGATGGCTCCTTCCCTGGGAGGAGAGCCTGGCCCGCTTTTGGAGGGCTGGGGGATAATGCGCAACTGCAGCACCAGCGGCTCCCCCCGGTACAGCCGCTCCGCTTCTGCCTGCTGCGGCTCCCCGATGAGGCTGGGATCGAGAGCCATCATCCGCTTCATGGCAGCGATTAGCCTAGCCCGGATGGGTTCCGAGAGTTCCTTGAACAGATCCCGCAAAATCCCCTGCTGGCGGTAGCGCACCCGACACAGCACTCCCTCCTGGGGCTCTACAAAAATTTGCTCTGCTTTCTCGTCTAAAGCCCGCCGCAGCATCGAGTTCAGCAACTGCTGCACCGTCTCTTCCGATTCGTCACTAGGAGAGGGCGGAGCAGTTGGCCGTGCCGGCAGCGGCTGGGTGGGAGTTGGGTGGCTGGGCGGCCCGGCTACGGGAGCGGGGACTTCTGGGGTGGTGCGGCTGGCTTGGGCCTGCAGGCGGAGCCGCTCTACCTCTGCTGGGCTGGGGGGATGGCTGAAGTAGTGGGCAATTAACTCCTGCTGCTGCTCCAGCGTAATCGGAACTGGCTCAACCGAGATCTGGGAGTAAGCCAGCATTTTGCTCACGTAGTCCAGGGCTGCCAAATCCTGGGGATCCACCATGCCCAGGATTAAGCTGTCCGTATCCAGGGCCAAAGGCACCACCTGGTAGTAGATACAAATCTCCACCGGCAGGTATTGGGCAATCAGGGCCGCCACCCGCGCTCGGTCAATTAGAGAAGGGTGTCCTACCGCCAAAGAGGCATTTGGATTGGTCATGGCAAGCCTGCAGGGATCCCGGAGGGGAAAAGCGTCGTCTTCGATCATAGGCCCTTGGCCTCCGGGGTTTCTGCCTCGCCTGTCCCTAAGCAGCCCAGATTGAATAATGTAATACTAGGAGCATTCCTTTGGATCTTCTGGATCTTCTGCCACGAGAGAACGTTAGCCTTGGTCAGCCTTGGAGTCAACATCGACCACGTGGCCACGCTGCGCCAGGCCCGCCGCACCGTCGAGCCGGATCCGGTGGCCGCTGCCGTCATTGCCGAGTTGGCAGGCGCAGATGGGATCACGGTGCACCTGCGCGAGGATCGCCGCCACATTCAGGAGCGGGATGTGCGGCTGCTGCGGCAGACGGTACGCACCCACCTCAACTTGGAGATGGCGGCAACAGAGGAGATGGTGGCCATTGCCCTGGAGATCAAGCCTGACTACGTCACGCTGGTTCCCGAGCGGCGGGAAGAGATTACCACCGAAGGGGGACTGGATGTGGCCAGTCAGGTTTCACGCCTAGGTGAAGTGGTAGATCGACTGCAGGGATCTGGCATTCCCGTCAGCTTGTTTGTCGATCCAGATCCCATCCAGATTGCCGCTGCTGCTCAGGTGGGGGCGCGCTGGGTGGAGCTGCACACCGGGCGGTATGCGGAGGCCTCCTCGGAAGCCCAACGGGAGGCGGAGCTGGCCCAGCTGCAGAAGGCTAGCCAACAGGCCATTCAACTGGGGTTGCGGGTCAATGCTGGGCACGGCCTCACCTACTGGAATGTGGGCGCGGTGGCGCGGATCCCGGGCATAGAGGAGCTGAACATTGGCCACAGCATCATCAGTCGGGCAGTGCTGGTGGGGTTGGAGCGAGCGGTGCGAGAGATGCGTCAGGCAATGGGGTTAGGAGTGGGCCCGGCATGAACTCGGAGTACTACGGCTACGACAACGGCTACGATTACGTTCTCGAGCAGGCTGAGATTGACCGCCTGCTGGATCTGCTGCCGGCCAGCATGCGAGAGAGCGTCAAGATCTTGCCGGCCTCAGAGCGGCAGACGGTCGTAATCAAAGGCCGGCGGCAACTGCCCTGGGAGCGGCAGCTGCGGCTTTTTATTAAACCCTACGAGTGGCGGCAGTTTACCCCCTTGCAGCGGGCGGGGTTGTTCTTGCACAAAGTAGGCTACTACAGCCGGGCAGCCTCGCGGCAAATCGACT
Organism: Synechococcus sp. O70.1; assembly: GCF_047462215.1. NCBI lineage: Bacteria > Bacillati > Cyanobacteriota > Cyanophyceae > Synechococcales > Synechococcaceae > Synechococcus > Synechococcus sp. O70.1. The sequence goes on along the minus strand of NZ_JANSIT010000021.1, from coordinate 8,619 downwards.
TTTACCTGGCTATTGCTGCCTTGGGGGGCTTGAGCCTGATCTTCGAGGTGGTCCAGCAGGATCCGGTGGGGGCAACGGTTTCCGGTGGCTTAAGCGGCTTGGCTCTCTGGCAGTTGCGCCGCGACCAGACCAACGACCGCCGCCTTTTGGCTGCTGATGCCTACGCTGTGGACCGGCTGGTGTTGCGCGGAGTTCCGCGGTTGCAGGCAGTGGAGGCCCTGGGGCAAGCGCTGCACCTGGAGGCTCGCCTGGAGGGTCGCTCTGGCAACGACCTACTGGACATGCTGCGCTACCAAAACCTGAAGCGGCTGGCCCAGCGCCCAGCAGAAGATATTGTGTTGAGCTAGTTTCAAGCCATGCTTTCCCCCGCGCGGCTGGGATCCCTAGTGGGTCGAGGGGGATGGGGGCATCACCTCCTCCAAGTGGCAGTAACCGATTCCACCAACCGGCTGCTCTTGGACTGGGGTCGCCGTTTCCCTCAGCCTCTGCCCCTGGGCACCGTTCTGGTCAGCACTCGCCAGCGGGCAGGCCAGGGCCAGCACGGGCGAGTATGGCACTCGCAGCCAGGGGGGTTGTACCTGTCGGTCTGGCTGGGATCCCCTCCCCTGCGGCATTCCCTGCTGGAATTGACCCTGACCTTGGCCTGGGGCATTGCCGGCAGTTTGCGCCATCGGTTGGGGATCCCGCTGCGGCTGAAATGGCCCAACGACCTGGTGATAGTGGACAGGCAGGGGCCGGCTTTTCTGCGCAAGCTGGGGGGGATCCTGGTGCAAGGCCGCTTTGGGGAAAGGGGACAACTGCTGGGGCTGGTGGCCGGCGTAGGTGTGAATATCAACAATCCCGTGCCCGCCGAGGGAATCAATTTAGCTGAGATCTTGGGATGCCGGCAGGATAGCACCGCCATTGCCGCCTGGGTTTTGCAGGGGATGGAGCGGGGGTTCCAGGTCTGGCTCAAGGAGGGGTTTGCTGCTGTTTGCTGCGAGTACGAGACCTGGACAGTGAAGCCGCAAATCCAATGGCTCCCAGGTGAGGCGTCGGCTACGGTTTTGGGCCTTGCCGAGGATGGCAGGCTGCGGGTACAAACTCAGGGGGGGCAGATCCTCGTCCTCTCTCCGGACCAGGTGCGCCTAAGCTATCAAGTGTCTCTTGCCAGTGGCTTGGAGTGAGGGATCCGTTGGTGGCCACCGATTTTTGGCAGCATCTTTCCTCTTGGCTGGGCAGCAGCTCGGCAGCAAGAGGGCGGCAGCTGCGGCGGCTGGGGCTGAGTCTAGGCGTGGGGCTAAGCCTGCTCTGGTCCTCTCCCACGGCGCTGTTGGCGCAGATGCACTTGCCCCCTCCTCCCCCTGTGGGGCCAGCGCTGGACACCCCTGCCGCAAAGGCGCTGCTGCAAGATGGTGCCCTTCCCCTGCCGCAAGACACCCTGAGAACCCTAGGCTTGACTCCTCAACCAAGCCAGGCTCTTCCGCTGGAGGCGGCAACCCGCACTGGGGTGGGCCGGGAAATTGTTATTGAGCCGGCAAAGGTTACCGAGAGCCAGCCGGAAAGTGGGGTGCCGGTGGTGTTGGTGGAGCGCAGCTCCGGCCGCCGCCTCCTTCTCCTGCCAGGGGGAGAGCTTCGCATTGAGGAAACCCCTGAGCTGCCGCCGCTGACCTTGCCTACCTCGTCCCCCAGCAAAGAGCGACTGCTCTATCCGCTGCCCCACCCCGCGCCGATCACCTCTGGCTTTGGCTTGCGGATTCACCCCCTCAAGGGTCAGCCGGAGTTTCACGCCGGCGTGGATCTGGGGGCCAGCTTGGGCACGCCAGTCCTGGCTGCCTTGAGCGGCAAGGTGGTGAGTGCCGGCTCTCTGGGAGATCTGGGGATCACGGTTGTCCTAGAGCATGCTGGCGGCCGGCGCACCCGCTATGGTCACCTATCTAAAGTAGCTGTCACCCCAGGAGAAGGGGTTAAGCAGGGATCCCTCATTGGCTATGTGGGGGCAACGGGAGCGGTGACTGGGCCGCATCTCCACTTTGAGCTGTGGCAGCAAACGGCAGGGCAAAGCTGGATGGTTTTGGACGCCACGGAAGAGCTGAAGGTCGCCGCAAGCCAGTTGCCGAGCTAGCCAGAGCCAGCTTGGGTTAGCATAGGTGAGCGGGATCCCACCTCTTGCGGACGTGGCGGAATGGCAGACGCGCTAGACTTAGGATCTAGTGCCGCAAGGCGTAAGGGTTCAAGTCCCTTCGTCCGCATGGCAAGCCCTGCTTCTAGCCGGGGAAGATCACCTCTAGGATTTGCTCAGGGGCAATGGAGTCAATCACCCCATTGGCGGCCTTGACGGCGCGGAACGGCCCCTCGGAAGGCAAAAGCCGCTCTGGGTCAGTAGGGCCAAACAGAGCCACCAGGGGAGTTTGCGTGGCCACTGCCAGGTGCATGGGGGCACTGTCGGTACACAAAAGCAGGGTGGAGCCAGCAATCAAGGCCGCCAGTTGGCCTAGCTGGGGCGGGCGGCTCACCGGCAGATTCGGCAGTTGCGACAGAAAGCCCTCCGCCAGCTTCTCATCCTCTGGCCCCAACACCAGCACGAGCGGCAGCTCCGGCCGCTTTTCCCGGAAACCCTTGATCACCCTAACCCACTTCTCTGGGGGATAGATCTTCTGGATGCCTTTCTCCTGGGACAGTTGGCTGGCGCCAGGGTGCAACAGCACATAATCTTGGCTGCCCTCCCCCAGCAGACGCTTGCGTTCCTGCTCAGCCCACTCCAGGGCTGTCTTTTTGAGGCGAAGCTGGGGCAAGCCTGCCGGCGCGGCAATGCCGAACCCCTGCAGCAGGTCGTGGTACATGTTGGCGGCGTATTGGGCCAGCTTTAGAGGCACCGGGTCGGTCAGCCAAGGTCGCCCAGGCCCTGGCGGGGCATAGCCAACCCGCTTGGGGATCCCAGTTAGCCAAAGCAACAGCTTGACCCACAAGCTTCTGCCCAGGCTGAGCACGGCGTCGTACTGCCGCTCGCGGATTCGCCCCAGCAGATCGCTGATATCCCCTAGCGAAAGTTGCTCCTTAAATGGGAAGGTCAGCACCCGATTCACCGAGGGGCAGACCTCGTAGGCAGCTGCCGCCCGCGGCTCTACCAACACCTCCAGCTCCGCTTCTGGAAAGCGCTGCCGCAAACTCGCTAGGGTGGGAAAGAAAAGAATTTGGTCGCCAATCCCTCCCGGCACCAAAGCGAGAATTCGGGGGGCCAAAGGGGCTTTGCCGAGAACTGCTTGAGAAGCAATCTCCATAGAACATCCTGTCGATAGCTGTATCCAGCCTAGGGGATCCCTGGCCAGGGATGTACCGCGTTTACTCTAGCTCAGGTTGGGCTCAATTCGGAGCGGGTCTGGCTCCCAGCGGCTTCTCAGCAACTAAGCTACAAAAAGGCCCAATTTTGGAACTCTCATCCTCGATGATGGGCTGTGGCCGCTACCCCAAAAGGCAGCACCATGACGGATGAGCCGATCCCGCTGCTGGATTTGACGTTGCAATACCGCGCTTTGGCTAGGACTCTTTTGCCTCAGGTGGAAGCTTTGCTGGCCTCTGGGCGCTACATTGGCGGAGAGGCAGTGCGGCAGTTCGAGGAGCTGTTTTCGCAGTTTCTCGGCGGCGGCGATCTGGAGACCGTCAGTTGCAACTCCGGCACCGATGCTTTGGTGTTGGCCCTGCGCGCTCTGGGGATCCAACCGGGCGACGAGGTCATCACCACTGCCTTTAGCTTTTTTGCCTCCGCCGAGGCCATCGATTTGGTGGGGGCACGGCCGGTGTTCGTGGATGTGGATCCCTGCACCTTCAACCTGGATCCCCAGCTTCTCGAAAGAAGCATCTCCCCGCGCACCAAAGCCATAATCTCCGTGCATTTGTTTGGCCAGGCAGCCAACATGACCCAAATTTTGGCCACTGCGCGACGCCATGGGTTGGCAGTGGTGGAAGATTGCGCCCAGGCCATAGGGGCCTGCTGGGGAGGCAAGCCGGTGGGCACCTGGGGAGATATTGGCTGCTTTAGCTTTTTTCCCACCAAAAACTTGGGGGCTGCAGGGGATGGCGGGGCAGTGGTGACCCGGGATCCGCAACTGGCCCGCAAGGTGCGCATCCTCAAAGACCATGGCCAAGTTGGCCAATACCACCACGAATACATCGGCCTCAACAGCCGTCTGGACGCGCTGCAGGCGGTAATCCTGTCGGTCAAGTTGCCCTACCTGCGGGAGTGGAACTGGCGGCGGCAGGCCATTGCCGAGGGCTATCACCGCCTGTTGCAAGGGATCCCTGGCCTCATCCTGCCGAAGGTGGCAAAGGGGGGAAACTCCGTTTGGCATCAGTACACGGTGCGGGTGCCCGGTTCCCACCCAACCGACTCGCGGCGGCGCGACCAACTGCAGCGGCAGTTGCAGAAGCGGGGCATTGCCAGCCGAGTTTACTACCCTACTCCCCTTCATCTCCAGCCCGTCTACCGCAAGCTGGGATATAAGCCTGGAGATTTGCCCAATGCCGAGCTCTGTGCTGCCCAGGTGTTGTCTTTGCCCTGTTTTCCTGAATTGACCCTCCAGCAACAGGAGCGGGTGGCCCTGGCCATTGCTGAAATCTTGGCAGAAGAACCCTAGCAGCCCTGGAGGAGGGAGCTCAGGTGCTATCGAAGCTCAGCCGAAGATTACTTCAACTATTTCCGTGGTTGCACCAGTTTCCCCAACTCGGAGCTGTCCCTGCAAAGCTGTCATCGAAAGAGCGCGTTCGTTTTCTGCGCCGCCTGCGCTTTACTCGCATCGGGGGCTGGTTTGTTGGGATCACGCTCCTAGTGAGTATTGCTGCCTTTAACACTGGCAACAATCCTCTCTACTTGGTTCTGGGGATGCTGCTTAGCCTCATTCTTCTTAGCGGCTTCCTCTCCGAGCTTACCCTCAAGAATCTGGAGGTGAGCCGGCAGTTGCCCAGCCGCATCTTTGCTGGCCAGCCGGTCTTGGTGGGGCTGACGCTGGTCAATCGCAAACGCCGCCTGCCCAGTTTTTCCCTCCAGGTGAGGGAACGCATCGAGGGACTGAAGCGGACGGATTGGCCTTCCAGCTATGTGCTGCGGTTGGATCCTGGTGCCAAGCTGGACACCTTCTATCAGCACACCTTCCCAAGGCGAGGGGTGTGGCAGCTGCAGGGTTTTGAGATTGCCACCAGCTTTCCTTTTGAACTCTTTCGCAAGGCAGTGGCGATCGAGGAGCCGCAGGCGGTGATTGTATTTCCCCAGCCTGCCCCCGTCCAGGGACTGCTGCTGTGGGAGCACTTTGGCGGCAGCAGCCAGTTGCGCCCTCAGCCCGGCCAGGAGGGGGACTACCTCGGCCTGCGGCCATACCGTCCCCAAGATGATGTGCGCTCTGTGCATTGGAAAATCTCGGCCAAGCGAGATCAACTGGTCGTGCGGGAGCTGGAGCGCCCCCGTTCCCAGGCCATTGTCCTCTGCTTTGAAAATTGCTGGCAGCCGCGGGGAGAAAGCCCTGAAGCGCATCGCAATAAGCTAGAGCGGGCTGTAGAACGCTGCGCTGGGATCCTCACTTATTTGATTCGGGAAGGCTACCCCGTGGCTCTGGCCACCTTGCAGACGCGAACTGCTTTCGGGGCCGATCTGCCCCATCTCGACTGGCTGTTGGCCCTCCTAGCCCAACTGACATTCGTCGGGGATCCGCAGCTGGGCTCCCAAGGGCCCTCCAACTCCCCTACTGGCTTCAGCCTCACTCCCCAAGATCGCTGCCTGCTCCTAGCTCACCCTCCTCAGGAGGGGGAAGCGGTGCCAGGTCATCTCGTTGAGCCAGGATCCCTGCTGCAATTCATCCCGATCGAGTAAGGCCTCCCTATCTCCCTGGCGGGCAGTGGTTGGTAGTGGGAATGTAGATGCGGCTGCCGGCCCACTGCAGTTTCTCTCGCAGGGTGCGGAAGTAGGAAAGGTCTTTTTCTAAGATCAGCAGCTTGGCTGGCAGGGGAGCGCGTCGAATTTGCACCCACTGGCCAGGGTTGACCGATTGAGCCAAGACACCATCCGTCCAGAGGCGGGTCAACCCTTCTGGATCGGCAAGGGGCCAGATCTCCACCGTGGCCGTGCCGCTGATAACAATGGGCCGGCTGGACAAGCTGAGGGGACAGATGGGGGTGATGATGATGGCCTCGAAGGTAGGCTCGAGGATGGGGCCGTTGGCTGCCAAGGTGTAGGAGGTGGATCCCGTTGGAGTAGCCACCAGCACGCCATCTCCGTGGTACTGATCCAGAACCTCGCCATTGACTTCGATTTCCATGATGGCGGCGGGCAGGCGTTCCCGGTTGATGGGCTTTAGGCACATTTCGTTGAGGGCGTAGTACACTTCGCTAACCGGGCGGCCCTCCTGCTTTCCCTCTCCAGGGACAGCCCCTTGTCCCAGTTGGGGCTGCTCCCAAATCTGGGCCTGCAACATCATGCGGGCTTGGAGGACAAAGTCTCCTGCCTGGATGCGATCCCAGGGATCCTGGTGCAGCACCTGCTCCGACTGGGCCAAGAACCCCAGCCTGCCTCCCGACTGGATGGGCAAAATGGGGATCCCCTGGGGAGCAAGGTGGCGGGCCGCCGCCAACACTGAGCCATCTCCTCCCAACACCACCGCCAAATCGATGGGATCCGAGGTGGCCTCCAAAAAGACCGGGTAGGGGTTGTGGTGCAAGCCAGTGGGAGCCGTCAGTACCGTAACGCCGCGCCGACGCAGCTGCTCCGCACACAGCTGGCAGGTAGCCTTGCTCTGGCGATCCCCCTCCTTGTAGGCAATCACCACCAAGCCCAGATCCATGGCTGACCTCGCGCAGGGATCCTTTCCCATCATCCCTCTTCAAGCTGGGGGTTGCCCAGACAATTTTCCTCAAGCGTTCTCTTCCGCTTTTTTTCACAATTTACTGGGAATTTTTTGATCTAACGAATGGCGGTGAAACAGCTTGTTACGTCGTTATTGCTGCGCTGTTGCGAACGCGCGAGTGGCCCGGAGCGCTACCCCTACCTCTTGCTCCCAGAGAGAGGGTCTGAGGATGACTATCCCCTTAGGGAGCCAACGGGATCCCTGAGTGAGCGGGTATAAACTCCAGCAATTGGTTTATCGTATGGACATCCCTGCCCAAGCTGCTTTGTGCCTGCAAACCTATGGTCCCCGATCTCACCAATCGCCTCTTGGGTGGCCGCTACCAACTGATTCAAGAAATCGGTGGTGGCGGCATGGGATCCGTCTTTCGGGCTTTGGACTTACACAACAACGGCCAAGAGGTGGCGGTCAAGATCCTGTATGCCCCTACCCTGCTGAGCCGAGGGAACGCCCAGCTCGATGATTTGCGCCGCCGCTTTGCCGAAGAGATCCGCGTCAGCACCCTTTTAGGCCAACATCCTCGCATCGTCAAAGTCCTGGATCACGGCCAAGAGGGGGAGCACGCCTATTTGGTGATGGAGTACCTCAAGGGACAGGATCTGGGGAAGCTAATCCGAGAAAAAGGAGCCTTGCCAGTTCGGCAGGCCATTCGGCTGGCCCTGCAGGCTTGTGAAGGGCTGCACTTTGCCCACACCTTCCGAGCTAACGTGGAAGGCCGCGAGATTCGGGGCGTGATTCACCGCGACATCAAGCCCAGCAACCTGTTTGTCGAGCGCGTTTTTCAAGATGGCCAGCTTACGTCTCAGCTCAAGATCCTCGACTTCGGCGTGGCCAAAACGCTGGCGGATCACACCCTTAGTCTAGGCACCCAAAAAGGGGGCGGATTTATCGGCACAGCTCGTTACGCCTCTCCTGAACAGGTACGCGGCAAATCTCTGGATGCCCGCTCAGACATCTACTCCCTAGGGGTGGTGCTCTACGAGATGCTGACGGGATCCATGCCCTTTCGCTTGGAAACCGACTCATTGCACAGTTGGATCCACGCCCATTGCTATGAAAACCCCCTTGAGATCAACCCGGAGACAGCCCCCCAGCCGATCCCACCCGCCATAGTAGCGGTGGTGATGGATTGTCTGAAGAAAAACCCGGACGAGCGGCCGCAGACCATGCAGGAGCTGGCAGAGCGGCTGTTGCAAGCCTATGAGCTGACGGTGGCCAACCAACTTCCCCCCAGCCAAGCCAGCACCGTCCTCCTCCCCAACACTGCTTCCCCGCCACTGCGCACCCCCACCAGGTCAGGCCCAGGAACCTTTGAGGATATCCGCGATGAGGATCTAGAGCTCATCGAAGAGGAGCCAATCCCTCCTCCAGGTGCGGGGATCCCCTACTACATCGCTGAGCGGAAAGCTGCCTCAGCAGAAGCTGCACCGGAGCTCTCCCCCAAAACCGAAGGCGAAACGGCCAAAGCGCCCTCCACAGTCATCCAAGCTAGCGACACGCTCCCGGCTGTCCCTCCCCAGGATCGCCTTGCCACACCCCCACCAACGGATACTCCTCTGCCACAAGCTGCTTCCCGAACGGTTCGCCAGCCTTCCACCAGCAGCCTGAAGTGGCTCTGGGTTGGGGGAGGCGCTGTGGCTCTGCTAGCCGCCTTTTTGCTCTGGCCGCGCCCAACTATCCGCGATACCCAGGAAGAGCCGGAGCCGATCCCTACTGCTGAAGTCACCCCAACGCCAGCACCGGCCCCCAC
>NZ_JANSIT010000020.1:0-30231 GCF_047462215.1 Synechococcus sp. O70.1 | reverse complement strand
CGTGGCAGCAAACTCAAACTCCTGGGCCAGATGCTTACAAAGAGCGTACAGCTCCTTCTTGCCCACGCCTTGGTTATTCATGCAGTAGCGCAGGCATTTGTTGCGTACAAACTGCGCTGTGCGGATGGCTTCATCCAAAGCTTGGTACTGGGCTGGTGCTCCGTGGAGGAGCTTGGCTTCCCTCGCTTTAGCGGCGCGGAGCGCTTTGACGCGCATGATGCTAGTTTATCAGGGGAAACCTTGGATAAAATGCTGCGCCTTACATCCCCACCTTCAAAGGCGGGTCCTTACGGCGCCTTTTGGTAGAAGGAGGGATCCCGTGCCCATCCTGGTCCTCAACGCCGGCTCCAGCAGCCTCAAATCCTCCCTCTTTGCAACCGTTGAGAGTACGGTGGAGACCACCCCCCTTTGGCAGGCGCAGGTGGACTTTGCCTACCAGCCCGACCAGGCCCTGATTCAAGTCCGACGGCAGGGCGGTCCCTGGGAGCCTTTTCCCGCCCTTTCCTCTCCCTCCGGCATTAGCGGTTTGGCTCCTCTCTTTCAAAGCCTCTGGCAAGGGGAGGGATCCCTGCTGGCAGGGCCGACTGAGATCAAAGCCATTGGCCACCGGGTGGTGCATGGGGGATCCCTCTACCACCAGCCCACCTTGATCACACCCGAGGTGGAACAGGCCATCGAACAGCTAAGCCCCCTGGCCCCAGCTCACAACCCCCCTGCTCTTGAGGGCATTCGCCTCATGCGCCAGCTATTGCCCGGGATCCCGCAGGTGGCGGTCTTCGACACTGCCTTCCATCAGCAGATGCCCCCGGCAGCCGCCCTTTATCCTCTTCCCTACGCCTGGGCCGAGCAAGGGATCCGCCGCTACGGCTTCCACGGCATCAACCACGAGTACTGTGCCCGCCGCGCCGCTGAGATCCTGGGCCTCCCCCTGGAAGAGCTGCAGCTCATTACCTGCCACCTAGGCAATGGCTGTTCCCTGGCAGCCATTCGCGGGGGCCGAAGCGTCGACACCACCATGGGCTATACCCCCCTAGAGGGCTTGATGATGGGATCCCGCTCCGGCTCGGTGGATCCGGGGATTTTGATCCATCAGTTGCGCCGGGGGATGAGTGTGGAGGAGCTAGACCGGATCTTGAACCGGGAATCGGGCCTGAAGGGCGTGTCTGGCCTGAGCGGCGACATGCGAGTTATCCTGGAAGCCATGCAGGCAGGCCATGCCCGTGCCGAGCTGGCCTTTAACCTCTTTATCCACCGCCTGCGCAGCCAGATTGGGGCCATGCTCATGAGCCTGGATCGGCTGGATGCGTTGGTCTTCTCTGGCGGCATCGGGGAAAACGCGGCGCCAGTACGGGCAGCGGCCTGCGCCAACCTGGGCTTTTTGGGGATTCAAATTGACCCGGTTCTCAATGCTGGATCCCCGCGCAACTGCGACATCAGCACCCACGACGCGCCAGTGCGGGTCCTAGTCATCTCAGCCCAGGAAGACTGGGCCATTGCCAGTGCCTGCCAAAGGCTCCTGCAAGGGGAATAAGCGGCTTCCAGCCAGGTTTTCTGATGCCCTAAACCTGAACTTCAAGGTAAGGAGAACCTATGCAGCCTGCGCAGCGCATGGACAGACAGATCCCCCTGCTGCTCCTGGGTGCTGTTTTGGCAGGGTGCGGGGAGACGACTGGCAGCAGCCCCCTGCCCCCACCGCCTCCCCTACCCCCTCCCTCCCTCACCATCACCGATCTTTCCCCGCGTGCTGTCCCTGTAGGGCAGACCCCCACCTTTGTCATCTCCTTCCGCGTCGAGGCTCCTGCCGGGATCCGCGGATCCAACGCTTTTTTGGCTACCGTCACCACCCCGCTAGGCAACTTCATCCCCCTGGGAGCTTTCGACGCTTCCCAATTGCCCGGCTGCTTCGTCGGAGCCACTGCCTGTACGGTAACAGGGCTTACCCTGACCCAAAACCGCTTTACCGTCACCCAGACGGGACCCCATCAGCTTACCATCAGCGTTTTCGATCGCCAGGAGCGGCTGGGCAGCGGCAGCTTTACCTTTAGCGGCCTGCTCTAATCCAGCCTCTAGTGGTTGCCAGGCAAAACGCCGCGCCTCACCGCTGCGGACATTGACGAGGCCTTACTACTCTGAGGACAATTTCCAGGAGCCATAGAACGGCTTGAAGAAGGCTGAGGGCCGCAAAGCAGGGAACTAGTCCTGGCCAAGCTCCACCAACCGACAGCCCACCCAACCTTGAGAGAACTTGCCGTCCCAGCAGAAACCTTTGCAGGGCAGGGCCTTGCTGGTCAATGCTAGGCAGCAGTTTGACTTGCTAGCCTGAATGAAGGCTGCTGGCCGGACAGGTGCTAGATTGGCTCACCACCCATGGATACTCGCCTAATCAACATTGGCTTTGGCAACATCGTCGCCGCTGGGCGTGTGATTGCCATTCTTAGTCCCGAGTCAGCTCCCATCAAACGCATCATCAGCGATGCCCGTGAAAGAGGCCAGTTGATCGACGCAACCTACGGTCGCCGCACCCGCGCTGTCATCATCACCGACTCGGGACACGTCATCCTCTCGGCTATCCAGCCGGAAACCGTTGCCAATCGCTTCCTTACTGCCAAAGTCGGTGTGCCGGAGGAACTTGAGTAAAAGCCTCACAGGCAGCCTGCAAAGAGAGGAGTAAGATATCCTAAAGCAAACAAACAACCGTCCAGCCTTCCTCTGTCGATGGCTATGGCCGCCTCTCCTACCGTCCTCCCCTTGCCAGGTTCCCCTGAGGTTGGGCAGACTCAAGGAGCACCCCAATCTCTCACTCCTCGCGGTCGCCTAGTGGTTTTGACGGGGCCCAGTGGAGTGGGCAAAGGAACTTTGGTCAGCCACCTGCGCCAGCGCCACCCTGAGCTGTATCTTTCTGTCTCGGTCACCACCCGTCCCCCTCGTCCCGGTGAACAGGAAGGTGTCAACTACTACTTTCGCACTCGCGAGGAGTTTCTCAGGCTTGTTGAAGCCGGCGAGTTGCTGGAATGGGCGCAGTATGCAGGCAACTTTTACGGCACCCCTCGCCAGATTGTCTTTGAAAAACTCAGCCAGGGACAGGATGTGCTGCTGGAAATTGAGCTGGCTGGAGCCCGCCAGGTGAGAAAACTGTGTCCAGAGGCCATTCGCATTTTCTTGTCCCCTCCTTCTCTGGAAGAGCTTGAACGCCGCATTCGCCAGCGTGGCCAAGATTCCGAAGACAGCATTGAACGTCGCCTGCAGCAGGCCCGCAAGGAATTGGAGGCCAAAGACGAATTCGACTACGTGATTGTTAACGACAACCTAGAGCGAGCTTTGCAGGAGCTAGAAGCTTTACTTTATCCCCCGTCTCTGGGGAAGAACCAGACGTAGTTAAGCCGCCGCAAGCCAAGGTCTACATTCGAAAAGCGCAAGCAGGCCTCAGCCCTAGGAGTGAAGCCGCCAAATCTTTACCCATCCCCTCGCAACGTCCTGCTGTCCTCAAACAGAACCTCGAAAATCCAAACTTGGCAGGAGGTACAGCGGTGGCGCTCGGCTTTGACAGGGGCGGCAGGAGAGCTGTATTCCTGCCTTGCCGGGAGTTGCTATCAGGCGGTGCGCCAGTAGGACGTTTGGCTTGGCAAAGCCTGCCTTGGTGCCAGACGGCAGAGAGAGGTTCTGTTGATGCTGGGCAGTTGGTTGTGGATTTTGGCGATGGGCTTTTTTGTTGGCCAGATCGTGGGCCGATTGGGGATGCCGCCGCTGCTAGGGATGATTCTGGTCGGGATCCTGTTGAGGGAGGTCTTGTCTCCGGAGGTGCTGGCAGCAGCCGGGGATCTGCGCCTAGTAGCTGTAGCGATCATCCTCATGAAAGCCGGCCTAGGGCTGGATCGGGAAAAGCTGGCCCAGCAGGGATCCGTGGCCCTGCGGCTGGGGTTTTTGCCGGCAGCCTGTGAGGCGGTGGCAGTAGCGCTCTTGAGCCGCTGGATCCTGGGGCTGGACTGGGAGACGGGGCTGCTTTTGGGGTGTGTGATTGGGGCAGAGTCGCCAGCGGTGATTGTGCCGGGGATGTTGCGCCTCAAAAGCCTGGGCTGGGGCGTGGCCAAAGGGATCCCGGATGCCATTCTCACCGGCAGTGCTCTTTCCGATGTACTGCTGCTGCTGGGCTTTAGCTTGTTGCTGAGCCTCTTGGGCCAGGGATCTACAGAAAACGTTCGCCTGTTGGGCTTGGAGCTGTCGCCGCTGCAGTGGCTGCCGTTCCAGGTGGGGATGGAGATCCTGCTGGGCGTGGCCATCGGCTACCTGGCGGCGCGGGTTTTGGTGGCGCTTTTGGTGCAGCAGAACTGGACCCGCAACAGCACGCAGGAGGTGTTGCTGGCAGCCTGCCTGGCGCTGGGCTTGGTGCTGGCGCCGCAGGTGTGGCCCTATTTTTCTGGCTACCTGGCGGTGATGGCCATGGGGTTTTTCCTCATCGAGCTGGATGGGCCGCTGGCGCGGCGGCTGCGGGTTGGGTTCGACGCCCTCTGGACAGTGGCGGAGATCGTGCTGTTTGTGCTCCTGGGAGCTTCCCTGGATCTGCAGGTGTTGGGATCCCTGATCCTGCCGGGTTTGTTGCTGCTGACCCTGAGCCTGCTGTTGGGTCGGGGCCTGGGTTGGTGGCTTTCTACCCTGGGAAGTAACTGGAACTGGCGGGAGCGGCTCTTTTTGCTGCCGGGTAACATGGCCAAGGCAACGGTGCAGGCAGCCATCGGCGGCATTCCCTTGGCCCAGGGGATCCCTGGCGGGGAGACGATCCTTGCTCTGGCGGCCTTGTCGATTTTGACCACGGCACCCCTAGGGGCTTGGCTAACTCAGGTCTGTGCCCCTCGGCTGTTGGAAAAGGGAGAGGTGGATCCCACCAAGGTGGGCAGCCAGGGCAGGGTTAGCTTTTTGGCAGCAGTGGACACCTCACCTTTAGCCGAGGCGGTGCTGCGCAAGGTGGCCGACTTGGCGCGTCGGGTGGATGGGGAAGTGATCGTGCTGCATGTAACGGACGAGCCGCAGGGGAAAGGAGTAGAGGAGCTGCAGCAGCTTACCCAGCGCTTGTTGGCAGATATTCGCCACCAGTTTTGCTTGGCTTCGGGGCCCCTGGCAGAGACCATCGTAACCCTAGCTCAAGAGCGGCAGGTAACCGACATAGTCATAGGCAAGCGGGGCCATCGCGGCTGGGAGCAAGTGCTGGTGGGATCCACTTCCCAAGCCGTGTTGGAAACCAGTCCGATTCCAGTCATTCTGGTAGAGCTTACTCGAAGTTCCTAGTTGGCTGGCAGCACCTCCTGAGGGCCAATTTCTGAGCAAAAGCTAGAGCAAGCTCCCGAGAAAGAGAATTCCTACCGATATCCTCTCCAGAAAGTTGTGAGATGGCAGTCGGCAGAAACTCCAAAGGGATTAGGAAATGAGAATCCATCTCTTCCCGGCAAGTGTAAAGCACGCCCTCTGTTTCTGAGTAGGGCAACACCTGGCATCGTTAGGGCCATGAACAAGCATTTCCAAGCAAACTGCAGCTTTTCCTTTAGAGCCGCGCTCAATTGAAATGTTTCTAACGTCAACCCTATCGCCAAGAAGCTCAGGCTCTATAAGGATGGTTTTTTCTTCACCGCCCAGCGACCCTGACAAGCTTATCCAGGATCCGGATCCTCCTTGATTTGTTGCTGCAATTACAATGGTATCCCGGAAGCCGTCATTGTTAAGGTCAGCACGTTTTATGTTTAGAATCTTTGCTACAAGAAAACCTTCCTGAAAAGGGCTGGAACCCCGCTGATATTTGCCGTCTTGAAAGCGAACCTGCTCCATCTCCTCTGAAATAGCTACAAGATACTCAGCGTTTAAGGCTGCTTGTCTGTCTATCTTTGACCCTACTAACGCAATGGCCACTAAGATCAAACAGCCACCCAGAAGACAGCAAACCAACTTAAAAATCGTCCTTTTGCGGGCCATTTCTTTGCTCCTCCAACCTAGATGGGCAGTGGGATAGGCTACCCCTACTCCTAATTCAAACCAGACAAGCCAAGAGCTTCAACGCCGTCCTACCCAAAAGACTGAGGATCCGGGAGTCAATTTGCGGGGTGCTCGAGGCAGCTTCTTTTCCGCGAGATTCGGTCATGGTCCTCCCCTTCACGGGAGATACCTGACAATACCCCAAAATCCAACAGAGCGATTACTGCCCCTCACGCTCCCCTACCTCAAAAATCCTCTTCCGGAGGGGCCTGGGCTGTCGGTAGGCCGTAGCTCTCAGCAGTGGGCAGGTCGGAGGATCCCTCCAGGGCAGACAGATCTGCCGCTACCTCTTCGGGTGTGGCTAGGATCCCTTCCAAATCCACCAGCCTGCCGCTGAAATGCTCGGCAAAGCGGTGGGCCACCTCCACCAGCTCGTGGGTCAGGTCGTAGAAGGGTGGCCTTGCTGTCTGCGGGGCTGGAGCAGTGTTTTTGAGAGGGGGAGATGGGCTTGAGGGCTCCGCCTGACGGGGATCTGAGGCAGGAGAGCTGTTCCCCAGCTTTGAGGGAGAGAGCGGAGGTTGTGGAGCTTTATCCTGGGCCGAGGCTTGGCCAGCATGCCCCTCACGCGGTCGAGGCGGGCGCTGCACCACTAGCTTTAGCCGCACCGGGTGCTGCAGCAGGTTGTAAAGGGCGGAGCACACCTCGGCTTCTTTGCTGCGTACCTTGTCCACCAGGCCCTTGCTGGGGAAAGCAAGAGTGATCTCCAAAGTCTCTGCCCCGTTGAGGCGGACGAGGATCTCTTGCTGCAACTGACCAGATCCCAACAAGGCTCTGGTAGTGGGAGAGAGGCCCTTGAGGAACTCCTCCCAGCGAGGCTGCAGCAGCTTGGCAGGGGAAGCGACAGGCTCCGGATCGCGAACTTTGGGCTCTGGCGTTGGCGGCGGGGAACCCTCAGAAGGGGAAAGGGGGTTCTGGAAGGCTGTTGCGGCAAGCTGAGGGCTCTGTCCTGCTGACGCGAGTGGCTCTTCGAGGGCTGGGGCAGCTTGGGCAACTTTCCCATCGAGGTTCCTCTCAGCAGCAGAGGGGCCGACAACAGCCCCAGGCGAGAGAGGAGGGAATGGATCGGCAGGGGAGAGCGGCTCGCCACCCTTGCTCTCTATTGGCGGCAGCGGGACGGCGCCCTGGCGCAGCTGGCCCAGCAGATCCAGAAGGGCAATTTCTAGCCAAAGCTGGGGTTGTCCGCTCTGGCGAATTTGGGGTTCGCAGTGGCGCAGGTGGCTCTGGGCCGCTAGCAGCATCTCCAGCGAGTAGCAAGGAGCCCGCTGTTGCAGGGCTGCCCAGGTGAGGTCCGTTACAGCCGCCAGCTGCCGTTGCTGTGGGGCCGTCTTGGCCAGGAGCAGATCCCGGTAGAAAGCCGCCAGGCTCTGCAGCACCACCAGGGGCTCTTTGCCTCGCTCCAGCAATTGCCGCGTTTGGGCCAGCACCCCCTCTACGTTCTGAGCCAGCAGAGCATCGGTCAAATCCAAAAGCTGCTGTTCCGGGATCCCCCCCACCAAGTCCCACACCGCTTCTGGAGTGATGGATCCCTCTAGCAAACTGAGCTGATCCAATAGCCGTTCGGCATCCCTTAGCCCGCCCTGGGCAAGTTGGGCCACTAGGTGCAAGGCTTCTGGTGTAATGGGGATCCCTTCCTGGGCGGCAATTTTGCCTAGGTGGGCCACCATCTCCTCTAGAGGAATGCGGCGGAAGTCAAACCGCTGACAGCGGGAAACGATGGTGGGCAGAACCCGCTGGGGGTCGGTGGTGGCTAGGACAAACACCACGCGGGGAGGCGGCTCCTCCAGAGTCTTCAGCAACGCATTGAAGGCCGCATTGCTGAGCATGTGGCATTCGTCAACCACATAGACCTTGTAGCGGCTATTTACTGGCGCAAACTGGGCCCGCTCGATCAGCTCGCGGATGTTGTCCACACCGGTGTTGCTGGCCGCGTCGATCTCCACCACATCCAGAGAAGAGCCGGCGGTGATGGCGCGGCACTGGCTGCACACCTGACAGGGATCCGGCGTTGGCCCCTGCTCGCAATTTAAGGACTTGGCCAGAATGCGGGCGCTGGAGGTTTTTCCGGTGCCCCGCGGCCCACAGAACAAATAAGCTGGCGCCACCCGCCCCAGCCGAATGGCATTGGCCAAAGTCTGCACGACTGCCCCTTGGCCCACCACCTCGGCAAAGCGCTGCGGGCGGTATTTCAGGTGCAGGGGCTCATAGCTGCCAGCGGCGGCCATTTCCCGGATCTCCAAGTAGGCAGCGCCTCGGCCGCGTCCTGGGGCTTGTGCGGCCAAGATGCTCTCCTATTCTGGCTGCTGAACTCTCAAGAGCGAGGTGAAGAGGGGGCTTCCTGGACCGGCAGAGCTTTTGGCGGCTCTTTGGGATCCCGGCGACCCCGGCCAAGGAGAGGGGGCAGGGGCAGCTTCCAGCTTGGCTTATCCAATTGATCCATGTCCTGCAGGCGGTAGCTGAGCTGGTACAGTTCCTGCTTAAGCCGGCGGTTTTCTGCCTGAATGGCGGCGATGCGCTCGCGGATGGGCTGCAGGCGGGCCTGCAACTTGCGCCGATAGAGTTGCGGCAGCTCTTGGAGGATCTGCTCCAACACTTGCTTTTCTTGGTAGAGTTGCTCAATCTCGGCCTCGTAGCTGCGAATCTGTCGGCGTTGCTTTTCTTGGCGCAACTCCAAAAGGTCAATCTGGCTTTGCAACAGGCGGTTACGCTCCTTCAGAGCCTGGATTTCCTGCTCTCGCGCGGCCAAAGCTTGCGCCCACCAGGACTCTGCCCTGCTATCCGGCTTGTTGCCGCCAGTCGTTGCTTGCATTGACTCTCCCTCAACCCACCATCCCCATCCGCTACTCTAGCCGGCCTGCTGGGGCGAGGCCAGAGGTTGCTGGGAAGCCAACGCTTGGTGCACCTGAGCTTCCAGGTCCGCCAGGGATCCAGAATTGTCCAGCACCACGTCAGCCCGACGGACTTTCTCCGCCAAAGGCCACTGGCTGGCCAGGCGAGCTTCGATTTCTGCCGGTGTCAGGAGGGGATCCCGCAAGGCCAGCCGCTGCCGCTGCTGCTCAGGGGTACAGATCACCACCCAGATCTCGCTGGCCCAGTTTTCCATGCCCGCTTCAAAGAGGAGAGGGATCATGAGGCAGAGGGCTGGAGGGACATTCCCTAGAGACCGTTGGCAACTGGGCTGAGCCTCAGCCGCCCTGTGGAACTCGAGAAACTCCCGCAGCCGCGCTTTGACAAACGGGTGGATCTGCGCCTCTAGCCAGGCCCGCTCGGCGGCATCGGCAAAGACAATCCGCCCCAACTTTCGGCGATCCAGCTCTCCCGAGGGATCCTGAATGGCCTGGCCGTAGCGCTGCAGGACCCGCTCGCGGATGGGGGATCCCAGCGCCAAGGCCTGGCGGGCTATTTGATCCGCATCGGCCACTGGGATCCCCTGGCGTTCCAAGATGCGGGCCACCGTGGATTTGCCGGTAGCAATGCCGCCTGTTAGGCCAATAATTCTCATGGAAGTTGAAGAACCCCCTTCAAGGCGAGGCTAGTTGGGCAGAGGGTGAGGAAAAGCAAGGTTTTGCCAGGAGGCTGTACTCAAAGCCTTCCACCAAAGCCCGGCAGGAGGCTTCGATGATGTTGGTGGAAACTCCTACCGTGGCCCAGCGGCGGTGGCCGTCGCTAAACTCCACCAGCACCCGCGTTTTGGCAGAAGTACCCGCCTGGCCGTCCAGAATCCGCACCTTGTAGTCGGTGAGGTGAATGGCTTCCAGTTGCGGGTAAAACTCCAGCAAGGCCTTGCGCAGCGCCCCATCCAGGGCCGCCACCGGCCCATTGCCTTCGGCTGCTGTCACCCGCGTCTGCCCCTGCACGGCAATCTTCACCGCTGCTAGGGACTGCACCTCCGTTGCCTCGCCGCTGGGATCCCAGTCTCTGCTGCTCCAGTCCGAGCGGGTGGTGGCGCTGACATGGAAGCTAAGCACCTCAAAGGGGTGGGAGCGCTGCCCCAACAGGCCCCGCACCAACAGCTCAAAGCTGGCCTCGGCCGCCTCAAACTGGTAGCCCTGCAGCTCCAGAGTTTTCAGCCGCTCCAAAATCAAGCGCGCCCGGGGATCCGACTTGTCCAGCCGGATCCCAAAGCCAGCCACCTTGCTGAGGATATTGCTCAACCCCGCCTGATCCGAAACGACGATGCGCCGGCAGTTGCCCACCTGCTCCGGGGCAATGTGCTCGTAGGTAAGAGGGTTCTTCTGAACAGCGCTGACGTGGATCCCACCCTTGTGGGCAAAGGCGGATCGGCCCACGAAAGGAGCATGGTCGTCCGGGGCCAGGTTGACCACCTCACTGATGGCGCGGGAGATCTCTGTTAGGTGTTGCAGCTTTCCCTCGGGCAGACAGCGGTAGCCTAGCTTGAGTTGTAAGTTGGGGATAACGCTGCACAGGTCGGCGTTGCCACAGCGCTCCCCATAGCCGTTAATGGTGCCCTGCACCATGCGCGCCCCCGCCTGGACTGCCGCTAGAGCATTGGCCACGGCCGTGCCGGAGTCGTTGTGGGTGTGGATCCCCAAAGGCAAATGCCCCAGGTGATGGGATTCCGCCAAGACGGCTGCCGTGATGGCGGCAATCTCGTGGGGCAGGGATCCGCCGTTGGTATCGCAGAGAACCAGCCACTCCGCCCCGGCCTCTGCTGCTGCCACCAGGGTTTGCAGGGCGTAGTCGGGGTTGTGGCGGTAGGCGTCAAACCAGTGCTCGGCATCGTAGATCACCCGCCGCCCCTGGGAGCGCAGGTAGGTGATGGTGTCGCGGATCATGGCCAGGTTCTCGGCCAAGGTGGTGCCCAGCCCCTCCGTAACATGGAGATCCCAGGACTTGCCAAAGACCGTCACGTAACGGGTGCCCGCTGCCAAGATGGCCTGCAGCAGGGGATCCTCGGCTGCCCGCCGCCCCGGCTTGCGAGTGGAACAAAAGGCCACCAGCTCCGCCTGCTCCAGGGGCTCTTCCCGCATCTGCCAGAAAAATTGCACGTCTTTGGGATTGGCCCCTGGCCAACCGCCTTCGATGAAAGGGATGCCCAGGCGATCCAGCAGCTTGGCAATTTGCACCTTATCTTGCACCGACAGGGACAACCCCTCCCGCTGCGCCCCGTCCCGCAGCGTCGTGTCGTAGAGGGTGACGGCAACCGGAGAATTGGCGTCAGTCTTCATACCGCATCAGCTTTTTGTAAAAGGCGGTGGTGAAACTCGGCGGCTGACCCCGCTGCACCGCCGCTACCACATCGATGAGGTAGTCCACAAACTCATAGTTGGCTAGGGAGACCTGATAGGTTAGCTCCGGGTCTTGATCGAAAATGACCTGCACCGCTGTTAGATCAGAGGGCAGAGGCGATACAGGCCAACTGGCCAAGAAAGAGACGGGCTTGTCTCCTTCGATGGGCCGCTGCCCTTCTAGGCTGCCCTTTTTGTAGAGACCCACCGCCAGCGGCAGGTACTGCCGGCGGGCGACGGCGTAATAGGGCTGATAGAGGGCCACCTCTGCGGAGCTAGCAGGTTCAAGCTGAAGAGTCATGGGCAGAAGATCCAGAGAAGAAGCAAGGATCTCTCTGCCATCCAGCCTACCGCCTCAGTGGCCCACTGGCCTAGAGAGATTGCCCGCTCACTGCCTTGCCTTTGAGGCAGAAGCGTTGGAAAGTCAGAAAATTCTAGGAAACAATGGAAGAGGAATATCTGCCCCGCTCTAGCCCAGACCCTACGGACTCCCTAGCCTCATGGACGTACCTCTTGGCTCTGCCACCCCCTTGCTGGAGCTAGACCCCGTCCTACAGTACAAGTTTCAGCAGCTTGTCCAGATCTTCGCCGAAATGGGGCGGGTTGTGGTGGCCTACTCGGGAGGGATCGATAGCAGCCTGGTGGCCAAGCTGGCCTGGGATCACTTGGGGGAGGGGGCTCTGGCCGTTACCGCCGCTTCCCCGGCGCTTTTGCCCGAAGACCTGGAGGAGGCCATCTGGCAAGCCCAGTACCTCGGCATTCGCCACCAGGTCATCCAGACCCAGGAGCTGCAAGATCCCCGCTATGCTGCCAATCCCCCTAACCGCTGTTACTTCTGCAAAAGTTACTTGCACGACACGCTGCTCCAGCTGGCTAAAACTCAGGGATACGACCACGTGGTCGATGGCCTCAACGCCGACGATCTGGCTGACTACCGGCCAGGGGTGCAAGCAGCTCGGGAGCGTGGTGTGCGATCCCCTTTGGCGGAGGTGGGGATGAGCAAGCTGGAGGTGCGGCAGTTGTCTCGCCACTTGGGTCTGCCCTGGTGGGATAAGCCAGCCCAACCCTGCCTCAGTTCCCGCTTTCCCTACGGCGAGGTCATCACTGCCGAGAAACTGCGGCGGGTGGGATTGGCTGAGCGCTATCTGCGCAGCTTGGGCTGGCGAGAGGTGCGAGTGCGCTCGGAAAAAGATACTGCCCGCATTGAACTGCCCCCCCACCAGATCCTGGAGTTCGTGCAAAAAACTGACCTGGCAGCGCTGGTTAAAACCCTGCAATCGTTCGGCTATCTCTACGTCAGCCTCGATCTGGAGGGCTACCGCAGCGGCAAGCTCAACCGCGCCCTCGACCCTCCCCAACCTGGTAGCTTAGGCTGAAGCGTTGCACAGGTTTGGGGAGCATGAAAGGGTTTTGGTGGCTCTGGCTTTGCTTGGGGGTGTTTGGTCTGGCAACGGCTGCTCCTACCTCAGCCCAGGGGGAGAAAGGCCAGGTGGCGGCCGCCCAGGCGGGGGATACGACTGCCCTCGACGCCCTTGCGGATCGCACGTTACGGCTGCGCTCCGACCGTCAAACCTTCGACCAGCGGGCACAGGTTTTCCTGGCTGAGGGCAACGTGGAGATGCGGCTGGGCCGCTCGGTGCTGCGGGCAGACCGCCTGCGCATTGAGCTGCAGCAGCGACGAGCCGTGGCCGAGGGCAACGTCTCCATTGAGTTGGATCAGCAGCGCATCCAGGGATCCCGGCTGGAGTACGACTTTGAACGGGAGCAGGGCTTTTTGGAAGAGGCTTTTGGGCAGGTGGATATTGGCCAGTTGCAGGCCAGCGGCTCTCCGCTGCCCCTCTCGCCTCAGCGGCTGGTGCGCTTTCGCGCTACCCGCATTCGCTTCGATGCCAACAACTGGGAAGGAGAAGAGGTGCGGCTGACCAATGACCCCCTCGATCCGCCGGAGCTGGAGATCCGCAGCCCGCGGGTGACCTCTACCTTGCAGGCGGATGGTTCCAGCCTGTTGATTGCCGAAGCTGGCCAATTGGCTTTCGACCAAGTCTTTTTTCTGCCCCTGCCCCTGCGGCTGCGCTTTGACTCCTTGAACCGCCAGCCTCCGGTCAGCCTGTTCTACGACGATTTCGACCGGAAGGAACTGCGGCGGGGCCTAATCCTGCAGGCCAACATTGAGCTGCTGCAGGAGCCCCATCTCAGCTTGGTGTTTTCCCCGCAGCTCTATCCCCCCAACGCCTCTGGGGGAGCCTCCAAGGAATCCGCGATGGAGTCGGGCTGCGAGCGGAGTTGCGCTGGCGGCAGCCGCGTGCCCAAACCTTGCTGTTTGCCGAGCTCCGCGGGATCGTCTTTGAGGAATTTGCCCGGCGCTTGCGGGCGCAGGTCGAACACCGCGTTACCACCGGCAACGGCGGCCAAGTCACCTACACCTATGCCTATCGGGAGCGTTTTTTCAGCGGGCGCCTGGGTTTCCAGATTGTGGAGAATCGCTTTGGCGCCAGCTACAGCTCGCCCACCCTTCGCCTTGGCAACACCGGCTTGGATTTCAGCTACCGCATAGCCGCCGACTACCTCGACGCCCTGGGACAACTTGGCAATATCGACACCGATCCCGCTCTGGCCCTGGCCAGAACCACCGAGCGCATCCAGCTTGCTCGGCTGCAACTAGGAGCAACCCTAACTCGCTCTTTTCCCCTCTGGCGGCCCTCCAAGACAACCTCAGATCCGCCGCCCCGCTTTTCCGCTTTGCCCATTGAACAGGGGATCTGGCTCAACACTGGCGTCAGCAGCAGCCAGTCGTTTTACTCCGATGGCCGCGCCCAAAGCTACACTGCTGGCAGTATCGGCCTCGACGCTGTGCTCGGGGCTTTTGTGGCCGATACCTTCGACTACACCAGCCTGAGGGTAACCTACTCCAACGGTTTTTTGGCGGGAGCCTCGCCCTTTTTGTTTGACCGCATCACCACGCGGGAGCAGCTGGTCTTGGGCTTCCTGCAACAGCTGTATGGCCCGCTGCGGGTGGGGGCTGAAACCACCCTGGACTTACAGTCAGGCCAGCAGGTGGATCTTACCTATCGCCTGGGTTACGACCGCCGCACCTACGGTCTTAGCTTGCACTACAACCCGGTTCGCCAGTCAGGGGCTCTGGAGCTACGGGTAGAAGGCCTGAACTGGGATCCCAGCCCACCTCAGCCAAGCTCAGCGACCGGCTCGAGCCTCAATGGGCCCTGATTCCAAAGTGTAATCTCGACTACTAATACCTAAGGGTTTTCTATGGCAATTGCGCCGCTTCGAGAAGGGATCCCTGCCTAAATCCACCCCGCCTCCGAAGGGAGTTTTGGAATCAAACGGTAAGATCAAATACAGAAGTCTTCTAGGACTTATTTTTGTCAATCGGGATCGCCGTATCGCAGACTACTGCAGCGATCCCCAAACGGTGCTAGTGTGGAGGATAGGCTGAGCAAGGCAGGCTGGTGAGTTGATTATGCAAACCCTCGATGCGATCCCGGCAAAAAAACAAGTAGAGCGAATAACCTGTAGCTACATCAATGCAACCAGCTCCATTCAAGTGGTTCGCATCACAAATATCGAAAACTGGTACTTTGAGCGGGTGGTATTTCCTGGGCAGCGGTTGCTGTTTGAGGCGCTACCAGGAGCCAAGCTGGAGATCCACACGGGCATGATGGCCAGCTCCATCTTGACGGATACCATCCCCTGCGAAAAGCTGCGCGTACGAGAAACGGAGCCGGTGACAGTGGTTGCGTAGGTCTCCAAGCCGCAGAGCAGAACCTAGGGCTTTTGGCTTTGCCGCTTCTCCTCTTCTCCTGTGGGGGTAGGGGAAGGGCGAGGCCTGGGCGGCAACGAGATATCCAGGAAACGCGCGCTTAACCGCACCGGGCTGATCTCGCGCCGTTGTGGCGGCCACGAGAGTCCCAGCCAGCGAGCTGTGATCTCCGACAGGCTAGGGAGCGGTGTTGGCGTAGGGGTAGGCATTGGTGGTGGGGTGGGGTAAAGATCTAAGCGCGGCGGGCGGGGAGTGCTGACGCGAAAAGCGTTGGGAGGCGGCTGCGTCAGGGGTACATTCGGATCCCCGCACCCCAACAAGCCTAGCCCACCAGCCAGCAGGAGGAGGGCCAGCCGTGCCGTGTTTCCGTTTAGCAAGGGCTTGAGCATAAGCTAGCAAGATGCCAGAGCGCCGATCCGAGCTTGCAGACCTGCTTCCAGCGCCGAGAGGTGGCGGGCCATGGTTACGTAGCGGTTAGCCGTCAAGTTTTTGGCGACAAACTGCTCCACCAGTTGCTGATCTCGGGCAACCATTTGGTTGAGGTACTGAGCTACGGAGGTTTGCGGATTCTCGATTAAAGCTCTGCACACCTGCAGAGCCATCACCAGTTGGGCCCGCACCTGCAAAAAGAGCGACTGGATATACTTCTGTTCGGCCTCACTGAGTTGGCGAAAATCTTGCCAATAGTGGCCCCCCTCCAGCGATTGTTGCAGCTCTTGCACCCAGCGGTTGTATTCTTTAACCTTGCAGGCGAGATCGCTGGCGAACTCCATGATCTCGGCAGGGCTATTCAGGAGATGGGCCTCTTGCCAGCGCTGACGAATGCGACGCAGGTTTTGCCGCAACTTCAGGAGAGCCCAGAGCAACCCCAGGAAGACCACTCCCAGCAACAGGACGGCCACTGCATAGAGCAGCCAATAACCGGGATCCCGAACTCCCAGGAGGATCACCAAAGCAATCACCAGCAGGCAGAGGGCCAGCATGACCCAAAACCGCAGTTGTTGCTGTTCAAGACGCAGGTACTCTGCCCTCAGGCCAAAAGCCTCACAGCAGGCCTCCAGATCCGCCTCCATGATCTGGCGAAACTCCTCTGCAGAGATTAGCTCGGCAGTGATCATTAGAAGACCCTCCTGACCGGGGTGACCAGCTCCTCAGGATTTGCCTTGCCAATTGCGCGCCGCTTCCGTACTCTCTGGCAGCGGCTCTAGCACCTCGCTGGCGGGAACCACCATCAACCCATAGCCCCCCTCGCGACAAAAATCGACGATCTCCTGCGTGTCGAAGCGCTCGGCCACAGGCTTGGGCAGCCCCTGCTGAGCCAGCCTCTGGGCATACTTTTTCGCTCCAAAGAGGCTCTCAAAGGCAATGACAATGTCCTGGCCCCCAATTTGGCGGGTGCAGATCCCTTCTTGACCGTTGGCTTGGTACAGCAGCACGATCACTTGGGGGGGCAGCTCTTCCGAGCTCACCCCAAACGGTTCCGTCTCCGCCTGGGATCCGTTGCCCAACAACACATCCCGCGCCTCGTTGAGCCGCGCCAGCCGAGCCTCCAGCAAGGGTCTTTGTCGCTCGTCGTCCAGCTCAAGAAGAGCGGCGCTGAGAGCTTGGTATTCCCGAAACCATTTCCTCCGGATTTCCTGTTCGCTGGCATCTGGCGGTAGATTGAGCACCTGGAGAGCCTCAGTAGTATCCATTGATCTGCTCCGCTAGAGTGTCCTCTATCATCGTCTAGACTAGCCGCTCTGAGGATCTCGGGAGGGGAACTTGGGCGTCGACAAAGCTTAGGGGGCAAATCTCGGCAGCGGAGGGTTTTTGCCGAAGAACAGTGGCCTTGAGGCCACACCACGTTTTTCGAGGAAATCCCTGCTGAGCCCAAAGCACAGACTAGGCTAGCAGAAGCCATGGCACCGCCAGAGAGAGCCTCCGCTATCTGCCGACCCCAAGGGATCCGGGAACTAGCTAGTATTGCAACACCTGGGGTGGCCGAGCAAAGTAGGGCTCAATAAGCCCACGCCACCGAATAAAGTTTTCCGATTGCCGGAAGGTAACCAGATGAGCCTCCAGGGATAGTAGATATTGCTGGGGGTGCTCCAGACAGCGCTACAGTTGGTGCTGCCAGTCGGTTTGTTGCAAATAGACAAAAGCTTGGCCGATGGCGGCTTCAAAAGCAGCTTCCAAGTCTGGAGTGACCTCAAGCTGAGCCACCTCCAGAACAGGAGCAGTGTTCATAGACTACGTGTGCAGGCCACACTCGGTTTTGGCCATACCCTTCCACCGACCAGAGCGGGGATCCGCGCCTGGCTCCACTGGGGCTGTACAGGGCATACAGCCAATGCTGGGGTAGTTGCGGTCGTGGAGAGGGTTGTAGGGGATCCCGTGCTCGAGGATGTACTTCCACACCTGGCCGCTTGTCCAGTCGGCGAGGGGGTTGAGCTTGAGGCGGTTGCGCTTGCTATCCCACTGCACCTTGCCAATGTTGGCGCGGGTAGGAGCCTGTTCCCGACGCATTCCCGTAATCCAGGTGGTGCAATTGGCCAGAGCGCGGTGCAGGGGCTCCACCTTGCGGAGGTGGCAGCAAAGGTCGGGGTTGGTGCGGTACAGTTCTGGCCCGTGTTGCGCCGCCTGCTCTTCCGGTGTCAGCAGAGGCTTAAAGACCTCCAGTTGCAAATGGGGATAGCGAGCCAGCACCTGTTGTTGCAGTTGTAGGGTTTCGGGGAAGTGAAAATCGGTATCCAGGAAAAAGGCGCGCACCTGCGGGCGAATAGCAGTGAGCAAATCAATCAACACCAGGTCTTCTGGGCCAAAGCTGCAGGCAAGTACCAGCCCATCCCCGAACTCAGATACAGCCCAGGCCAGCAAGTCGCTTGCGGAAAGGGGCTCAAAGCGTTCGCTCAGGGCAGCTACCTGGGGCTGATACCGCTTTTGCACCTCCTGGGCTGCCTGTTCCCAGTGGGTAGAGGAAGAAAGGGTTGCACTCATAGGGAGAGACGCCGAGTCCAGCTGCTTTGTCTTCTTAATCTACACTAATTCGGTCGAGCTTTAGGACTTTTATCGAGCTGCAACAGGTAGCAGGGTAGATCGAGCGCGCAGGGGGATCTCTCCCCAGCGATCCCGACGTCTCCCCATCAGGAAACCATGCCAGAGCGGTCTGGGTCCTGGCTCCGGTAGGTGAACCCAGTGGTAGCGCAGGATCCCTCGCCGGGGGTTCAAATCCACCTCGAACAGCCGCAGTGCCGAGACTGGCCCCACCAGGGGAGGGGCTGTCAGGTAGGGGATCCCATCTCGTACATGGACTTTCGGCACATGCAGATGTCCACTCAACACCGCCACCACCCGTCCATGGTCAGCCAAGAGAGCATGGAGGGCGGCAGCTGCTTGCTTCTGGAGCTGGTAGTTGCGGAACACAACCGCGTCCATTTGGGTGGGGGAGATAAAAGGCGGCTGGTGGATTAACAAGATTAGCCATTCTTCTGAAACTGCTTGCAGATGTTCGCCCAGCCAATGCAGTTGCGAGGGGCGCAGCACCCCCTGGGGCAGGGGAAAAGGTCCCAGGCTGGCGTCAAGGGCAATGAGGCGGATCCCGGGCAGAGGAGAAAGGCTGTAATCGACATAGCCCGTGGGAGCCGGAAAGAGGGGAAATTGGCTTTGGCACCAGCGGATAAATTGTTCTCGGTCGAAGCGCCCCTTTCTTTGCAGGGTGTCGACATCGTGGTTGCCAAGACTGAGGTAGTAGGGCATCCGCAGCTGGGCAAGAATCTCCCGGAATAGCTCAAAGCTTTCTGGATCCGCCTGATCCACCAAGTCGCCGGTAAACACGACAAAGTCCAGATCCGGCACCTGGTTGAGATGGGCAACGGCTGCTTCCAACTGGCGGCGAGGGGAATCGGACATCCACCACCAGCGGCATGCCGTCTCCGGCATCAGATGAATGTCTGAGACCTGCGCAAAACGAATCCGTTCCGTGGCCATTGCCTAGGTACTTATTCACACCTCACGCCCGCATCATAGTTAATAACTTGCCCAGGAGCTATTGACTTTCCTTAACCTCCTTCAGCAGGAGAGGGAAGGTGGCAATGGGCAGGTTGCCGCCACTTGGACAGCCAGGCGTGAGTTTGATTCTCGTTTCAGCCTCGTTGTCCAACAACCGCTAGGGTATAGAGACGCGGATCTTCGAACGAAAAGAAGGAGAAAAACCCATGTCTAGCACCCTTGTTCGCTGCGCCTGTGAGCACTGCAACTGCAGCTTCGAGAGCAGCCAAGGCTATCGCTACGAAGGCCAGCTCTACTGCAGCCAAGCTTGTGCTACTCACGACCATGACCACCCCTCCCCTTGCTGCATAGCCGCCCACTGCTGTCAATAGCAACTCGACAGGGATCCGAACCTAGACCCTTTTTGATACGCTCCTAAGGAGCTCTATCCCTAGCCAGCTTGCATGGAGTACCGCTGGGATCTGCTGCCCACTCCGCCTCAGTTTGACCCAGAGCTGAGCCGGGAATACGGCAAGTACGCGGCCAAGGTGCTAGCCTTGCGCGGGCTGCACAGCCGGGAACAGGTGCGGGCTTTCGTGGATCCCAGCTCCTATTCCCCCACCCCGCCGGAATCCCTGCCGGATCTGGAGCGGGCAGTGCGGCGGCTACTGGAGGCCAGGGAAAAAGGAGAAGCCCTCTGCATTTGGGGGGACTTTGACTGCGATGGCGTCACCAGCACCAGTCTTTTGCTCTCGGCGTTACAACCCTTGGGCTTCCAAGTCCAGTTCACCCTACCGCTGCGCAGCCGCGAGGGACATGGGCTCAATGCCCAGCGGCTCCAGCAGGTGCTGGCTCAGGGTTGCCAAGTACTTCTAACGGTGGACTGCGGCATCGGCAATGCTGCCGAGATTGCCCTGGCCCAAGCCCGAGGGGTGGACGTGATCGTGATGGATCACCACGCCCTGCCAGATCCCTTGCCCCCTGCCTATGCGGTAGTCAACCCTTTGCGCCTGCCGGAGGAGCACCCCCTGCGCTTCCTGCCAGGGGTGGGGGTGGCCTACAAGCTAGCGGAGGCCCTCTATCAAGCGCTGGGAATTCCTGGCGTCGAGGAGCACCTAGATCTGGTGGCGGTGGGGATCGTGGCCGATGTTGCCGTGTTACAGCGGGAGTGTCGCTACCTAGTACAGCGGGGGTTGCCCGTGCTGGCCAAGACGCAGCGTCCAGGGCTGCGGGCTCTTTTGGATTGGGTGAGCAACGGCTCATCCCCAGGAGCGCTAACAGCTCAGGACATTGCCTTTCGCCTTGCTCCCCAGCTGAACGCCATTGGCCGCTTGGAAGACGCTAGGCTAGCAGTGGAGCTGCTGACCACCTCGGATCCGCAGCGGGCTCAGACGCTGGTGAAGCATTTCGTCGCCCTCAGCGAAGAGTGTCGGCAGCTCACCCAACAGGTGCTACAGGAAGCCAGGCAGCAGGTGGAGAGCCTCGATCTGGCACGAGAGCGAGCCATCGTCTTGGCCAGCAGTGGCTGGAACCCAGGGGTTTTGGGAGTTGCGGCGGCCCGCTTGGCGGAGGAATACCGTTGCCCAACGGTGTTGATTGCCAAAGACGAGAGCACAGGGCTGGGCTATGGGTCAGGCCGCTCGATTCCAGGGGTAAACCTGCTAGAGGCCCTTGAGGCGGTGCGTCCTCTCCTGCGACGAGGAGGGGGACACCCCATGGCCGCGGGGATCCAACTCGATCTGGCTTGCCTGGCCGCTGTGCAGCTGACATTGCGGCGAGAGCTAGCGGCGCGGGTTAGCCCGGATCAGCAAGCTCGCGCCCTGGCGGTGGAGATTCTCCTCGACTGGACTCTGCTGGCCTCTCAGGGCCGGGATGGGGTGGCGGAGCTAGACGAGGTGTATCGGCAGTTGCAGCTTCTACAGCCCTTTGGGCACGGCAACCCCAACCCCATCGTAGCCCTGATGAACTTCCGCCCCACTAATCTAAAAGCCTCTGGGGATGGCCGCCATCTCAGGTTTGAGCTCAAAGGCAGGGCGGGATCCCGTACCCTCTGGTTTTGGGGAGCTGGCGAAGAGCTGGAACAGTGGCAAAACTGCCCAGCTGTGGACATTGCCCTGCGGTTGGAAGCCGACAGCAAAGAGCCCTGGCGAGGTACAGTGCTGGCGGTGCGTCCCTCTGGCAACTGGCAGGCCCCTGCTGTTTCGGCCCCTCGCCTCCAAATCCAAGACTACCGGCAACGCCCCCTGCCGGATTCTTTGGAGAAAGCCCTCTACTACACTGGGCAACCTCTTCCTCTTAGGCAGCCGTTGCCCCCCTCAGCTAAAACAACTCTTGTACTGGCCTGCTGGCCCTGGTTGCCGGCAGATTTGGCCCAACTACTGCAGCAGGTGCAGCCGCAAACCCTGATCCTGGCTGCTTCTGCCCACTCCTGGGATCGCCTCCCTCAGCAACTTGCCCAACTGCGGGAACTAGGGCAGGCAAAACCCTGGGATCCCGCTGCCCTGGCGGCAGCTACTGGCCTGCCCCAGCAGTGGCTAGAAGCCCTGGAGGGATCGGAACAGATCTCCACTGGGCTGCTCAGCCGGATCCGCGAATCCCAGGCCTTCCACCGCTGGCTGGACGAGGCTAGCCCAGCCCAGATTGCCCAACTGTGTCAACGGCTGCTGCAACCGGATCCCGTGCCGCTGGCTTTTTCCCCCGCCTGAGCTAAGGTACCCTTTGAGAACACCTCACCAGGGCATGCACTGCCCTACCCTTGTTCCCTGTCCCTGGGGTGCTCGCCGAGGAGGATTAGGCAATTTTGTCGTTGTTCAAGACGCAGCAGTTGACCTGATCCAGGCACACCTTTCCCCATTGCAGCGCCCATCGCACCAAAGCAACCCGGTTTGACGTTCGCGTCTTGCTCAAAATGTTGCTGATGTGGTTATCGACCGTGCGCTTGCTGATTTCCAAGCGCTTTGCAATGTCCTGATTGGTCATGCCAGCCGCGACCAACTCCAGGACCTGCAGTTCCCGTTCCGACAGCAGATCCGCGCAATGGTAGTCTGCGCCCATGCCCAACGCCTGAGGTACGAACTGTAAGGATTACCTAGAGTCATTCTAGGGGATCGCCTCCCCAATGGATAATCCGTGAGTTGAGCTTTTTGGACCCTGTCGACGAAAGGGAAAGGGGCCAGCCGTCTTTTGCTTTACAAGCTTTACAAGGCATCGGGGTGCTGGCGGGGCAATTCCACCAGAACCCACAGCCCACCGGTTTGCGGATGATTGCGCAAGCGGATCGTACCCCCATGGAGTTCCACAATCTGACGCACAATGGCCAAGCCAAGGCCAGTGCCGCCTTTGCTGCGGGCCCGCGCCGCGTCGGTGCGGTAGAAGGGTTGAAAGACCAGCTCAAATTGATCCTCCGGCAGGCCGGGGCCGTGGTCGTACACCTCCAGCCGCACTTGGGATCCCTCCTCGGAGAGGCTCACGTGGATAGGAGAACCAGGCCCGCCATATTTGACGGCATTATCCAAGAGGTTGAGGATGAGGCGATAGAGGCGTTGCTCATCTCCCCAGAGATAGAGGGGGGAGGAGCTGCTTAGGTGCAGTTCCTGGTGGCGGGGCTTGGCTAGCGGTTCTAGACTCTGCCAGGCTTCTCGCACCAAGGCGGCTAGATCTACCCAGCGCCATTGGGAGCGGGATCCGGCCCCCAAGTTGAGAGCGCTCAGTTCCAGCAAGTCTTGCACCAGCTGGCTGAGGCGCAGCGTCTCATTTAGCAGTCGTTCCACCCAAACCGCTTGCGCGGCATCGACTCGGCTTTGCAGAGTTTCCGCCAGGAGACGAATCGAGGTGAGGGGAGTCTTCAGCTCGTGGGCCACGTCCGAGGCCCAGCGATCCCGTTGTTGCGCCAGCAGCGTGGCCTCTAGGCGGTCTTCCAAAAAGATGGCCACATGGGCCTGGGGCAGGGGCAGCCCCCAAGCCCGCAGCGGAACCGGTTTGTCCTCGCCACCGGGAGGGTAGAAGACCCATTCGCGGCTCTGGACGGAAGCGCCAGCTTCCTGGCAGCGGGTGGCTTCGATGAGCTGATCCAACTCGTAGGAGCGCACCCACTCCAGCAAAAGCTTGATGCCCGGCTGCCAGTGGCTAATGCGCAGCAGGCGCTGGGCGGCAGGATTACACTCTAGCACCACGTTGTTCTCGTCCACCCGCAAATATCCCCAGGGCAGACGCTGGCTGAGATACTGCCAGTCCAGGAGATACTGTCTTTGGCTAGCCTGCTCCAGTTCTTGTTGGCGAAGGTGGCGGCTAAGCCGGCTGAGCATCTGTTCAGGCGGCTGCAGCGGCAGGGCCAGGTGCATCAGGGATCCCAACTCTTGCAGTTGGCGGCTGAAGCGGCGTCGACTCTGCCAGCACAAGATCAGCATGCCGACAAGGCCAATGCTTAACCCAATGAGGATCCCGCCTTCCACTCCCATGAGCCCACCCCCTTTGCCGCCATTGTCGCCCAGGGATGGGGGAGTGAACGGATACGGAGTCCTGCCTCCCTAGCGGCGGTGCACCATCGTCGTGGTGGCCTGGTCGGTGGGCACGAGCAAGACTTCGCTTAGGTTGACGTGGGGGGGACGAGTGACGGCAAATAGCACCACCTCGGCCACATCTATCGCCGTCAAGGGGGTGAGGCCCCGATAGACCGCCGCCGCCCGCTCGCAGTCGCCGCGGAAGCGCACCTGGCTAAACTCGGTTTCCACCAAGCCGGGCTGGATCTCGGTAACGCGAATGGGGGTGCCGAGCAGATCCAGCTTCAGCCCCTCGGAGATGGCCCGCACGGCCGCTTTGGAGGCACAGTAGACAGCGCCGCCAGGGTAGGTCTGCCGACCAGCAATCGAGCCAATGTTGACCACGTGGCCCCGGCCCCGCTCCACCATCCCGGGCAAGACGGCGCGGGTAACATACAGCAAGCCCTTAATGTTGGTGTCAATCATCTCCTCCCAATCTTGCACAGCCCCGCTGTGGAGTTTGTCCAAGCCGCGGCTAAGGCCGGCGTTGTTGATCAAAATGTCGATCTCGGCCCAGGCCGGCGGCAAAGACTGTAGCGCCTGCTGCACGGCTGCCCTATCCCGCACATCCAAAGTCAGTAGGTAGGAGGAAGTGCCGTAGGCCTGCTGCAATTCTGTGGCCAGCGCCTGCAGCCGCTCCTGACGGCGGGCCACGAGGATTAGCTTGGCTCCAGAACGGGCAAAAAGCTTGGCACAGGCTGCGCCGATTCCGCTGCTGGCGCCGGTGATGAGCACAATCGCGTTTTCCAGCATAGTCGGCTTGCCCAAAGAGGGGTGCTGGGATCCCTGCCCAACGCCTTGGTTTAACCCCTTCCCTTCTCCGATTGGCTGCCTATCCTCTACTCAGCCCCCCCTTGGGTGATGCGCAGGATCCCATACCCAAGCGCCACGCCCGCCAACGTCAAAACCAGAGAAATTCCCGCAATGGTCAAGATCTCGCTAGCCATGGATTTGCCTTCGATGAAGTGCAGTGTCCTTATCTTAGGATATCGGATTTTGCTCCTGAACCTTACCAGCAGCGAGGTAGCCTCTCTCAAGCGCAAGAGAGCTACCAAGGTTGCGCTTTGTAAAGTTCACGGTTACCTCAGACTTGCTAAGAGCGGGTTCCCTGCCTCTATAATGAGAAGCAGTTTACAAGTCTTTACTGGCCTGGGCTAAGCAAGGCCAAGGACGGTGAAACTTGTCCGCTGGCTCTGAGGTAGCTTGCCACGAGCCCTGTGGCTTCTCGAGAAGTTCCAGGGTTTGAGTTTTTATACCTAGGCCGCGGTCTTGCCTTTAGGAGGCGAAGTTTGTAGCTTCACTAGCGTTCTCATCTTTAACTAAGGAGAAGATCGTCCTATGACCATAGCAGTGGGACGCGTACGCCAGGAGCGAGGATGGTTTGACGTCGTCGACGACTGGCTCAAGCGCGACAGATTTGTCTTCATCGGTTGGTCAGGGCTGCTCCTGTTCCCCTGCGCCTACCTGGCCCTGGGCGGCTGGCTGACCGGCACTACCTTCGTAACTTCCTGGTACACCCACGGCCTGGCCAGCTCCTACCTGGAGGGGTGCAACTTTTTGACGGTGGCCGTTTCCACCCCAGCCGATAGCATGGGGCACAGCTTGCTCCTGCTCTGGGGCCCAGAAGCCCAGGGGAACTTCACCCGCTGGTGTCAAATTGGCGGCCTGTGGACCTTTGTGGCCTTCCACGGCGCCCTGGGCTTGGTTGGCTTCATGCTGCGGCAGTTTGAAATTGCCCGTTTGGTGGGGGTGCGGCCCTACAACGCCATTGCCTTCAGCGCGCCAATTGCCGTGTTTGTAAGCGTGTTTTTGATTTACCCCCTGGGACAGAGCAGTTGGTTTTTCGCTCCCAGCTTTGGGGTAGCCGCCATCTTCCGCTTCTTGCTGTTTTTCCAAGGGTTCCACAACTGGACGCTGAACCCCTTCCACATGATGGGAGTAGCTGGCGTTCTGGGTGGAGCGCTGCTGTGTGCTATCCACGGGGCAACGGTGGAGAATACCCTCTACAAGGATGGGGAGGCAGCAAGCACGTTCCGGGCTTTTGAGCCGACGCAGGCGGAAGAGACCTACTCCATGGTGACGGCAAACCGCTACTGGAGCCAGATTTTTGGGATAGCGTTCTCCAACAAGCGGTGGCTGCACTTCTTCATGTTGTTTGTGCCGGTAACCGGATTGTGGATGTCGAGCATTGGGGTAGTGGGGTTGGCGCTGAACCTGCGGGCGTATGAGTTTATCAGTCAGGAGACGCGGGCGGCGGAAGACCCCGAGTTTGAGACGTTCTACACGAAGAACATCCTGCTCAACGAGGGGATCCGGGCCTGGATGGCGCCTCAGGACCAGCCGCATGAGCACTTTGAGTTCCCTGAGGAAGTCCTCCCCCGCGGCAACGCCCTCTAATCTACCCAGTTAGCTGTAATTGAGCGCCTGCCCAAGGGATCCCCTCCTGCGGATCCCAGCGGCTAGGGATCCCAACGGCAGGTGCCTCCACTTAGCCAATCAATCAATTGTCCTGACGATTGGAGGTTGGTCTCTGTGACCTCAACAACAATTGGTTCTGTAGTGGTGCAAGATCGCACCCAGGGCGGGTTTGCCTGGTGGGCTGGGAATGCCCGCTTGATCAATCTCTCCGGTCGGCTTTTGGGTGCCCACGTAGCCCATGCTGGCCTGATGGTCTTCTGGGCGGGAGCGATGCTGCTCTTCGAGGTGGCTCACTTCACGCCCGATCGGCCCATGTACGAACAGGGCCTAATCCTGATGCCCCATGTGGCTACCTTGGGCTGGGGAGTTGGCCCTGGCGGCGAGGTGGTGGACACCTACCCCTACTTTGTGATTGGTGTGCTGCACCTCATTTCCAGTGCCGTGCTGGGGTTTGGGGGTGTTTATCACGCCATTCGCGGCCCGGAAACCCTGGAGCAGTCTTTCCCCTTCTTTGGCTACGACTGGAAAGACAAGAACAAGATGACCACCATCCTAGGAATTCACCTCATCCTCCTGGGGCTGGGGGCTTTCCTGTTGGTGGCCAAGGCTATGTGGTTTGGCGGTGTCTATGACACCTGGGCTCCCGGCGGTGGAGATGTGCGGGTCATTACCAACCCCACCCTCAACCCAGCGGTAATCTTCGGCTATCTGTTTAAGTCTCCTTTTGGAGGCGAGGGCTGGATTATTAGCGTCGACAACATGGAGGATGTGATTGGAGGCCACATCTACATCGGCATCATTTGCATTGCCGGTGGGATCTGGCACATCCTCACCAAGCCCTTTGGCTGGGCTCGCCGCGCCCTTATCTGGTCGGGAGAGGCCTATCTCTCCTACAGCTTGGCGGCGGTTTCGCTCATGAGCTTCATTGCCACCTGCTACATCTGGTTTAACAATACTGTCTACCCCAGTGAGTTCTACGGACCCACGGGACCGGAAGCCTCTCAGGCGCAAGCCCTCACCTTTATCGTGCGCGACCAGC
Organism: Synechococcus sp. O70.1; assembly: GCF_047462215.1. Taxonomy (NCBI): domain Bacteria; kingdom Bacillati; phylum Cyanobacteriota; class Cyanophyceae; order Synechococcales; family Synechococcaceae; genus Synechococcus; species Synechococcus sp. O70.1. Next base: position 3,225 of record NZ_JANSIT010000020.1, on the reverse strand, counting down.
GCTTGGGGGCAAACATCGGCCAAGCCCAAGGGCCCACAGGTCTGGGTAAGTACCTAATGCGCTCTCCCACGGGCGAGATCATCTTTGGGGGCGAGACAATGCGCTTCTGGGATGTGCGGGCGCCCTGGAAGGAGCCGCTGATGGGGCCCAACGGCTTGGATCTGGACAAGCTGAAAAACGACATTCAGCCCTGGCAAGCTCGCCGGGCGGTGGAGTACATGACCCACGCCCCGTTGGGATCCCTGAACTCGGTGGGAGGTGTGGCTACTGAGATCAACACCGTGAACTTCACCAGCCCGCGCACTTGGCTGGCGGCCCACAACTTCATCCTGGGCTTCCTGTTCTTTGTCGGCCACCTGTGGCACGCCGGTCGCGCCCGTGCTGCTGCTGCCGGCTTTGAGAAAGGAATTAGCCGCGAGGACGAGCCTGTCTATCGGATGAAGCCAATCCGATAGAAAGTGCAGGTCTTTCCAACTAGCACCTTTGGCCCCCAGTGGGGGGCCTTTTTTTGGGATCCCCCTGGTCGGGATTGGCGGGGAAGGCGGCGAGGGTAGAGACTGGGAGAGCTGAAGAGCTGAATCTTCGAAGAAGATGCACAAAGTCCCAGTGACCGTCATCACGGGATTTTTGGGATCCGGCAAGACGACGCTGATCCGTCACCTTTTGCTCAACAACCAGGGCCGCCGCATTGCCGTGTTGGTTAACGAGTTTGGCGAAGTGGGCATCGACGGCGAGTTGCTGCGGGATTGCCAACTGTGTGAGGGGGAGGGATCCATCCCCATTCTGGAGCTGGCCAACGGCTGTCTCTGCTGCACGGTGCAGGAGGAGTTTTTGCCCACCATGGAAGCTCTGTTGCAGCGGCGGGCGGAGCTGGACAACATTGTTATTGAGACGTCAGGGTTGGCTTTGCCCAAGCCGCTGGTGCAGGCTTTCCGCTGGCCAACGATTCGCACCGGCGCCACTGTGGATGCGGTGATTGCAGTGGTAGACGGCCAGGCGCTGGCTGCGGGGCAGCTTGTGAGAGATCTGGCGGCCCTAGAAGCCCAGCGGCAGGCAGACGAGAGCCTAGATCACGAGACGCCCATTGAGGAGCTGTTCGAGGATCAGCTAAGCTGTGCCGATCTGGTGTTGCTCACCAAGGTGGATCAGATTACGCCGGCGGAGCGAGCGCAAGTGGAGAGCTGGCTGCGCCAAAAATTGCGCCCTGAGGTTCAAGTCCTCCCTTGCGAGCGGGGCCAGGTTTCCCCAGAAGTGCTGCTGGGCTTCAACGCAGCCGTGGAAGATCAACTCGAGCGCCGCCCCAGCCACCACGACCACGGGGAGGAGCACGAGCACGAGGCCTTTGAGTCTTTCTACCTAAGCCTGGAGGGAGGCTATGAGCCGGGATCCCTAGTTGCCCAGTTGCGTCAACTGGCGCAAGAGGAATGCCTCTACCGGGTGAAGGGCTTTGTAGCCGTGCCCCACAAGCCAATGCGCCTGGTGCTGCAGGGGGTGGGAGGGCGATTTGAAACCTACTACGATCGCCCTTGGCGCCCCCAAGAGCCGCGTTTAACCCGCCTGGTGTTTATCGGTCAGCGGCTTAACCGGGCGCGCATTGCCGCAGAGCTCCAGGCCCTAGCTGCCACCCGCTGATCCCTGGGATCCCTCAAGAGCGGCCTAGAGGTAGGCCTCTAGGAGGGAGGCTACAGTGGGGAAGCGGCAGGGCAAACCCAGGGCTGCTGGCGAAAGGGCGGGATAGACAAAGTGGCGGTGGCGCAGACAATACTCATCCCACTCTGAAAGCCGCACCCCAAACAGAAAGGCCAGGCGGCGGAGGAAGCCGATGGGCAGAGGCAGGCGGAAGTAGATCCGCTTTTTGAGATAGGCGCACACCTGTTCCACGCACTCGTCTAGGGAGAGGGGAGGATTGCCCAACACCCAATCGCCGCCACCGGGCGGATGGGCCACCCAGTAAGCCACCATCTCGGCCACATCGGCAGCGTGGATGAAGTGGAAGCTGGCATCCACCCGCAAAAAGCGGATGAGATCCAGCCAGCGGAGCACATCCTTGAGGCCGGCAGTGATGTGGGAGTAGGGGTGGTAGGGGCTACCGCCAAACAGCAGGGTGGGATAGAGCGTGAGTAGGCGATCCGGCCAGAAGCAGCTTTCCTGCCGCCGCAGTAGCATCTCGTACTTGCTGCGGATGTAGTCGGTTCCGGCCTGGCCAGCAATGGCCAAGGGCTCGAGAGCCTGGTTCAAAAGGCTGGCTGTGGAAAAGTAGATCACCTGCTGACAGCGCTGGGGATCCAGCAGCTGAAAGAGCTCCAAGGTGTGGGTAACATTCACCGCCCAAGCCAGCGAGGGATCCCCCCAGGCCGCTGCCATGTGGATTAACCCATGCATCTGCCGCAGCAAAGCGGCGTGTTCTCTAATGTGCAGGAGATCGCCATGCACCAAGGTAATGGGAGCAGGCAGCCGCTCCAGGGGCAGCCGCAGGCGGCTGGGATTGCGGACAAGGACGTACAGGTGGTAAGCGGGCCGCTCCGGAAACTCGGGATCTCTTTGCTGGGCTAGGCGTTCCAACACGTAGTGCCCTAAGCAGCCGCTAGCGCCAGTAAGAAACAGGTTTCGCAAGAGCTCTTCCCAACAAGACTCGGTGAAAAAAGCTTCTGACTAGTGTACCGCTTTAGTCATTCATAGCATGATAGGTGGCCACCGCTGACGGCGATACACGGTTTAAGTAGCGGAAGATCCAGTACTTAAAGAGCGTATCTAGAAAAACTGGAAAAGTGGCAATAAAGCCGTAGATGAAATTGCGGTTTTCGGGCAAACCCAGGTGCTCAGCTAGACTACTTAGCAAGACTTCCCAGCCATGGGGAGAGTGATAGCCAACAAACACATCGGTGAAGAGAATGATGATGAAAGCCTTGGCGCTATCGCTCAGGCCATAGATTAGGCGATCTAGAAAGGACTTAAGAACTTCAATTTCTTCACGCCCGACAAAGACTAGCCAGCCAAATACCGCCAGGGATAGCAAGTCGGCAAGGATGTTTTTTGGGCCTTCCAAGTTCTTACGGCTGTATTTTTGCAGCAGCTCCTCTGCTTTCAGGGAAAGTTGATCCTCCAACTCTGAGTCCAGCTCTTCTCCTGTCTATAATACAAATCTCCGAGACCACGAGACGTTGAGGAATCTGGGAGAGAGGGGCTGGGGATGGAAAAATATAACGGTCGGGGGGGGGGGGGGGG
>NZ_JANSIT010000019.1:0-33699 GCF_047462215.1 Synechococcus sp. O70.1 | reverse complement strand
CTTGGCTTTGGGATCGATCCCCAACAGGCGCACATACTCCCCGCGGTGGGCTGCTAGAAGAGCTTCCAGCGATTGCACCACCTCGGCCTCGTGGGTGCCGAGGATTGGGCCTTCGCTCTGCCAAGAGGAGACGCGGAAGCGGCGGGGATCAGCGTATTCCAGGCCCACCCGGTAGCCTTGGGCCAAGAGGGCGCGCACCTGCTCCACCACCTCTGGACTTAGAAGGGATCCGCTGCCGTTGTGCCCATTGGCAAGAGAGGAGGAAGAACCAGAAGCGCGGGCTTGCATCAGCTCGTTGCGAATAGGAGCAATACAGACGAGGTTCTCGCTGCAGTGGTAGCCCTCCAGCAGGGCTTGGTTAATGCCGATAACGTGCTGAGCAAACTTGGCATCGCTATCTTGGACATCCGGTAGCCGGTCAGCCTCAGCTTGGTTGGTGATGATGGAGCCGGAGCGCACATATTTGCCCGGCGGGATCTCCACATCCTGGATGAGGCAGTGCAACATGATGATGCAGCCATCTCCCACCCGCGCATTGAACACGGTGGAGCGGAAGCCGATGAAGCAGTTGTTGCCTATATAGGCTGGCCCGTGGATCAAGGCCATGTGGGCAATGGAGGTGTTCTTGCCAATCCACACCGAGTAGGGCTGGCCATCTTCTCCAATGACCCGCCCTTGCTCCAGGCCGTGGATCACCACCCCATCCTGGATATTGGAGCCGTCGCCAATGTAGAAGGGGGATCCTTCATCGGCGCGGATGGAAGTTCCAGGGGCGATGAGCACCTGAGCGCCGACGCGCACATCTCCGATGAGATTGGAAAAGGAGTGGACGTAAGCAGAGGGATGAATGGTAGGCTCCGCCAAGCGACGTGACCAGGGCGTTGGCGGCGCAGCGTAGGTTTGAGCAGGCATAACCGTGAGCCTCTAGACCCAATCAAAGAGGAAAGGGAAGGATCCCAGCTAGCGTTGCTCGCGCTTGTTGTAGACGGAGCGACCGTCAATGCTAACGGTGTCAATAATGGCCATCACCACGGCATCCAAAGGTCGGGTTTCGTTTCCCCGCGGTTGGCGAGCCGCGCTACCTTGGCTGACCAGCACCCATTCCTCGGCGCCGGCTCCCACTGGGTCAGCAGCCACAGCATAGTCCGGCTGCGGCCGGCCTTCGAGATCGACATACTGCACCACCAGGAACTTCACGCCCGTCAGGCTGGGATCCTTCTGGGTGCTGGTGACGGTACCCCGTACAATCGCAATACGCATCTAGGGACGCGTGAAGGGACGAATGGCATTGACCCCTTCGCGGAACTGGGCCACATCCTCGGTGTAGCGAATGGGCAACACGTACTCCAGGTTTTCGTGGGGACGAGCAATGATGTGCCAGGAGAGCAGCTGGCCGCCGTTGACCCGCTTCACGGCTTCGATGCCGGCAGCTACCGAGGCCTGCACCTCGGAGACGTCACCCCGCACGATCACGGTGACGCGCCCACTGCTAATTTTCTCGTAGCCCACCAAGGTGACGCGCGCTGCCTTCACCATGGCGTCGGCCGCTTCCACTACCGCTGGGAAGCCCAGCGTTTCAATCATTCCAACTGCGATGGCCATAGGGACTCCTTACGCTGAGATGGGTTAACCAGCTTCCGGGCTAGGTGCGAAACTGCTCCACCGCTTCGGTGTAGCGAATGGGCAGCACGTACTCCAGGTTTTCATGCGGCCGAGCAATGATGTGGTGGGAGAGAACCTCGCCACCGCTTACCCGCTTGGCAGATTCCAAACCGGCAGCTACCGAGGCCTGCACCTCGGAGACGTCACCCCGCACGATCACAGTGACGCGCCCGCTGCCAATTTTTTCGTAGCCCACCAGCGTGACACGCGCCGCCTTCACCATGGCGTCGGCTGCTTCTACTACTGCTGGAAACCCCCGCGTTTCAATCATTCCAACCGCAATAGGCATATCAACTCTCCACCCCTTTGAACGCCTAGTTCCTAAGCACCGTGAAGTTCAACCTAGCAGCCACTGTCTTGCCGATTGGCTTGCTGCTAGGATCTGGCTACTTCGTTGACCTCAAGTGAAGATCCTTCTGTCTCTGCCTCACCTGGTGATCCCTTCAGGAAAACCAACCCTGACTGACCTAGACGCTTCCTCCCCCCTTTTTGCCCAAGAAAGACCTGCTTAGCAACAGACCTCGGACTAGGTTGGGACGAGCCACTAGGAGTCATCGGGATTTCAAGGGAGCCATCGCGCAGCAAGGCAAAGCTATCAACTCTGAGTTCAACCTATCCCTTGCTGAAATCATACAGAGAATTCGGCTGAGATAGCTCAGAGCGAGGATCTCCGACCTAAGCAGAATGATATCCCCAATCATCCCGAACAAAAATCAATATTCTTAATTGGAGTGATAGCTTTTATTAAGAAAGCACGACTGTTGTTAACTGTTAACAAACAGTTCTTGACACTCCTTCTCTTCAGAGTCACCAGCTTAGCCACTCTTTCCCTGACAGCGCAGCGAAGGGGGCACCTCCAGACTATGCGCTTCCAAGAGGTCGGCTTGGCTTAGCAGCTGCCTGGGGGATCCCTGAGCCCAGACGCGGCCTTGATCCAAAAGGATCACCCAATCGCACACCTCAAGGATCAGCTCCAGATCGTGGGAGGCCAGCAGAAAGGTGTGACCTACTTGCTGGAAAAAGGCGATTAGCTGCCGTCGCGCCCGCAGATCCAGGTTAGCGGTCGGCTCGTCGTAGAGCACCAACTGGGGCTGCATCGCCAGGATCCCAGCGATGGCAATCAGACGCTTTTCGCCACTGGAGAGGCGGTGGGGTGGGCGATTGGCTAGATGCAGGGTGCCAGTCCTCTGCAGGGCTGACTGTACGGCGGCGATAATCTCCGCTTCAGGCCAACCGAGATTGCGCGGTCCAAAGGCCACATCCTCCGCCACAGAGGCGGCAAACAGTTGGTCATCGGGATCCTGAAACACTAGCCCCACCTCAGGCCGAAATTGGCCAGGTTGCAGCGGCTCCCCAAACAACGTAATCTGCCCAGCGCGGAGGGGCAAGAGACCCGCAAGAGCAAGGAACAGGGTAGTTTTGCCGGCACCATTGGGGCCGATAACCCCCACCCGCTGGCCAACTTCAACTCTGAGATCCACCCCTTGCAGAACCAGTGGGCAACCAGGGTAGGCGACCCACAACTGGCTAACCTCCACCGCTGGCCTTGTCTTCATCAGAAAAAAACGCGGCACGGCAGCCCCAGGATCTAGCCGCCCTCCAACGTAAGACGACTACACTACTATGCAGCAAACTCTGACCCTGGTCTGCAAGCTAGCCCCCCAGCGCAGGCAGCCAAGGCCAGGGACAGAGCTACCTTCACACCTGCGGTATGGAGTTGGCTTTAGCCAAGGGAATAGTCTAGCGTTGCTCCAGATCCTTCTGGCGCCTCTGCATGGCGGCGGGGGTAAGCTGCAAGGTGGGCACGCTGGGGCTGCTTAGATCAATCTGGAGAATTTCCTCGGGCGTACACTCGCAGTAGCGGCCCAGATCCCGCATTTGGTTGAGGATTTGAATTTGCAAGGGCAGGCGGTCAGAAAGCGGCCCCAGATAAACATTGCCCAGCTCAGTGTGTAGGGTAATCCCTCCGCCGGCGTGCCAATCCACTGCCCTGATTGGAACTTCAGACAGTTGCAGGGCTTCGAGCAGTGGCGCCCATTGCTCGGGTGGGTGGCTCTCCCAGCTCAGCACCTCCAACTCGGGCAAGGACTCAAGGAAACGGTAGGGATCCGGGGGCAGCCAGTTGCCCTCTCGATCCACCCAACCCGTTTGGTCGCCTCGGCGAGCACGGGCAATTAGCTGCCGTTCCTGCACCTGGACAACAACTCCCACTGGCAGCAACCGCCGCCGCACCTGGACGCTCTGGAAAGGGGAAGCCGGGGATCCCAGCAAGGCTTTTTCCAACGCTGCTGGCTGCACCTGCCAGATGTTTATCGGATAGGTCAGAGGCAATTGCCTCCGGATCCAGTCGGGATCCACCCAATGGTTACCGCTGACCTGAATTTGCTCTGGTCGACGAATTTGCCAGTAGGGCCGCTGCAGGCTTTGCACCAGCAGTAGCAGGAGAGCTGTGGAACTGGCCAAGCGCCAGGATCCCTGCCAAAAACGGCGACGCCGCTCTTGGCGCAGAAGTTGCCGCCGTCGCAAAAGTTGCTCGCGGCTGGGCGGAGCAAGAGATACCACTGCCTCCCTCTTTCTTCCGGCAGGGAGCAACCTAACCGGCAATTTCCTCGACCTGATCAACCCGCAGCCAGATCGGAGGGGTGGGAACAGCTCCAAACTTAATCTGGATGTAGTCTCCCTTAATCTCCACCACTTCTCCAGCCGTGTCAAAGACGTAGTTGGGGATCATGGGATCACTAGCTTGGGCTTCCAAGCTGCCCTGCAGCTTCTCACGGATGGCTCTTACCAGGGTGCCTCGCTTGATTGCCATTGCCTTTCCCTTCGGTGCTGATTGATGGGTTGAATCTGGGCGCTAGTTCACTCGCGGCTAGCCTACTTTTTCCGTAAGCTGCGAGCCATCTCGCGGAACCTATCTAGGTCAGATCCTCCTCCGCGGCGTGAGGCCACTCCGCTGCCGCTGTTGGAGGTGGGGGAGCCCTGTTCGGCAACAGGTTCAGGAGCTTTGCTTTTTTCTTCAGTCAACTTAACCTTGCTCAAGGAAGACACCTCCTCCACCACCTCTATCTTGCTGCCAGAACCAAAGTCTTTAAAGGTGTGCTTCACAGTTCTAGGAGTGCGCATGTATTCGATGTTGCCAAGGGTCTTGGCCTCATCCGGGTCGAGAAAGAAGGTGTTGTCTTTCTTTTTGGCCGGCTGGGAAACCGTTTCTGATAAGCTTTGGGAAGCTGCTCGACCACGAGAGCCGAAAAAGCGCCTGAAGATGCCTACCATTGTCTTTTTGCCTGCAGTGCAAGGAAAGAGGAGCCAATCTCTGGAGGCTGGGTCAGTTAGCTGCGGTTACGTAAGGTAACGCCTGGCCCACCTCTGAAACCATGTTAAGCTAACTTAGGCCAGTGCGCCTCCTACCTACAGCAAGGATTGCTTACTCAAGCGCTCAAGCTGGGAGGACCTTCCCAGGAAAGGGCCTTCAACCCAACGGCCCCTTGAGGACAGCCAGCCCACTCTAGAGCCCTAGGGATCCCAGCGGCTGGTCAGTATGCTGCCAAAAAAACCGTTTTGGCTTTCTTCTAGAAGATAGGCCTTGACTCTCGAAATCAGTTAAACAGCATTCGATCCAACTCAATCTGACAAACTCAATCTGACAAAAGCTATCACTATTCAGTCCGTTGTTGAGGAAGTCCTACGAATCCGCCAATTTACCTCAAATAGCCTGCTGCGCAAGCGGCACTTTAGCATTGCTTTCCTGAACGAGGTTAGGCTTCGGGAAATTGCCCACCTCTGGCCCTAAAAACCTACAATACCAGTCTAGGTATAGGTGGTGGGTATCTAGGGGAGGCGGCGGATCCCTCTCAAGCCAAAGAGCTGCTACAAAGCCGCTGGGAAGAACCTTCACCTCTGCTAGTAGCGCACCTCCAGCCTGAGGAGTCTGCCTAAGCTTAGGGCAGTGCTAATGGGGCAGGTCCAGATTTTGCCAGAAGCCTCTTGGAAGCTGGCCATGAACGCAGGGGCAATCTGAGGCATGGCCGCCCCCGCCCTACACGTGACATACTCCCAGCGCTGATCCTGTAGGTAGGTGCAGCGTGGGCTTCTCGCTTTAACGGGGAGCTTTCGCAAGAGCCGTCAGCGAGCAGACCCGGGATGTCCCACCGCGTAGTTTAACTGATTCTGGCAAAGCTGTTTGCTGTAGCTGCCCTCATGATACAGCCTGTGAGGGTATAGGCCCTATGCTTAAAAAGCTCTACGCTTTTTAAAGATGCTTTCCATGCTTAAAGATGCCTAAAGTTGGGTTAAGATAGAGCTGTCACTCCTCCTGCATGACCAGGCACGCTTCACAGCTTGGAAAGCGGTGGCCAAGCAGCAGAAGAGTAAGTGCTGTTACGTTTTGAGAGGGATCCATGTTGTTTGTTTTTAACCTGGCAAAGCGTCTACAGCTTGTTCTCCTCACCCTTGTGCTCGGGATGGCTGCAGGGGCGTTTTTGTCCAACCCTGCTGCTGCTGAAACCTACACGGTCAAAATGGGCTCCGATAAGGCCCAGCTCATTTACGATCCCCCTGTCCTCACCATCCAGCAAGGGGATACTGTTCGGTGGGTCAACAACAAGGTCTATCCCCACAACATTGTTTTCGACAAAGTACCCGGTGGCGATGCGGCCCTGGCAGCCAAGCTCTCCCACAAGGCCCTGCTCACTGCTCCCAGCCAAGTGGTCGAGACGGCCTTTGTCGATGTCCCGCCGGGCGAGTACACCTACTACTGCACGCCCCATCGGGGAGCCGGAATGGTTGGCAAGATCATTGTCAAGGGGTAAATCGAACTGTAGGCTAGCAACCCCGACTTCGGCTTGCTGGGGCGGAGCCCTACCCGTAGTAGTATAGAAAAAAAGCTAGCCCTCTCAAGGATGAGGGGGCTTTTTTGCGAAGAGAAGTCTAGCCGGCTTGCTCTTAGGCTGGACAGGCCCTAGCCCCTAACTGTAGTCTCCAGACGGGTTCCCCATGACCACCCCTGTCAAAAGCTACCTGCTCCTAGCGGTTTCCTGCGTCAGCGCCATTGCCGCTGTGGGCTCAATCTTCGAGTTGGCTTCTGGTAAGCCGGACTTTGGCGTTGGCCCCACTAGCATCATCTTGATCGTGGCCGCTCCCCTAGCCGTTTGGCTGTTCCAAGGAGCAGTTGAAGCGGCGCGGGCTGCCAACGCCGGCAAGAGGGGCAAGAAGAGAAAATGAGCAGGTAGAGGTGGGACTCAGCAGGTTTGTTGCAAAGAAACCCGTGATTCTATCTCAGTTTCTGCCGGCTGATGAAACTCAGGCAGCAGCTCTCGTTTTTGCACCGTTCCAAGAGCTGCTTCCAGCTCCGCAGTCGCTAGCGTACAACTGGAGCCGTTGCCGTTTAGCACGGTCTCCGTTACCTGTCCGTTTTTGTCGATCCGATACTCGATCTTGACGTACTCGGGCATCTGCCTTTCAGCAACCCTTTTCCTCCTCCCCATTGTATTGGCTCCATGGCCTCAGTGCGTCCACCCTTGCAAGCTGCCAAAAGAGATCCCGGCATCCGCCGCGATCTGAGATTGGGTGTGGGGGCGCTGCTGGGCGTGGTCCTCATCGGCACTCTCTGGTACCACTGGGTGGAGCAGTGGCCGTGGGTGGAAGCCTTTTACATGAGCGTCATCACCCTAACCACTGTAGGCTTTATGGAGGTGAGGCCGCTTGGGGATCGGGGACGCTTGTTCACAGCGGCCTTGATCCTGATGGGGGTCTTGAGCATCGGGTTTATGGTGAATCGCTTTACGGAGGCCCTCATCCAAGGGCATTTTCAGGAAGGGATCCGGCGGCGGAAGTGGAAGAGACAAATGGAAGCGCTGAACAACCACTACATCGTTTGCGGTTTTGGGCGTATTGGGCGGCAGGTGGCCCAAGAGTTGCAGGCAGAGGGGGTGCCGTTTTTGGTGATCGATCAATCTGCCGAAGCTATTCAGGTGGCGCAAGAGCTGGGATACATCGCTCTCCAGGGAGACAGCACCCTCGATGACACCTTGCTGGCGGCGCGGGTGCAGCGGGCCGAGGGGCTGATCGCCGCACTCTCCACCGATGCCGAGAACCTCTATGTGGTGCTGTCGGCCCGCACCCTGAACCCTCGCATCCGCACCGTTGCCCGCGCCAACACGGAAGAGGCTTTGCAAAAGCTGCAGCGGGCAGGTGTCACCCACGCTATTTCCCCCTTCATTACGGGCGGAAAGCGGATGGCAGCAGCTGCCTTGCGCCCCCGCGTGGTGGACTTTGTGGATGGGATCCTGTCCGGTCGGGATCGTACCTTTTACCTAGAGGAGTACGAGCTGGTGGCTCAAGAATGCCCCTATGTTGGCCAAACCTTGGGGGCAGCCAATTTGCGAGCCCGATCTGGCGCTTTGGTGGTGGCGATTCGGCGAGCCGATGGCCAGCTTATTGGCGGACCCACCAGCGACACCTTGCTGCAGCCAGGGGATCTGCTGCTGTGTATGGGCACGGCCGAGCAGTTGCGCCGCCTGGGCCAGTTGCTCTATCCCCGCCCCTAGGTGGAGCCGGCTAAATGCGCCTGAGGATGCTGGAACCGTGGGAATCGGTGCCACAGGTTTTCAAGAGTCCGTAGGTCTGGGCCAACTCCTCCCCAATCGCCGTCTCTTCTGGGCTGGGAGCCCAAGGTTCCGGATTCTTGTAGGCGTAGTAGACTTCGAGGCCGTCGATTCCTAGGGCCGCTGCTGCCGGGACGAGGACTTCTGCAGGCAGCCAGTAGCGAAAGGGATGGGCCAACACCGCCAACCCTCCTGCTGCTTGAATGGCCCCAATGGCCTCAGCAGCACCTAGGCCGGGCACTTGCTCGCCTTGGATGTAGGGATCCAAAACAGGGTCGGCAGGATCAAACCCGTAGCCAAGAATATGCACCTCGCAGCCCAGCAAGTTGGCTGTAATCTCGATCCCCGACCAGAGGATGGGATCATCGGGGCGATCCAGGTGGGCGCGGGCCTGTTGGTAACCCTTCAGGGTGTGGTGATCGGTGATGGCCAGGCCCTGGAGGCCATGCCGGCGCGCCTGCTCCGCCAGTTCCACCGGATCCATTTGCCCATCCGAACAGCGGGTGTGCAGGTGAAAGTTGTACTGCCAGGGACAAGAAAGGGGGCCGATCCCTTGCAGCACTCGCCGCAACTCTGCTGCCGAAGCAGTTTGACAGGGATCCCGTTGCAAACTAATCAGCATGACAGCCCTTGAGTCTCAACCAGGCATCTCTCCAGAGAAGTAAACTCTGGAGTTTTATCTTTTGTTAAGCAGGTTCACCCATTCTAGCCAGGGCAAGGGAGGGTCGCTAGGTGTCAAGAGCTACAGCATGGGCCAGGGATCCCTAGGGGTTGGCCAAGATTTCTTCGGCCGCTTTGAGAGCTGCTCCAGGAGAGAAGTCGCTGTAGCCCAGGGTGTGCAGGGTCGATTCCAGAGCAGCCAGGGTTGTGAGAATATCGCGCTCGCTCACGAAGCCCAGGTGGCCGATGCGGAAGATCTTGCCCTTGAGGTGATCTTGGCCAGCAGCAAGGGCAATGTCGAAGTGTTTCTTCAGGGTGCTGCGGAGGGTGTCGGCGTTGATCCCTTCCGGAGCCAGCACGGCTGTTACCGAGGGGCTAGCCGCTGACTCGGGGTTGACCAAAAGCTTCAGCCCCAGGGCCTTGACACCGGCGCGGGTGGCCTGGGCCAAGCGGGCATGGCGGCGGTAGATGGCCTCCAATCCTTCGGCCCGCATTAGGCGCAGGGTAAGCTGTAGGGCGTAGAACAGGTTCACTGCCGGCGTAAAGGGAGTGGTGCCTTGACGCAGGGCTTTTTGGGCAAGCTTAAAGCTCCAGTAGTACTTGGGAAAGCGAGAGCGCTCGGCAGCAGCCATGGCCCGCGGGCTAACAGCTACAAACCCCAGCCCTGGCGGGATCATGTAGCCCTTTTGGGATCCAGAGGCCACTACATCCAAGCCCCACTCGTCCATGGGCACCGGCATGGCTCCCAAACTGGTGACGGCATCCACAATTACCAAGGCTTCCCCATGCTCGCGGGCGGCAGCCGCAATGGCCTGCACATCGTTGGCCACGCCGCTAGAGGTTTCTGAATGGGTGAGGATGACCGCCTTGATGGTCTTCTCCCGGTCAGCAGCCAGCTTCTCCTGGAAGACTTCGACGGGATAGGGCACGCCCCAGGGGGTTTCTATCCGCTCACACTGCAGACCGAATTGCTCCGACATCTCGGCCCAGCGCTCGCCAAACTTGCCGTTGACCCCTACCAAGACGCGATCCCCAGGGCTGAGGGTGTTGAGGATCCCGGCTTCCATCGCCCCGGTGCCGCTGGAGGCAAAGACAAACACATCCGAAGTAGTCTGGTGCAGCCAGCGCAGCCCATCCGTCACCTCTTCCAGAATGGCGGTGAACTCTTTGCTGCGGTGCTCGATGGGCCCCCGCGCCATGGCCAGCAGCGCACTCTCGGGAACGGGAGTGGGGCCCGGGATCATCAACATTAACTTGTCTTTCATGCGTGTCCCGCTGGGGATGTCAGCTTCAAGAGGTGGCGGCCAGATTCGAACTGGCGCATAGAGGTTTTGCAGACCTCTGCCTTACCACTTGGCTACGCCACCCTACTGCTCATAGATTATCGTAATCCGAAAAGGGGATCCCTCTTCCACTTGCCGCCGTCAATGGTAGCAGCTCTCGGTTCGGCCATACTTATTTTCGCCAGCAAGTGCCCGAAAACGTTGCCAAACCAAAAGGCGGCTCGAGCTTCCCCGGTAGCTGCAGTTGAATCCTCGGCATCTCAGGGTGTTTTAAGTTTTGCCCAAGGGGTAGCCGCGGGGGGTGATTAGCCACCTGCCGTAGCGAAAGGTCTGCGAGTTGCCGATCAAGACCAGGGTGAACATATCCACCGCCTCGGGATCTACCTCCCCCAGCGTGGTGAGGTGGAGGGTCTCGCCGGGGCGGTAGAGGTTGCGGGCCACTGCCACCGGGGTATGGGCAGAGCGGGCTCGGCGAAAGATCTGCAGCGCCTTGAGAAAGGGATCCAAGCGCTGCCGCGAGCGAGGGTTATACAGAGCTACCACAAAGTCAGTCTGGGCAGCCGCCTGCAGGCGTTGCTCGATGGCCGGCCAGGGAGTGAGCCGATCCGAGAGGGAGATGGCGCAAAAGTCCTGCATCAGGGGTGCCCCTAGCCGGGCAGCAGCAGCCTGAAGCGCAGAGATCCCTGGCAGCACCTCCAGAGAGGGGCGGATCCCATCCCAACCAGCACGGGCCAGGCACTCCAGCACCAGCCCAGCCATGCCGTAGATCCCCGCATCTCCCGAAGAGATCACCGCCACCTGCAGCCCCTGCTGGGCCAGGGCAATGGCTCGCTGCGCTCGCTGCACCTCCTGCGTGATGGGAAAGGCTTCGCAAATCTGGCCGGGGCGCAGGAGGGGCGCCACCAAGTCCAGGTAGAGCTGGTAGCCGATTACCGCGTCGGCTTGGGCCAAAGCCAGCCGGGCAGCCAGCGTCAAGTGGGCGGGATCCCCAGGGCCGGTGCCAATCAGCCACAGGTGCCCGGCGCGAGGCGAATACTCTCGGGCAGCGCGAGCAATGGCTAGGGTACAAGCTCCCTCGCTTTCGGAGGCAAAGACCTGCTTGGGGCAGAGGAGAGTAGCTCTCGCTGGGGCTGGATTGCTATCCCCTGAGCAGCGCTGGGCCGCCAAAAGGGCAGCCGCCTCTGCCACCGAAGGGGTGCCTACCGCCTGTTGCACCGCCTCCGAAGGGTGGGGAACCGGGATCCCCGCCAGGGCCTCGGCCGAGAAAAACTGAATGGGCCAGCCGTAGGCTTGGGCCAGCTCCACAAGTCCCGCCTCATCCCGTTTCAGCTCTAGGGTCGCCAAGCCGGCAATGGCCTCGAAAGCCAGCCCCTGGCTCTGCAACAGGCGCCGCAGGGATCCCTCTAGCCAGGCGCGGCTAGTGCCCCGCTCGCAGCCCACCCCCACCCACAGCACCCGCGGATGCCAGTGAACGGTGGGGATCTTGTTCTTGTCCAAAGAAGTTGAATACTCGCTGATCCGGATCTGGGCCACCGCCTGGCTAGGAGCAGTGCTCAAGAGAGGGTGATCTGCCGGCCAGGCCCGTCGCCAGAGCTGCGTGCCACAGGTTTGCTCAACGGCCACTGGCTCTCCTCGCGCCAAAGCAGCAGCCACCTCGTTCCAATCGCCAGCGCCCCGCCGCCAACCGTAGGGATCCCCCAGCAAATCCACAGGCGGGATCCCCAGCCCCTCCGAGGCGGAGGTGAGGACGGGCTCGGCTCCCAAAGCAGCCGCCACCCGCCGCGCCAAGGCATCAGCTCCCCCCACATGTCCGCCACAGAGGCTGACGGCCCAGCGGCCAGCTTCGTCCACTACCACCACCGCCGGATCCCGGTATTTGTCCCGCAAGAGGGGAGCAATGAGCCGCACCACTGACCCAACGGGCAAGACAAAGATACAGCCCTGCACCTGCGGCCAGCTCTGGGCCACTGCTGCCGCTAGGGATCCGGGTAGGGGATCCCCGTAAGCTTGCCAGGGCGGAGGCAGGGGCTCTCCTTGGGAGTTGGCCTTGCTCCAGCAGATCCACTCCTCCGGCAGCAGCGACAGCAAAGGCTGGGCCAACTGGCGACCGCGGGGAGTAGGGGCAAACAGGGCAAGCTTCATCACCTGGGAGGGGAGAGTCCTATACTGGACTATAGAGTCACCCACGGACAGTGCCGATGTTGGGCCCCCTTGGACTGCTGCTGCCCCTCATTCCGCTGGAGGCTTTGCTTTCCACAAAGGGGCTAATGTTCTTACTGCTTTCAGCCTATGGCGGGGCGATGTGGACATTTTTGAGCGGCGCACCGCGGGTCTACACCATCATCGTGCCCGATCTGGAGCAGGCAAGGGGGTTCTACGAGAAGGTGTTGAAGCTGCCGGAGGCGGAGCTGCCGCTGCAGTACTACTACGGCTATGAGCAAAGCGTCGTCAGCTCTAGCCTGGGCTCCGTCTACTTCCCGGGGGATCTTGGCCTTGGCTCCCGCCTTGACGCCAAGGGCCAGTCTGCCTCGAAAACCCTCGATACCTCTGGCCTTTGGTACCAGCTCTCTGACGCGGTGCAGCTGCACGTGATCCCTGGCTCTACGGATCCCTATGCGGCTGCTACCCCCTACAGTGGCTCCTCCAGGCCTTTGTCAACCTACGGGACAACGGCAGGCCGCAGCGGCAGCGCTCGCTATCGCCACGCCAGCTATGAGCGGGAGGCCCTCAAGGCCCTCCTGAGGCGGATTAACAAACAAGGGATCCGCAACAGTGTCCGCTCCGAGAAGCCCTTGGTTTTCTGGGTGCGGGATCCGCAAGGCCAAATCATCGAATTTGCCGAGCTGAGGAGCTGAGGCAATCCTGGTACCATAACAGCAACAGCTAAGGAAACGCCGATGAAAGCAACGCAACGGGTGCTGCTGGTGGGCTTGGCCTTGCTTTGCCTGTGGGCAGGGGTTGGACTGCCAGCAACAGCTCTGTCTCGAGCCAAAGACAATCCGGCAGTTACCGCCCCATCCCAAGCCAAGGATTTCATCACTACCGAGTCGGGCTTGCAGTACTACGACATTGTGGAAGGGACAGGGCCTTCCCCGCAGCCAGGGCAAAAGGTGGTGGTGAACTACGTGGGCAAACTTCAGGATGGTACGGTCTTCGATAGCTCCTACAAGCGCAATCAACCCTTTACCTTTACCTACGGGGCAGGGCAGGTGATCCCTGGCTGGGAAGAAGGTCTGGCCACGATGCGCGTGGGGGGTAAGCGGTACTTGCGCATCCCGCCGGAGTTGGCCTACGGCAGCCGCGGTGCTGGCGGCGTGATCCCTCCCAACGCCACCCTAGACTTTGAGGTGGAGTTGCTGGCCATCCAGTAATCTCGTTGGGCCTGTGCAGCAACTTTCTCTCCCTCAGCTTCCTGCCGCTACAGCAGATCCTGCCTCAGCAAAGGCCTATCTGCGCCAGCACTTTCGCCAGCTACGGCAGGGGTTAGATCGAGCTCTTATCAGCCAAAAGATCGTGGCTCATTTGGCCTCTTGTTCCCAAATCCTGGCCGCCAAAACCATCCTGGCTTATGTGGCTTTCGGCTCAGAGGTGGATCTGGGATCCCTATTTGTCCTTTTTCCAGAGAAGCAGTGGGGGATCCCTCGCTGCTTGCCCCAGCAGCAGTTGCGCTGGCACCGCTACAATCCGGCTGAGCTAGTCCCCAACCGCTGGGGTTTGCTGGAACCCTCCTCCACCAGCCCCGTTGTCGACCCGGGCGAGGCGGATTTAATCCTCGTGCCTGCCCTGGCCTGCGATCGCTGGGGGAGGCGCCTAGGCTACGGAGGAGGATACTATGACTGGTTTCTGGCCTCCCTACCAAATCCCACCGTGCCCAAGTGGGGCATTGTCCCGCAGGCCTGTCTGCTGGAGCAGCCCCTCCCCTGCGATCCCTGGGATCAGCGCCTGGACGGGATCCAAACCGAAGAGGGGTTTTACCCAGCAAGGAATCCCCTAGACTAAGGGGGTAGGCCTTGGAGGAGAGAGCATGAGCCAAGTTTGGGAGCACAGGCAGCGTCTAGCCCAAAGGTTCTCTTCCCTTGCTTGGAGTCTGGCTTGGGTGGTCTTGGCGGCGCTCCTAGCGGGTTTTGGGAAGATCCCGCTGCAACTTAAGGATCTCCACGTCACCTCCTGCCCCGATACCCCTGAATACACCAACCTGGTAACCAGCAACGGCAACCCCATACCGGCCAGGTGCCTGTTTATCGAGGGCACAGTTGTCAACCGCTCCAAGAATACCGTGCTGAATGCCGACGTCTTTGGTCGCCTCTATGATGCCAACGGCAACGAAGTTCTGCCGGAGCGCACCCGCCTGGGGGCAATTGCCGAAGTTCCTCCTGGGGAAAGCCCCTTCTCCATTCGCATCTCCGTGCCCGTGACCAGCCCCCTGCCCTTGACCCTGGAGCAATTTAAGGCCAGCGGCTTCAGCGGCACCGTGCGCCGTTAGCCTTAAAGCTGACGGGTAAACTCCACCTGGGCTGGGCGCCCTGGAAGATGGAGCTGGGCAACCACCGGCGGGGTTTGGGCAATGAGGCGGCCCCGGCGGAAAACATACAGACAGGGTGGCTTGAGGCGAATGGCTTCGACGACATCGGCAGCTTGGAGCACCACCAAATCGGCGCGGCAGCCAGGCTGGAGCCCGTAGCCCTCCAGGCCCAGCAGGCGGGCTGGGTTTTCGGTTACCGCTAGGAAGCACTGCCGCATCTGCTCATAGCCTGTCATCTGGGCAGCGTGGACGGCCATGTGGGCCACTTCCAGCATGTTGCCGCTGCCCAGAGGGTACCAGGGATCCATCACACAGTCCTGGCCAAAAGCCACCGTCAGCCCGGCGGCCATCAGCTCCGGCACTCGCGTCAGCCCCCGCCGCTTGGGGTAGGTGTCCTGGCGGCCCTGTAGCGCCAGGTTGACCAGCGGGTTGGCGACCACTCCCAGCTCTGCCTCGGCCATTAGGGGGATTAGCTTGCTCACGTAGGCGTTGTCCATCGAGTGCATCGAGGTGAGGTGGGAGGCCGTCACTCGACCCTGCAGGCCCAGCCGCAGCGTCTCATAGGCCAAGGTCTCGACGTGGCGGGAGAGGGGGTCGTCTGTTTCGTCGCAGTGCAGATCCACCCGCAGGCCCCGCGCGGCTGCAATCTCGCACAGAGCCCGCACTGAAGCAGCTCCTTCGGCCATTGTCCGCTCGAAGTGGGGGATCCCACCCACCACCTCCACCCCCAAATCCAGAGCCTTCTCCAAAAGCTGCACCGCCCCCGGCGAGCGGTAGTAGCCATCTTGGGGAAAGGCCACCAGTTGCAAATCCAGGTAGGGGGACACTTTCTGCTTGACCTCCAGCAAGGCCCGCACCGCCAACAAGTCGGGATCGCACACGTCCACATGGGCGCGGATGGCTAAGATCCCGCGCGCCACTGCCCAGTCGCAGTAGGTTAGAGCCCGCTCGATGACCGCCTCCGGAGTTAGCAGTGGCTTCAACTCTCCCCAGAGGGCGATCCCTTCCAGCAAGGTGCCCGATTGGTTGACGCGCGGGATCCCGTAGGTGAGGGCAGCATCCAGGTGAAAGTGGGCATCCACAAAGGGGGGCGACACCAAGCGGCCGCTCACATCGATCTCCTGGGGAGCAGTAGCCTGCAGATTTGCCTCCAGGGCAACGATGCGCTCCCCCTCGATGCCGATGTCGATTCCCTTACGGCCATCTGGCAAATTGGCCCGGCGCAAGATTAAATCCATCCCCCTCTTCCCAAGCCAGCTTGACCCTTTTCTTGCTAGCGGCAGCTTTCTCAAAAGCAGCCTTGCTCCGAGATTCCCTAGGGTTTGCCCTCAAGTTCCTGGTAGCCACTAACGTATATGGTAGAGGAAAGCCTGTTTTCGGGTCCTTCCCCCTCCCTATGCCTAGGGTTAGCGCCTCTCGCCAGCAGACCGACCTTGGTTTGAGCCTTGCCCAGGCCAAGGGGCTAAAACCCTATCAGCGCAAGCAACTGCAACGTCTTTACCAACTGCGACTGCCTCCCAATCGGCTGGTGACGGTGGAGTTTGCCCAAAGGCTGGGAGCCCTCACTCAAGATCTGGAAAGCCAGCCCATCAGTGTCTACCTCAATCGGCGGGGCCAAGTGATTCGCGTGGGGCTGGGATCCCCTTTTGAAACGCAGATCCCGGCTTGGGAGCTGCCGCGCCAGGGGGCGGAGCGCCTGTCCGGGATCCGCTGCATCACCACCCAAGTGGGCCCAGGGGGTCCTAGCCAAAAAGCGCTGACAGCTATGGCCCTCCAGCGGCTGGATGCCCTCATTACCCTCTCGGTCTCTCCCCTAGAGGGAAAGCTGCGCCGCGGCGGAGGGGCCACGGGCTTTGTCAAGTGCGCCTACCTAGCCCATCTGGTGCCGGAGGAAGGGCGCCGTTGGCAGGTTTCTGAGCCTTTGCCCTTGGGGATCCTGGCAGAACAAGATCTGCAGGAGCTGGTGACGGAGCTAGAAGATGGCTTTCGGCGCCAAGCCACTGCCCGCCAGGTGGATCCCAAGCAGGAGCGGGCCATCCTAGTGGGGCTGCAGGGGCCGGGCCAGAGCTACGAGGATCTCATGGACGCCTTGGCGGAACTGGGCCGCTTGGTGGAGAGCGCCGGCGGACAGGTGCTCCAAACTATCTGGCAGCGGCGGGAGAGCCCCGATTCTGCCACGGTCATCGGCTCGGGTAAAGTCCAGGAGTTGGCCTTGCTGGTGCAGGATTTGGGGGCCAACCTGGTGGTGTTCGACCGCGAGCTCACCCCCAGCCAGGTGCGCAACCTAGAGGAGACCCTGGGAGTGCGAGTGGTGGATCGCAGCGAGGTGATCCTGGATATCTTTGCCCAGCGGGCCAGAACCCGGGCCGGGAAGTTGCAAGTGGAGCTGGCACAACTGCAGTATCTGCTGCCCCGCTTAGCCGGTCGCGGTCGCACCATGTCGCGGTTGGGGGGTGGAATTGGCACCCGGGGGCCGGGGGAAACCCAGTTGGAAACGGAGCGGCGGGCCATCCAGCGGCGCATCAGCAAGCTGCGGCAGGAAGTGGAAGAGCTGCGCCGCCACCGCCAGCGGCTGCGCCAACGGCGGGAGGGATCCCAAATTCCTGTGGTGGCCCTGGTGGGCTACACCAACGCTGGTAAATCTACCCTTCTCAACGCCCTCACCCACGCCCAGGTCTACGTGGCTGACCAACTCTTTGCCACCCTGGATCCCACCACGCGGCGGCTGGAGCTGCCCGGCCAGCAGGCGGTGCTCTTGACCGACACCGTGGGATTTTTAACTGAGCTGCCTGAGCAATTGGTAGAGGCATTCCAGGCCACGCTGGAGGAGGTGACGGAGGCCGATGCCCTGCTGCACGTGGTGGATCTCTCCCACCCCAACTGGGAAGGGCAAATCGAGGCGGTGGAAAAATTGCTGGACCAGATGCCCCTGACCACCGGTCCCCGACAATTGGTGTTCAACAAAATTGACCGCCTGGATCCCGAGTGGGTGGAAGATGTCCGCCTGCTCTACCCCAAGGCTTTGTTTGTTTCCGCTGCCACTGGCCAAAACCTGGATCAGTTGCGCCACACCTTGGCCCAGTTTGCGGCTGCCTTTGGCTCCGGCTCCTTGGCGGCAGATCCCTAAAGCATTCCATTAGAAAATCCAAACTTGCCGGCTGTCCTCTCCCTTCCCCCTGCCTCAACATTCAGTTACATTGCAATTAGGTTCAGTTACACGCCAAGTTGCCGTCTGGCAGAGGGGGAGGACATGGCCGCTATGGCAGTTGCACCGCGCTTGGCGCATCTCACACTGCAGACGCTGCCTATTGGCGCCGATACCCTTGCCATCCGCTCCCAGGACTGGGATCGGGATCGGTTTGACATCGAGTTTGCCCTGGAAAATGGCACCACCTATAACTCCTTTTTGATCCGCGGCGAGAAGGTGGCCCTCATTGACACCTCCCACGAGAAGTTTCGGCAGTTGTACTTGGATCTGCTGCGAGGCCTCCTGGATCCCGCCACCATCGACTACCTGGTGGTCAGCCACACCGAGCCAGATCACAGCGGCCTAGTGGGGGACCTGTTGGAGCTGGCGCCCCAGCTGACGGTGGTGGCCTCTAAAGTGGCCGTGCAGTTTCTAGAAAACCTGGTGCATCGGCCCTTCCGGCACCTGGTGGTGAAGCAGGGGGATCGCCTGGATCTGGGCAAGGGGCATGTCCTGGAGTTCATCTCGGCTCCCAACCTGCACTGGCCCGACACCATCCTCACCTACGACCACGGCACCCAGATCCTCTACACCTGCGACGTCTTTGGGATGCACTACTGCGACGACTTGGCTTGGGATGAGCATCCCCACCTGCTACAGGCCGACTTTAAGCTCTACTACGACTGCCTCATGGCGCCCAACGCCCGCTCCGTGCTCTCGGCTCTCAAGCGCATGGAGTCCTTACCTCCCATTGCTGCCATCGCCACCGGCCACGGCCCCCTACTACGGCATCACTTGTCTAACTGGGTAGAGCACTACCGCCGCTGGAGTCTAGAGCAGGCCAAAGCCGAACGGCTGGTGGCTGTCTTTTACCTGTCGGGATATGGCCAGGCGGAAACGCTGGCTCAAGCCATTGCCCGCGGGATCCAAAAAACCGGCGTTGCCGTAGAGCTGGCGGATCTGCGGCTGCTGGATGCCCATGAGGTGCGGGAGCTAACCAGCTTGGCTGCCGGTGTGGTGATAGGCATGCCCCCCCAATCGGGGCCCGAGGCAGCCACCACGCAGATGCTGCTGAAAACTCTCCTGGCTGCTGCCCACGGCAAGCAGGGCTTTGGCCTGTTTGAGTCGGGGGGAGAAGACGACGAGTCGGTCTACCTCTGCCGCAACACTTTGCAGGAGCTGGGTGCCAAGGAAGTGTTTCCGCCCATCCTCCTCAAGCAGCCTGTGAACGAAACCCTGCTGCAGCTGGCGGAAGAGGCTGGCACCGACCTAGGGCAATGGCTGACCCGGGATCGCAGCATTCAGCAAATGAAAGCTCTAGATGCTGACCTGGATCGCGCTCTGGGTCGCATCAGCAATGGCCTTTACATCCTCACCGCCCGCAAAGGGCAGGCCACTAGCGCCATGCTCGCCTCCTGGGTAGCCCAGGCCAGCTCTGATCCGCCGGGGATCAGCGTTGCGGTGGCCAAGGATCGGGCCATCGAGTCTTTCCTGCAAGTGGGAGACACCTTTGTCCTCAACGTGCTGCAGGAGGGCCATCACCAGTCCCTGATGCGCCACTTCCTCAAGCGGTTTCCTCCAGGGGCCGACCGCTTTGCTGGCGTCAAGACCTACCCTGCCGCCAACGGATCCCCTATCCTTGCCGATGCCTTGGCCTACCTGGAGTGCCGCGTGGCCAGCCGCCTAGAAACCAGTGACCACTGGGTGGTCTACAGCATCCTTGAGGCAGGGCGGGTCTCCAGTCCCGAGGGCCTCACTGCGGTGCACCACCGAAAGGTGGGGAATCACTACTGATCGTCAATAAGACAGCCGATACCCTAGACCGCTGGGATGCAAGACAAAAGAGCTGTCTTGTCCCAAGGGAATCCCCTCTGCTTTGAGCGGAAAAGGCAGCTTTGGGGCTTCTTGCTCTACTTGTTGGGCTAGGCGGTAGAAGCTGCTACCCGCAGAGGGAACGGCAGAAGGTGCATGCTGCTGTTGCCAGCGCTGGTAGGGGTTGAGCTGTGCTTCCTCCAAGCTGAGATCTAGGGAGGCGGCGAGGGAAGACAGGGGCAAAGCGGCCACCTGCTCGGGATAGGCCCACCCTCTCAGCCCAAACGCTACAGCTAGAAGGCAACTGATCCTCCAAAAACCACTGAAATGCCGGAAATGTTGCATAACTAGGCGCCCTGCTGCACTCCAAGAAGGCAGCTCCCAGCTTGCCAAGACGAAACCCAGAAAGGTGTGACCAGGATCCCAGGGCGTTTGTGATCTTGGCTTATCCAGGGCTAGATTTACCTGGGCGATCCCCACGGCCAGGTTGCGTGTAGGCCTGCCAAGCCAGATCCAGAAGTCCATCCAACACCGCCGCTGCTACAGCGGGGCCGCCTTTACGTCCCTCGGTGCGGATGTGGGGTACCATCGAATCGGCCAGCTCCTGCTTGGCTTTCACCACGTTCACAAACCCAGCCGGCGTCGCGATCACGAGGGCGGGGGCTACTTCCTTCGCTGTAATCAGTTGCACTAGGGTGGTGAGGGCAGTCTGGGACTGGCCGATGACAAAGATGGCCTCCGGGTAGCGCTGAGCCAGGGTCTGCAGGCCCCAGGCAGAGCGGGTCTTGTCCTTCTGGGGGCGGGTGACAGCTTCGCTGCCGCAGTAGATGGGGTTGGAAAAGGTGTTCTGCACAGCCCGCGCAATGCCCACCTGCACCATTGGCTCGTCCACCACGATGGTGGTGCGCGCTGCCAGGGCTGCCGCCCCTGCTTGCAGAGCCTCGTTGGCAAACCGGATGAGGTGGAGATACTCGAAGTCTGCGGTAGCGTAAATTACCCGACGCACCACCTCGTATTCGGCAGGAGAAAGCCCATGCTTGCCCACCTCTTGGTCGATAATCATCAGGCTTTCCGCATCGGTGACATGCCACTCCATCGGCTTTAGACCTCGCCCGCCGGCTACCCTTAACAGCAGCATTGTATCTTTGACGTCCTCCCCTGCCTAAAGGCGGGGCCTCCACAGAGCTAGAGGTGCTTGTCTCCCCAGCCCCGCTAAGTGCCCTTGGGTAAAGTCTCTGCCAGCCGATGCCCACAGTTGGCACAACTTGCCCTCTACAGCGCTTGCCCAAGCGCGTTCGACACCGGTTGACACGTCTGCACCTTCTCGCCCTGGCAGCGCGGAGCGCTCTATAAAGCCCCCCATTGGCGGCAAAACCGTCGTCTAGCCGGGAGGCCAGCCCATGGGTCGACCGCCGAGAACGTGAATGTGGAGATGAAAGACAGTTTGGCCACCGTCTTCTCCGTCGTTGATGACCAAGCGGTAGCCTTTGTCTAGGCCAGCTGCAGCAGCCACCCGTTGGGCTGTCAACAGTAGGTGCCCCAACAGCGCCTCATGCTCAGGTTTGGCCTGGGAAATCCGGGGAATGGGCTCCTTGGGCACCACCAGGATGTGGACAGGGGCCTGGGGAGCAATGTCTTTGAAAGCAATTGCCCTCTCGTCTTCGTAGACAATTTGGGCGGGGATCTCCCTACGGATGATCTTGCTGAAAACCGTGTCGCTCATGGGTGGTGACAAACAAGTTCTGCCCTTAGCCTACCTGTTTGTGACTCTAAACTGCCGTGGCTGCATGAGCTAGACTCTTTCTTCTATCCAGCTCGGTATCGGATTTTGGACGCTTGGCTTAGCAGAAGAACTAGGAGCAGGAAGGTGGAACTCGAGGCGCGGCCGGCCGACACCGTAAGTGAGGGTGTAGCTCCAGCTTAGGCAGCGCAGCCAGAGGCGCGGGTAGCGAGGCTCCAGCCAGAGCTGCAGGCGCCGTAGCAGCTTGGGGAACCAGCCCCCCAGCAAGGCCGAGAGCAAGGCCAGGCCGGTGTAGCTGAAATAGGTGGGTAGCCACTGGGCAAAGCCTTCCGCCCCCACCGCCTCCCAAATCCACAGCAGCAGCCGTGGGTTCCGCAGAGCTGCCTTGATGGCCATGCGGTTAAAGGCCAGCCAGCCAGCCCGGTCTTTGATAAAGTCGTCCACCACCTCTGGCGGCTCGGTAGTGAGAATGCCAAAGAAGCTGTTGAGGATGGCGTTGATGCGCTCGGGCGGCAGTACCTTACCGGTGGGCACCATCATGCCGCGGGAAAACAGCCAGGTCACCGCCGAGTTGCCCTGATAGGCGCGGATCTGGGCTAGGTCGGCCGCTTTGAGCAGATCATGGCGCAAGGCTGTGTCCAGTAGGTCACAAAGGCGGGGGCAGTTGCGCACTAGGGATCCAAACCCCGTAAAGCTCAAGGGCGATTGCAGGGCTGCCGCATCCCCAATCAAGAGAACGCGGTCGAAGGGCTCTGCGGGAGCTGGCTGCCGGCCAAAGCGTCCGGGGATATAGCCAAAGGTGGCCTTCTTCCACTGCAGGCGCTCTGGGTCACAGCGGCGGTACTCAGGCAGGATGGTGAAAAAGTCTTCATACAACTCCAAGAGGGAGCCCGGGTTTTCCGGGTGTACTTGGTGGTAGTAGAACAGGTAGAAGGTGAGATCCTCCCCTGGCCCAGGGAACAGTTCCCAGATCAGTTGTCGACCGCGGCTGATGTCTCCATGGCTGGCCAGGATGTCGCCAAACTGGGGATCCCAAACTCCCGGCTCAAACCCCCCTGCAATGGTAGCTCCCACCGTGGGGCAAACGCTGTCAAAGGCGCGGCGGCCGTAGAGCTGCTGGGCAATGGGGGAGGCCGTCCCCATGGCATCCACCAACAGGCGGGTTCCCAGGCAGAACTCTTCTTGAGTGGTTAAGTCCCTAACCACCACCGTGACGCCTTGCTCCTCGATATAGGCCCGCTGGAACTCACTGCGCTCGTAGATGGCGCCGCCGCAGGCTTTTAGGATCTGGCCGCAGAGCTGCAGGAGTTTTTCGGCATCGATGGCCAGGTTGAGCACCGTCGGCGTGTGCAGGACGGGCGCGCGTACAGGGCTGTTGCCATCAAAAAACTTGTTGAACCCATCGGTGTATTCCCTGAGGATGAGGCTCTCCATCTCCTCAGAGCTGAGGAGGCCGAAGTCCACCAGCGTCTGCAGCTCCCGCCGCGAGATGTTCCACTCCCGATTCATGCGGCCAAAGGGAAGCCGTTCCACCAAGGCCACGCGGTAGCCCAGGCGGGCCATGGCCGCGCCGTAGATGGCTCCCAGGGCTCCGCCCACCACCACCAAGTCCCACTCCAAGGGTGCAGGTTGGGGGGCAGGCTGACGCAACAGCACCGGTGGCCGCTGAGTAGGAGGGGACTGTACCTCCTCCCGCCAGCGCCTCTCCCACCAGTAAACCCGCTGCAGGTCAAACTCGCCGTTGGGGATGCGGCGGAAATACTTTACCGTCTGCGGGTAAAAGGGCTCCAGTTGCTCAAAGATGGATCCCTGGCTGAGATCGATAGGGGGCAACTGCGGGTAGCGGTGGGGAAACTGGCTTTGGATAGCCTTTTCCACTTCCTTTAGCCAGCGGCCCTGCTGGGGAAAAGGCCGCTCTGACCACTGGAAGATCTTGAGATAGGTGGTGTTTAGCCCCGACCAGAGGAAAACGGCCAGCTCCGCTCCAGATCCCTGTAGGCGCAGGCCGGTAGGAGTCAGCACCTTTTGGCTGCCCGTAGGCAAAGGCAGGTGCTCCTGCAGCCAGCGCAGCACTTGAGCGGTCTCTGGGCAAGGGATCTCGCGGTAGTACAGAGGCTTGAGCACAGGGCCAAGACACAAAAAGAAGCCAACCTTTACCCATTGTGACACGAGGGGAGGAGCGCTCAGGTTCCCAATGCCTCAGTAAGCCGCTTGGTGGGAGCCGACTCCAGGGCCTCAACCCCCGCCTAGGGGCTCTACGAAGCCGCAAAACATTGCTTCATCTCCTGCAGCACCTGAGCATCTTGAGAGGCAACTCTAGCGCCGGCTTGGGCAGCCCAGCACTTCAGGCTTTCGATCTGCTCGCGGGCAATGGAGGCCAAGGGCACGGTTTCGCGGATGGCCTGCAAGATGTCTTCCTGAGTGAAGTCTCGCCGAGCGCCGCTGCCGCTGCCCCCAAAGGCGTTGTACATGGCGTCCACGATAGCCTGCTCGATCTCGGCGCCGCTGAAATTCTGAGCTGCGGCTGCTAGAGCATCTAGGTCGAATTCCCGCAGGCGGTTGGGGCGCAGCCGCTGCAGATGTACCCGGAAGATCTCCTTGCGCTCGGCGTGGGTGGGTAGGTTAAGGAAAAAGATCTCGTCGAAGCGGCCCTTGCGCAACAGCTCCGGCGGCAAGAGGGGCACGTTGTTGGCAGTGGCCACGATGAAGACCGGGCTGGTTTTCTCCTGCATCCAGGTAATGAGGCTGCCGAACACCCGGCGGCTGGTGCCCGAGTCTCCGTCGGCGCCGCTGGTAATGTTGCCAAAGGCCTTGTCAATTTCGTCAATCCAGAGCACACAGGGGGCCATGGCCTCCGCCAGTTGGATCATCTGGCGCACGCGGCTTTCCGACTCGCCAACAATCCCAGCAAACAGCCGCCCAACATCCAGCCGCAACAGGGGCAGCCGCCACTCGTTGGCGATGGTCTTAGCCGAGAGGGACTTGCCGGTGCCCTGGATCCCCACCAGCAGCACCCCCTTGGGGTTGGGCAGGCCGTAGCGCCGCGCCTCTTCGGTAAAGGCTTCCTGGCGCACCCGCACCCAAGCCTTGAGATTGTCCAGCCCACCCACATTTTTCAGGGTCTCGCGGGCAGTGAAAAACTCCAGAATGCCCGTCTGGCGGATGGCCTGCTTCTTCTCCTCCAACACCAGGTCGATATCGGCCTCGTTGACCTCCTGCTTGGCGGCCAGGGCGCGGGCCAAAACGCGGCGGATGCGCTCTCGGCTTAGCCCCTGACAGGCTTTGACCAGCTGCTCGCGACCCAAGGGGCTGAGCTTAAGTTTTTCGGGAGCTACATAGATCTGGATGAGGCGGCTAATCTCTTCGCTGTTGGGCAGGGGAATATCGACAACCGTGACCTCCTCGGCCAGGTCGCTGGGCACCTCCAGAGTATGGCTGAGCAGGATCAAGGTCTTGCGGGTGCGCTTGAGCTCGCGGCTAAGGTTTTTCAGCTCCCGCAGGATGGGGGCGTTTTTGTCGCTGGTGGCGTTGCGCAACACAAAGTGCGGATCCCGCAGCACAAACAGAGTGTCTTCCTGCGGAGCTGAGCGCCACACCCGCCCTAGGGCGGCCATGAGGGAACCCCGGTCTTCGCCGCTATCCTGCCAGCCCCGTACCACGTCCCAAAACAGCAGCCGTCGGGGCGGATCGGTTCTCTTGGCTACCTGCACGAGCACGGCATCGGCCGGCTCCTCTTCGGGGGAGACCAGGTAGATCAAAGGGTAGCGGGCCCGGATCATCAGATCCAGCTCCTGGATCAGCTCCCCTTGCACCTCAGTGGCAATCCCACTTAGGCTGGGATCGCCGCCGCTTTTCTGGTTGCGATCCGTGAGCTCTCTGAGTTCTTTTGCCAACTCTGCCATCAGGGGGATGAAAAGTAGGCTCTTCCTCTTTCAAGATAAAGCAGGGATCCCTTGCAACTCGGCCAGCATGGCACGGGCGGTCTGGGTGGGATCCGCCGCCTCCATCAGGGCCCGCACCACGGCTACGCGACTGGCGCCTGCCTGCAGCACCTCCGGCAGGTTGTGGAGATCGATGCCGCCAATGGCAAACCAGGGCAGAGAGGCCTTCTCGGCAGCCAGGCGCACGTACTCCAGACCCGCAGGCGGTTTTTCCGCCTTGGTGGGGGTAGCGTAGACGGGGCCGACGCCAATGTAGTCCACGTCGCTGGCGAGGGCCTGGGCCAACTCTTCAGCGTTGGTGGTGGACAGGCCAATCAGGCGTTGGGATCCCAGCAGTTGTCGGGCTTGGGCAACTGGCAAATCCGTCTGGCCCAGGTGTACCCCATCCGCCTGGCTGACCAAGGCCAAGTCCACCCGGTCGTTGACGAGCATCAACGCCTGGTAGCGGTCGCACAGTTGCCGCAGCTGTTTGAGATCCCAGAGCATCTCCCTGTCGGCCAGGTTCTTGCGGCGGTACTGGACCAGAGTCACCCCGCCCCGCAGCGCCTTTTCCACTACTTCCAGCCAGTGGGGCACTGGGCTGGTGACCAGGTAAAGACGGGCTGCCAACAGGCGTCGGCGCAGGGATCTGCCCAACAGCTCACTTTCAAGAACGTAGAGGTGGTAGCGCATGTCTTTGGCCAGCTTGGCCAGGCCAGGGGCCACCCACTGCTGGGATTCGGCCAGCTTGCCGTATTCTTCCAGCACCCGCAGCGCCTCCTGCACGCGGCTGCAATTGGCTTGCAACAGGTGGCTGAGATCCCGCCGCTCCTCCTCCTGGGGGTGGGAGAGCTGGGTGCCGGGGTCGGCAGGGGTGTCGCGGGCCAACCGCAGTGGGTTGCTGTGCCAACGGGCTAGGGCCTGGCGCATAGCTTTGCACTCGCTAGCCAGCTCGCCGTTCTCCAGGCCAAAGCGAAACCACTCCTCCAGTACCCGGAGCCCTTCGCGAGCGCGGTCAAGGTTGGCATCGAGAATCCGGGCGACGGCTTGTGGTTTCATGTCCCCTGCGCGTGGGAGTTTTAATCCTTACTCTAAACTGGAATAGTCTCTCCGGCACCTGGGCTAGCCCTTGTCCGAAGAGGAGGCAGGCTGTTGCCAAAGGGCGTTGAGGAAAGCCTGCTGGGGCGTGTGTCCCCAGGCAAACTCACGGGGGCCGATCCCTTCCGGCAGGTAGGCCCAAGCGTAGCGCTCACAGGCAGGAAAGTAGCGGATCTCCCACCAGGGCTGGCCGGCGGCCACATCCTTCACCGCCCGCCAAAAAGGTCCCCGCTGACGGCTAAGACGGGTCTCGACGAAGTAGGGCCCTTCCAGGCGCAAGGCTTCCACCGCTGCAATAAACTCAGCTCGCTGTCGCTCATCTCGGATCATCGCCCCGGCTTTCTCTCTCAGATTGGCCCTATTTTAATTCGGTAGGCTTTGGTAGGCTCGTTTAGTCTGGCTGGAGACGACAACCTCCCCCAGCAATGAACTCCCAAAATCTGGCGCGGGTGCTGTGCCTGAGCAATGGCCACGGAGAAGATGAGGTGGCTAGCCGCATTGCCTCAGCCCTCACCCAACGAGGGATCCCAGTGCAGGCCCTGCCGATTGTGGGGGAAGGGGTGGCGTATCGACGGCGAGGGATCCCGCTGCTGCCCCTGACCCAGGTAATGCCTTCGGGGGGATTTATCTACCAGGATTGGCGGCAGCTGTGGCGGGATCTGCGCGCTGGCTTGTTGGGCCTGACGAGGCAGCAACTGGCTCTGGTGCGCCGCCTAGCCAAGCAGGTGGAGCTGGTGCTAGCCGTGGGAGACATTGTGCCCCTAGCCATGGCCTGGTGGAGCGGGATCCCCTACGTTTTCGTGGGCACGGCCAAGTCGGACTACTACTGGCGGGATGAGCGGGGGCCCTACCGCCGCCCTTGGCTGGGCCAGCCGGCTTCCGATTACTTGCCCTGGGAGCGCTGGCTGATGGCCCACAGGCGCTGCCTGGGTTCTTTTTTGCGGGATGAGCTGACGGCAGCTGGCCTGCAGCAACGGGGCCTAAGGGCCTTCTACCTGGGCAACCCGATGATGGACGACCTAGAGCCGCGGGGGGAATTGCCTTTGGATCCCAGCCGGCCTGCGGTGCTGTTGCTGCCGGGATCCCGTCCTCCGGAAGCCTACCGCAACTGGGCTTTGATGATGCAGGTGGTAGAGCAACTGCCGCCAGAAATCCAAGTCTATGCAGCCCTCAGCCCCAACCTGGAGCGGGGTCCCCTTCAGGAGAAGATCCCGTCTCGGCGCCGCGACCTGCTGCTGGTGTGGGGAGATTTCGGCACCTGTGCCCACCGAGCTACGGCGGTGTTGGCCATGGCGGGGACGGCCACGGAACAATGCGTCGGCCTAGGAAAGCCAGTGGTTACCCTGCCGGGAGAGGGGCCACAATTTACCCCGCGCTTTGCCGAAGCCCAAAGCCGCCTTCTGGGATCCGCCGTCCACCTCACTTCTCCCCAGCAGGCCCCCGCCGTGCTCTGCCAAATTCTGGATCGCCTAGCCAGGGATCCCGATTACGCCGCCCAACTGCGGGCCCACGGGCAACGGCGCATGGGATCCCCTGGGGCCACCCAGCGCATTGCTGACCAGATCACAGCCTTGCTTGCCGGTCCCCGGGACTAATCTGTGGCGGTCTCAAGGCTACTGAGTCCCGCTCAGCTTGCCCCAATTGCTGCCGCACTGTTGCCCCTTTGCCTACGCTGGAGAAGGGGGATCCCTTGGGTAGGTAGCCGGTTCTGCCTACTTGGAGGGCGTTTTGGAGCAGCTAGAGATGACCTGGGATTTGGGGCGATTTTGGAACACCCTCACCTACTACGAGGTGCTACCCTTTGCCGGCTTCTGGCGCTGGCTTCAGAATGGCTTTCAAAGCCCAGAAGTTCTCTTTATGCCTCCTTCTCTGACGCCAGCCACTTCCCTTCCTCTGGTTCTTTTGGGCGATGGCCTGCCCGAGGGTTTGACAGAGGCGTTGCGCCAGCAAGGGGCGGAGGTAGGGCAGAGCCAGGACTGTGCGACAGCCAGGGTGATCTTGGGGCTGGGAGCGCCAGAGGTGGCCAAGGCCCACCTGGAACGGCTGCGCCGCAGCGGCCAAACGGAACAGATGCTCTTCGACTTCCGCCAGCCCAACCCCCAGTTAAACCAGTTCTGGGGCATCTTGGACGATGTGGTGATGGGCGGGGTGAGCCAAAGCCAACTGCTCTGGGGAGAGGGCGAGCTGCTGTTTACGGGCCAGGTTTCCACGGCCAACTTCGGCGGCTTTGTTTCCACGCGCACGCGCAATTGGCAGCCCCCCTTGGACGCCTCAGGGTTTGCTGGCCTGGAGCTGCGGCTGCGGGGCGATGGACAGCGCTACAAGGTTTTGCTCAGGGATCAAGGCGGCTGGGACAGCCCAGCCTACGCCTACGCCTTCGACACCACCCCTGGGGAGGAGCAGACCGTCCAGGTTCCTTTTGCCGAGATGGTGCCCACCTTTCGCGCCCGCCGGGTTGCCGCTCCCCCCTTGAATACCCGCCAGATCTATTCGCTGCAGCTGATGCTGAGCAAGTTTGAAGCCGACGGCAGCCCTAACCCTCGTTTTCGGCCTGGGCCCTTCCAACTGGGCCTGCGCTGGATTGGGCTTTACCGCAGCGACCCCCTGCCGCAACTGATTGGGGTGGCCCAGGGATCCCTGTCGCCCGCTTGGGTGACAGCCCTGCAGGAGAGCTCCAGCCGCTGGTGTGGGGTGGAAATTCCCGCCGGGATCGAGGGATCTACCTTAGCCGCTCACCTGCTGCGCCTTTTGCGCTCGCCCGAAAGTGTGGGCCGGGTGGTGCCTTTAGAAGCTTTCCCTGGCTAAGCTTTGACCCACTGCTGGGATCCCTTTGGGCTGCCGACGAGGCTCGTTGGATCGGGCATCTCGGTCAGGGGTGGAGGGCTCTGGGCGTCCTGGCTGCTATTGCCCTGGCTGGGAGGATCCCGCTTTCCGACCTCTTCGAGACCCCACAGACCTTGGGGCTACGAAGTCAAGGATGGCGCGTCCCATCGGGAAGAATTGTGCTCGTCAAATCTCAGAATCGAGCTTGGCACCTTTTAGGTTGGCCCCTCTGAGCTGAGGACCTGTCAGTTCAGCTCCCCTCAAGTCGGTCCCGAACAATTCGGCCCCGCTCAGGTTGGCCTCCTCCAGGTTGGCCCCGCTCAGGTTAGCCCCGCTCAGGTCAGCCTTCTTCAGGTTAGCCTTCCTCAAGTCAGCCCAGCGAAAGTCTCGCTCGCCAGCTATATACTTTCCTCGAATATCCCCAACCTGACGTAGGGGGATCTGATATGCCTTTGCTGCCTGCACGTGGTGGAGATTGTCGGATTTCAGGAACGTCTCCCAAGCAGCGAACTTTACCTCCCACTCCTTGTCCTCCTGCAGTGCTTTCAGGAGAAGCTGGGCCCCTTCTTCCCCATGTTGGAGAGCATTTCTGAGAGCTCGGATTCTCACTTGAGGATCCGGACTGGCCAGGGCTTGTCAAACACCCACCAGGCCACCTATGACCGGATCGAATCCGCCAGGCCCTTGTCCGCCTAAAACAGGATCGAAGTTTTCCATCACCGTACTGTCTCCTCGTGAGACGTTAGCTAGTCCGCCGGGATACCCGTTAGCGCTACGCGCTGGGGGAGTGTGGAGGTAGACCTTCTATCTCCTTACCAGACGTGGCAGCCCCGTGTCCTTATTGTTGGCAGGGATCCGGCAGGCGTCCAGGTGGCGGACTGGGTGGTCACCGCTCTCCTGGCCAAGCTGCGTGCGGCGTTGCGGTGGATTCAAGGGATCCCGTTGGCTTCCTCTTTGTGACGGTTCTGTCCTTTCCCCTTTCCTAGGAGCTATCTTGTAACCCTTCTTCACCTGTGGCCCTACCTTGATCCTGGTGCTGGCGGTTGTTGCAGCATACTCAGGGGGGAGCCGTCCACTTTTTTTCAGGAAGGGTTGGCCCCTATGGGCTGCGCTCGTTTGTATCCTATCCTATCTTTGAGATCCGCTGCGGGTTCCTTGAGGGAGGGGCTGGCAAGCACGGCGTAGGTGCCCGATTGCCTGGTAACCTGGGATCCCAGCCTGTAGCAGCCCCTTTTGGCTGTTGAAGAATATGGGCCAGTACGTGCTGCGTATCAGTGACCTTCCCCTTCGGGATCGCCCGCGCGAGCGACTGCTCAGCCAAGGGGCCAAAAGCCTCTCCCACGCCGAGCTGCTGGCCATTTTGCTCAACACAGGCCAGGGGCCGGGCAAGCTCTCTGCCTTGGGCCTAGCCCAATTGCTCCTCAAAAAACTGGAAGCGCAAGGAGATCCCCTTGCCCAGTTGCGCCAGGTGGAGGCCGGGGAGCTGCTTCAAATTGAGGGCATCGGCCCGGCCAAGGCGGCAACGGTGCTGGCAGCCATTGAGCTGGGGCGGCGGATCTTTTTGGCCCGACCACCCGAGCTGACGGTGATTGAATCGCCAGAACAGGCGGCCATGGCCCTGAGCGCTGACCTGATGTGGGAGGCCCAAGAGCACTTTGCCGTCCTGCACCTGGATATCAAGCACCGCCTCATCGGCCAGCAGATCGTAACGCGGGGAACCGCCACGGAAACCCTCACCCACCCCCGGGAAACCTTCCGCAGCGCCATCAAGCAGGGAGCCAGCCGCATCCTGGTGGCCCACAACCACCCCTCTGGCAGCTTGGATCCCAGCCCCGAGGATCTGGCTCTCACGCGGCAACTGCTGCAGGCGGGACAACTGCTGCAGATCCCCGTTTTGGATCACCTCATCCTGGGCGGCGGTCAGTTCCTCAGCCTGCGCCAACACACCAACCTCTGGCAGGAGTTTCCCCAGCCAGAATAAACCCCCACCCCCCTGACCTACTCTGCCTGGGGAGAGGAACCATCGGTCTCCAAAAGCGGCTCAAAGCGCATGCCCACCCTGAGCTGGCCGCCGTTGACCAGATCCCAAGCCGACTGTTCTTTTCTGCCAGGCAGTTGGGCCCGTCGGATCAGGAGGGATCCCTCGCCGGTAGCCACGTACACCCCTTCTCCCTTGGCCAGTCCCACGACTTCTCCAGGGCTGCCCTGGGGAAGAGGATTAGGTGGCGGGTGCAACTGAGGAGAGGCGGAGCGGACAATCTTAATCCGCTGCCCCTGCAAGCCAGTAAAGCAGTTGGGGGAAAAGGCGCGGATTTGATTGTGCAAAGCCTGGGCCGAGCGCCGCCAATCGAGCTGGAAGTCCTGTTTTTTGAGCAGGGGGGCGTAGGTGGCCCGCGAGTCATCCTGAGGAATGGGGGTCAGCTCTCCTTTTTCCAACTTCAGCAGCGTCTCCACCAGCAGGCTTGCCCCCAGTTGGGCTAGTTGGGAGGCTAGCTCCAAGCCGGTCTGCTCCGGCCCGATGGGCAGCTTGGCCTGCAGCAAGATGGCTCCTGTATCCAGGCCCTCGTCCATGAGCATGGTGGTGACGCCGGTCTCGGTCTCGCCGTTGGCAATAGCCCACTGGATGGGGGCAGCGCCGCGGTAGGCCGGCAGGAGGGAGGCGTGGACATTGACGCAGCCCAGCCGGGGCATCTGCAGCACCGCCGGTGGCAGGATTTGGCCATAGGCCACCACCACAAACACATCGGCAGCCAGCGCCGCCAGCGCCGCCAGCACCTCTGCATCCCGCCGCAAACGGACAGGTTGCCACACGGGGATCCCCTGGGCTTGGGCAAGGACCTTCGTGGGCGGAGGAAGCACCCTTTGTCCTCGTCCCTGGGGCCGATCCGGCTGGCAGACCAATCCCACTACTTCAAAAGGAGACGGCGGCTGCAGGAGAGCCTGGAGCGAAGGTAGGGCAAACTCCGGCGTGCCAAAGAAGACAACCCGCATGGCCAACCCCCTGAACCCTGCCCTTTAGTCTAGGGCGGCGGGGGAAGGCCGAGGGGGCTCGCCATCGGCAGCGTCGGCTGCTGGAGAAGGAAAGGGAGAAAGCCTGGCTGGGGGAGCCTGCCAAAAGGTGGGCTGTTTGAGATCGAATTCCTGGCTCCAGCTTGGAAAGAAAGAGCTCAGCTTTTGCCCAGAAAGCCGCAGCCGTTGCACAAAGGTCAATTCTAAGCGCGTTAGAACCCGCCGCACAAAATCCTTGGCCCAGGCCGGATCCGGCGCCTCTGCAGCCTGCAAGTTAATCTGCAGCCAGCCCAGCTTGGGATGCAGGTGAACCCGAGCGCGGATTCCTTCTGGGTGGAGCAAGTAGTTGAGCACCTCCTGGAGGGCCTCTTCATCCCCCTGCCGGGCACGGTACAAGGGGCTGTTGGGGTTGGGCGGCGGCTGGTAGCGCCACTCGCGGTGCCATTCCGGGATCCCTTCGTTGGAAGGAAAGCCGAACAGCTCCACCTGACGCTGCCGGTAGCTCAGCGCCATTTCCTCTAGGGTTGGCAGGAGGCTCTCCAGCAGCCAGTCCGGATCCGGGAGGGGCTCCCCTTCTAAACGCAGCAACAGGCGGTGGCCGGAAAGACGCGCCTGGACTTGGAGAGAGCTCAACCCTAGGGCACTCAGGGCTGCCTGCAGGCGCGCCACCCTCTCCGACAGAGGAGGCTGGGGAGAAGCTGCAGAAGAAGTAGCCACTGGTAGAGATCCCTGGGTAGCTTCGGATCCAACCTAGCTCAGCGCCTAGAGTTGCTGAAAACCACTAGAGGGTTTGAGCAGGCTGAGGTTTAAGTCCCTGCCCCGCCTGCACGCAAACTTGCCCTTGTCGATCAAACAACGTTACCGCCAACGCTAGGGATCGGCCGGCGTACTTTTGCACATAGGCTGTTGCCCGCTCGCAGATTCGG
This sequence comes from Synechococcus sp. O70.1, assembly GCF_047462215.1. Taxonomy (NCBI): domain Bacteria; kingdom Bacillati; phylum Cyanobacteriota; class Cyanophyceae; order Synechococcales; family Synechococcaceae; genus Synechococcus; species Synechococcus sp. O70.1. The sequence goes on along the minus strand of NZ_JANSIT010000019.1, from coordinate 454 downwards.
CAAGCCAGGGCCTGTAGCACCGGCTCTGCCCAACCCAGGCTTTCCAGGTACTGCACTGCTGCTTCCACCGTTCCCAGCTCCAACAGCCGTCGCGCCTGCTCGGCTGCTCCCCCACAGCGGATCAAGGCTGCCACCAGAATCTCCAGGCGGGCATCGGCCACATGGCTGGAGGTGGTGAAGATGCCGCCTGCTAGCTTGATGAGTTTGCCGTGGTAGCCAATCAAGTGAACGGCCTCCGCCCCCCGCAGCGCCGCCTCCACCAGCAGCGGCCCTACCCAATTGGCTACCCGCAGGATTTGCTCTGCCGGGATCCCTTGCCGCAGGGCTACCTGTTGCCCGTGGCTGCCTAGGCAAAAGGCCAGCCGCCTGTGCTGCTCGAGCTTCTGTTGCAGCTCTTGCCGGGCTTGCTCCAGACTTTCGGCACTGGCAGAAGGCTCCACCTCCGCCCGCGTCC
>NZ_JANSIT010000018.1:0-37071 GCF_047462215.1 Synechococcus sp. O70.1 | reverse complement strand
GATCCCTCTGGCGGGGTAGTAGAGGTGAACTCTACTACTAGCTACGGGTCGTGGAAGCAGGAAGAAAGCCTCAACGCCGAGTGAAAGTCTGCTTTTGCCCGGGGTTGTGTAAGTCTTTCAGAGCGGTTCCTAGCGAAAGCGGAAAACCCGTTCCCAGGCCTGGCGGACAAACTCCCTGAGCCAGCCGGATTTTTGGGCGCTCTCCACCTGGGCCTTGACCACCGCCTGCATGCCTCCCTCTCCCCAGCTTTGGTTGCGCTGGAAGTACTCGATGAAGCTTTTGCCAGCAATGCGGGTGAGATAGCCAGCGCTGGCTGCCTGGATGGGTGCTGTCAGCCAAAAGCCAACAACGCTGACCTCAGCTACTGTAGCTAGGATCCCGGTGGTCAGTTGGATTGCCCCTTCCACCAGACCCAAGCCAGCCAAGGTCTTAGCCAAGGACAAGGCCAGCTCCCGCCCCTGCTGTAGGTTCATCTTGCAGCCGTAGAGGGATCCCAGCTCCACCACCATCTGGGCGTTGATGGCGGCAATGGCCAGGAGATCCAGCGCTGGGATGGGGTTGGCAAAGACCACACCGGTTACAATCCACTGAAAGCGATCGACCACCTCCTCCGCCTGGCGGCGCAACTGCGCCTGGAGAATGCGCTTGGCCTCCTCACCCAACTGCTGGGATTGCAGGAGGGCATTGTCCAAGGCCAGGGATCTCCCCTCCGCATAGAGCACCGCCTGCACCCGATCCCGCACTGCCGCCACCTCGGGTTGCGGCTGCCAGGTTTGGGATCCCAGGCGCACGGGGGCCGGGTTTGCAGCAGCTGGCAGGACATCTTCTGGTTGGATAAGGGGGTAAACCCGTTCCCGTAGCCGCTGGAGCAGAAGCTGCTGTTCCTCGGGAGTGTAGAGGTCAATTTTGTTGAGCACCAGGAGGGCCCGTTTGCCCAAGGTCAGAAGGCGGCGCAGGGGCTCCAGCTCCGACTGGCGTAGGTCCCCATCCACCACTACCAGTAACAGCTCGGCAGCCTGGGCCTGAGCCTGGGCCTCTTCTTCCCGCATGGCTCCTGCTGGCCCAATTTCCAAAATGCCTGGACAGTCCACGATCTTCACGGGGTGGAGGATCCCGGGCAGGTTCCAGTCGTAGACGGCCACGGCTTGCGTGGTGCCCAGGGTGGCCCCCACTGCTCCCACTGGCCGCCCCAGGAGAGCGTTCACCAGCGAGGTTTTGCCCGACGAGCCTGTGCCGAAAACCACCACCTTCAGTTGGGGCTGGGCCAACTGCTGGGCTAAGCGGGCTGACCGTTCTGCCAGCGCTGCTCGGGCCACCTGATCCTGAATCTGGGCTACTTGAGCCTCCAGTTGGGCCAGGTTGCGCCGGGCTGCCTCCCACTTTTCGGCGGGGGTTGTCGGGGAAGCTAGCCGAGGGAGGCGCTGGGTTGGAGACGAGGAAGCTCGGCCAAAGAGAAACAAGTAATAGACCGAGGCGGCCAAAAACACCACCAGCAGCAGCGTCAGCACTCCAACTAACAGACCCCCTAAAAGGGGGTGGTAGCGGGTGGCGTAGTAGAGCTCGAGAAAGGACTGAATCAGCCACACAATTAGGCCTGTAAACAGGGCCAGCAGCGCCAACAACAGCAGCAAGCGCAGGTAGAAAGCCAAGCGCATGGGCCTCAATAGCCACAACCGATTGACTCTAGCCGCGGCTGCCCCTGTCCCGCCAGCTTGAGGTCCTGCCGCTGCGTTCTGGCAAACTTCCAGCTAGGAAAGAGGGCGCTCGAGGATGCCACCTCCCAGCAGCAGATCCCCCTGGTACCAAACGGCGGCCTGGCCGGGGGTGACGCCAAACTGGGGCTCGGCAAATTGCAACTTCACGCGTTCCGGCGATTCCGGGATCAAGGTAGCTGGCACGGCAGGGGTACGGTAGCGCACCTGCACTTCTACCTCCAAGGGCTCTGATGGCGCTGGGATCGACACCCAGTTGACCTGCCGCACCCAGGCTTCTGCTTGGGTGGCTTCTTCCCGCTCTCCCACCACCACGCGGTTCATGGCTGCATCGATGCGCACCACATAGAGCGGACGAGGGGCAGCAATGCCTAAGCCCTTGCGCTGGCCAATGGTGTAGTGGTGAATGCCCTGGTGGTACCCCAGGACCCGCCCCTGAGTATCGACAATTTCCCCTGGCCTTTCCCCCAAGTGCTGATCCAGGAAGTTGCGCATCGAGCCGTAGGTTTCAATTAGGCAAAGATCCTGGCTCTCTGGCTTGTTGGCGGTGGCCAGGCCGTAGCGCCTAGCCATCTGGCGGGTCTGGGCCTTGGTGTACTCGCCCAACGGGAAGAGGCTGTGGGCCAGGTGCTCCTGGCTGAGGTCGTAGAGAAAATAAGACTGATCCTTTTGGCGATCCACAGCCCGCAGCAGTTGGTAGCGCCCTAGCTCGGCGTTGAAACGTACCCGCGCGTAGTGGCCAGTGGCAATCTGCGAGATGCCCAGCTGCCCCTGGGCGTAGGCCAGCAGGGGACCGAACTTGACCAGCCTGTTGCAGCGGGAGCAGGGCAGGGGTGTGATCCCGTCCGCATAGCCGGCTAGCAGGTACTCGACAATGTGGGCTTGGAACAACTCGCGGCTATCCACGATGTGGTGCGGGATCCCCAGTTGCTCACAAACAGCAGCAGCATCCACCAGGCCGTCGGTGCAGCACTGGCCTTTCCCCCGCATCAGCCACAAAGTAACCCCCTCCACGGCGTAGCCCTGTTCGTGGAGGAGAGCTGCCACTGTGGAGCTGTCTACCCCCCCAGACAGAGCCGCCACGATGCGGGGCCGAGAGGGAAGTCCGGCTATCTCAGGATGGGGTTTGGTAGCCACCATAGAGCAGGGGATAAGAACAGAAAAGCTTGCCTCCTCCTCAAAGGAGCCCTCCAGCAAGCTGAACCCCGATCTTCAGCTTAGCTTGCTTCTAATCCGCTGTTGGGGATCCCGCTTCTAGGAAGCCCCTTTGGCGCAGCCGTCGCAGGGAATCCAGAGCGGTTGCGGCAACGCTATCGTTAGGATCCTTGGCCAGATAGTTGAGGGCGGAAACGCTCTTGGGCGAGGGCAGATTCCCCAAGGCCTGGGCCAGCCGCTGCCGCACCAGCCAATCTTCCGATTGGGCAAAGCGCAAGAGGTGATCCAGCGCCCGCAGATCCCCCAGTTCCCCCAAGGCAGCGATGGCCGCCTGCTGGAGCAGCTCTTCCGGCCCCTCCAACGCCCGCAGCAGTACGTCGTAAGCTCGGGGATCCTTCAGGTTGCCCAACGCTACGGCAGCACTAAAGCGCACCAGCCACTCCACATCTTCGTAGAAGGCACGCACCAGCGCCTCGAAAGCCCGGGGGTCTTCTAGGTATCCCAGAGCGCCTGCTGCATTGGCGCGAATGCTGTAGTCCGGGTCCTGGGTGAGGATCTCCACCAACTTAGGCAGACAGGCGTCAGTTTGCTTGACCCCGAGCGCAAAGACGGCAAAAGAGCGCACTTGCAGGTTTTCATCGTCAACGACCTGCAGAATCAGCGGCACCGCCTGCTCTGCCGGGACGTCCCGCAACTGCGCCAAGGCCAGCATCCGATCCGCTGGTCGTGGGCTGCGCAGCCGCTCGGCAATCTCCTGTAATTGGCTAGGGTTGGCGGGATCCAAAGTGGGGAGAGCCAGAATGTTTACAAGTTTTAATTATGGCAAACTTTGCTGCCTTGGGTCAGGAATTGCTGTTCTAGTGGGAGAGGCTTGACAAAAAGGCAGCTCGAGGTTAGCCCCATTGCGAGGATTTTGGATATTTTAGTCCAGAGACGCTCTCCCAGGGGTTTTTATGGTTCGCCCACTGCTTTTGCTTGGGATCCTGCTGGGGTTGGCAGGAGGCATGTCTCTGGCTCCCGCTTTGGCCAACGCCCAGGCAGTTCGGGACGCCGAGCTGGCCCTGCAGCCGCTTTTGCCGCCGGGATCCCGCATCCTCCGCTCCCGCCGGCTCAGCAACACGGAAGCGGAAGTCTGGGTAGAATTTCGCGGCAACAGCAACCCCGTGATCATGCGGCTCAACCCCTCAGGCCGTTGGGAACAGGACATGAATGCTACCCTGGCCCGTGGAGCTAGCCAGCTGCAGGCTCTTGCCCGGCAACAGACGGCGGCTCTGCCCGAAGGCTTTGGCCAGACTGCTCCCGACCAGCCTCGGCCCTTGCCAACCCAACCTGCCTCCATCCTGATCCCACCTGTAGATCGGGAGCAGGAAACCCAGCGGGCTCTGAGTAGGGCGGGACGGGCGGATCCCTTTGTGCCCCAGAACGTGCGCGCTCCCGAGCCCCCTCTACCACCCCTAGATCTGCCGCCCCTTCCAGAACTGCCTCCCCTGGAGGGCGAAGTGCCTGTAGGCGTGGCTACGCCGCTCTCCACACCCACGCCAGATCCGGCTGCTTTTGCCCGCAGCGTGCAGGTTTCTGGGGTTATCCAAATTGGCCGTGAGTCCTTTGCCCTCATTTCTGCCCCTGGCACCCTTCCCGCAGTTGTGCAGGCTGGGCAAAACTACCAAACTGCCCAGGTAGCCAAGGTATCGGTGCCAGAGCGGCAGGTTGTGCTCTCGGAAGGGGGGGAGACGGTGGTCAAAACGATGCAGAATACAACAGTGATTGTGGGGGCGCCGTAGCCTGTCAGCCCTGGTGGCAAAACTTAGAAGCGGGGCTCACTGCCCAGGCGGGAGGGCTGCTGCTTGAGGTAGCGCAAGAACTCCCGCAGCTCAGTTTCAGTCAACTGGTGGCGAGATTTTTTCTGAAAGCGACGTTCCAAAAACTCTTGGCCCTCCTTGCGGCCCCAGCCAATGCGCTGCATCTCCACGTCCGTTTGCGCAATGAGATCCGAAAGGTCGTCGCTTTGCGTCTCCGCTTCCTTAAGGGGCTGGGATCGGGCTGAGATCCCTGCTGCTTCAGGGGTTGTAGGGGTAGAGGAAGACTGGGACTGTCCATTGCCCAAGTTAGGAGTTGGCCAAATGGGAGAGGACAGATAGGAAGCCCTGGCAGGGGCAGCGTCTAGGCCTAAACTTAAAGAGGAGGTAGGGCGACCAAATCCTGCATGCTGGAGAGCCCGCTTCAAGGCAGCATCTTCAGCTTCTTCGATGGTGTTTGAGCCGGCCATGCCACTGCCCAAAACGGTGTTGTTCACCACTACCTGGGCTTTGACGATGTAGATCCCTTCTTCCACGCGCAACAGATCGGTGAGCAAGCTGCCCATGGGGTACCGCTCTCGAAAGTCTTGAATCATCTTGGCGCCGGAATCTGTTGCTTCTAGAGCCTCAACTCCAGGCTAGCTTGAAGGTACGCCCTACATCCAGATCTTCTTACCCACATTTAAGCCAGTCGATATTGGCTAGAAATGTTTGCCAATAGGAGAAGTCTTTCCTAGCAGTTAACGTCTGGCTCGGCAAAGGTATGCTTAGGCTAGGAATCTACCAGCAGCACCCAGGGAGGCACAGCAAGTATGGCTAGCGATACCACGGCGGCCAAGTCAGCCAGCTTGGGGCAGGCAGCTATTCGAGAGCGCAACTATGGCACTGCTTTGCAGTTGTTGCGGCGGGCTTATCGGGCCGATCCCAGCCCTGAAAATGCCCTTTGGTTGGCCACTGCCTACGAGGAGGCAGGCTACCTTCAGTTAGCTGCTCTCTATCGAGAATTGGCCCAAGAGCGCAGAGAGACTCCCAAAGCAAAGTCTCCCCGCACCCTTGAGGAGCTGAAGCAGCCATCTCCCCAATCGCCGGCTCGCAAGACCCTTCCCTCGCCGCAGCCGATCCCGCCGTCAAGTCCGTCCACCTCCTCTGGGGATCAGCCAATTGAGCTCTCCAAGCCCACACCCCTGGATCCCAAAAGCCTCAGCCGTCAGGTACCCTTGCGAGGGCAAGCCACAGAGGCTGCCTCTTCCGGAGAACAACTGGCCCAAAACGCCAACTACCTGCCAGTTCAACACGCTCCGGATCTGCAAAACCCCCAGCAGGGATCTCCCTTCGTGCGGCGGCTCAACCAACTGCATCGGCAATTTAAGGATCGGCCTACGGCAGAGCTGGCTCTGCAACTGGCGGAAGCCTACGACGAGCAAAAGAACTTCAAAGAGGCCCAGCGCTACTACCGGGAAGTTTTGGATTTGGATGACTCTTGGCTGCTGCGACCGATGGTGCTAGAGCGCCTGGAAGAACTGCAGCGCTTGCAGGGGCAGGAAGGCCAAGCGAGATCCCTGGCAGAGCCTTCAGCCCAGAACTTGCTCAGGCTGGCCGAGAAACTGGAACAGGAGGGGGAAATGGCTCGGGCTGAGCAGGTTTACCGGCAAATCCTGAAAATGAATGCCACCCTGGACATCCATGCCAAAGCGCGCAAAGGACTAAACCGGCTCTATCCCAACGGCAAGCCGTGATGCCAACCAGCCCAGGCAGACTCAATCGCCCAAGGAATAGCTGGGGCAAGGTTATCGAGGAAAGGAGGCGCGGAGACTCGCAGCTTTGGCCGTGGGGTAGCTTACTTCCCTGCGGGCTGCGGCAATGGTCTGGGGCAGCACCCCTACCAGCCGCGCCAAAACCTCATCGGGGAGTTGGCTGACCACCTCAGCAGAGAAAAACTCTTCTAGGCTAAAGAGCAAGGTTCGTGCCCGCTGGGCCGACAGGGGGTTGTCGGTAATCTGCTGCAGCCAGCGCATCCAGTGCAGCCGCTTGGCATAAGCATTCTGCCGCTCTTGGTAGCTCCGGGGATGCAACAGAGCCACATCCCCAATCGGAACCACACTGCTCGACTCCACATCCAAAGGACCCCCGACTGCAGCGCCCGGCCCGGCAAACTCGGCATGAAACGTTTTGCAGATGATCAAGGCGTTGTGTCGCTGGGGATCCACCATCAGCAGTTGGCCACTGCTGAGGCTGCAGACTAGCTGCTCTGGATCAACCCACGGAACCAGGCTGTGGCTGTTGGGAGAGGACTCGTTCATACCCCTCCAAGATATCTCGTTCCCCTTACATGAGATCTTCAACTTTTGCAGCCCTGCTTGACCAAATCTTCATCTTGGGATCTCGCCGACAAGCCGGATGGCGATCCCTTTGCCGGCCTGGCAGCGGCCAATGCGACGGGCATAGGGGTAGCCGGCCTCCTGCAGTTCTTGCAATAGCTCCGCCGTGTGGCTCGGATCTACAGCCACCAACAAGCCGCCGCTGGTTTGCGGATCCGACAAGAGCAATGGCTGCCACTCGGGCAGAGAGTTGGCCTCTATTCCCTCATAGCTTTGCCAGTTGCGACGGGCTGCGCCTGGGAAGATCCCAGCCTCAGCCAAGGAGAGGGCTTCTGGCAAAAAGGGAATGGCAGCCAGATCCAACTCAGCGCTCACCCCCGAGCCACGGCAGACCTCTAGCAAGTGTCCCAAAAGACCAAAGCCCGTTACATCGGTTAGGGCGTGAACCTGGGCTCGCCGGGCCAGTTGCGGGCCAATGCGGTTGAGCTGGGTCATCACTTGTAAAACTTCTGCATAGCCCGCTGTGCTGAGCTGACCCTTCTTCAGGGCGGTGGTCATTACCCCGATCCCCAGCGGCTTGGTCAGGATGAGATCGTCGCCAGGCTGAGCAGTGGCGTTGCGACGGATGTGCTGCGGGTGGGCCAGCCCTGCCACCACCAGGCCGAAGATGGGCTCAGGGGAATCGATGGAGTGCCCCCCAGCCAGAGGGATCCCCGCTTCCTGACAGACTTGGATCCCCCCGGCCATGATCTCCCGAATGACCGACAGGGGCAGGGTGTTGACCGGCATGCCCAGAATGGCCAGGGCAAGGATAGGGGTGCCCCCCATCGCGTAAACATCGGAAAGGGCATTGGCGGCAGCGATGCGGCCAAAATCCACCGGATTGTCCACGATGGGCATGAAAAAGTCGGTGGTTAGAATGAGGGCCTGCTCGTCGTTGAGTTGGTAAACAGCAGCGTCGTCGCTGGTTTCAGCTCCCACCAACAGGGCTGGATCCGACCAGAGGAGGGGCAGCTCCTTGAGAATCTGCTGCAGCAGCGCAGGGGCAATCTTGCAGCCGCAGCCGCCACCATGGGAGTACTGGGTGAGGCGAATAGGAGGCTCCATATCAGGCGAAGGGCGAAAAGGTGGGCTTGACTTCACTGTAGCGGCAGCTGCCGGCAACCGGAAAAGGAGAGCGCTGAGTTAAGGTTGAAGGGATCCCTTATCCCTACCGTTGCCATGGCCTTTGTTCCCTTGCACTTGCACAGCGAGTACAGCCTTCTAGACGGGGCTAGCCGACTGCCGCTTTTGATTGAGCAAGCAGTGGCTATGGGTTTCCCAGGACTGGCCCTGACGGATCACGGCGTTATGTACGGGGCCATCGAACTGGTGAAACTGTGTAAAAGCAAAGGGATTAAGCCAATCATCGGCAACGAAATGTATGTTATCAACGGCAACATTCGGGACAAAAGCCGCAAGTACCCCAAGTATCACCAAGTGGTCTTGGCCAAAAACACCCAGGGCTACAAAAACTTGGTGAAGCTGACCACCATTTCCCATCTCCACGGCGTTCAAGGCAAGGGGATCTTCGCTCGACCCTGCATCAATAAAGAGTATTTAGTGCAATACAAGGAGGGGTTGATTGTTACCAGCGGCTGCCTTGCTGGAGAGGTTCCCCAGGCCATTTTGCAGGGGCGGCCAGAAATTGCTCGTCAGGTTGCTGCCTGGTACCAGGAACAGTTTGGAGATGACTACTACATCGAGATCCAGGATCACGGCTACCGGGAAGACCGCTTTGTCAATGTGCAATTGGTTCGCATTGCTCGGGAGTTGGGGATCCCAATCATCCTCACCAACGATACCCACTTTATTTCTTGCTGGGATGTGGAGGCCCACGATGCCCTGCTCTGTATCCAGACAGGCAAATCCCTCACCGAGAAAAATCGCCTTCGCTACACGGGCACAGAGTACCTAAAAAGCCTAGAGGAAATGCGCCGCCTCTGCCGCGATCACCTCGAGCAGGAGGTCATCGACGAGGCGATTGCCAATACCCTCAAAGTGCTGGAAAAGATTGAGGACTATGACCTGTTTGGGGAAATACGCATGCCTGACTACCCAGTTCCCCCAGGTCATTCTGCCGATAGCTACCTTGCTGAATTGGCCTGGCAAGGCTTGGCAAAGCGCTGTGGCGTCGCCCATCCGGATCAGATCCCCCAAAACTATCGGGAGCGCCTGCGCTTTGAGCTGGATATCATCCAGCAAAAGGGGTTTTCCAGCTATTTCTTGGTGGTCTGGGACTACGTTCGCTATGCCCGTGAGCACGGGATCCCAGTGGGCCCAGGCCGTGGTTCGGCAGCCGGATCCCTGGTGGCCTACGCCCTACAGATTACCAATATCGATCCTGTCAAATACGGGTTGCTCTTCGAGCGTTTTCTCAACCCAGAACGGCAATCAATGCCAGACATCGATACTGACTTTTGTATCGAGCGTCGGGGAGAGCTGATTGAATACGTAACCCGCAAGTATGGACAGGAGCGAGTGGCTCAGATCATTACCTTTAACCGCATGACTTCCAAAGCTATCCTCAAGGACGTTGCTCGGGTGCTGGATATCCCCTATGCCGAAGCTGACAAAATGGCAAAGTTGATCCCGGTGTCCCGGGGCAAGCCGGCAAAACTAGAGGAGATGATCGGCGAGAACACTCCTGCTCCGGAGTTCAAGGAAAAATATGAGAAAGACCCAACCACCCGCCGCTGGATTGACCTAGCTCGGTTGCTAGAAGGCACCAACAAAACCTTTGGAGTCCATGCCGCTGGCGTAGTCATTTCCAAGGATCCTTTGGACGAGATCGTGCCTTTGCAGTACAACAATGAAGGCCAAATTATTACCCAGTACTCGATGGAGGACATCGAGTCTTTGGGCTTGTTAAAGATGGACTTTTTGGGGCTGCGCAACTTAACTCTGATCCAGCGGACTGTAGAGCTAATTCGAGAACATAGAGGCGTTGTGATTGATCTGGACAACCTGCCACTGGACGATCCAAAGACTTACCAACTTTTGGAAAAAGGGGAGGTGGAAGGGATCTTCCAACTGGAATCTTCCGGGATGAAGCAGGTGGTGCGAGAGCTCAAGCCCTCAAATCTGGAAGATATTTCCTCGGTCTTGGCTCTCTACCGACCGGGGCCATTGGATACGGGCATGATCCCAGACTTTATCGATCGCAAACATGGCCGCAAGCCGATAACCTATGCCCACGACCTTCTCAAGCCAATCCTTCAAGATACCTATGGGGCTATCCTCTACCAAGAACAGATCATGCGCATTGCCCAGGACATGGCCGGCTATACCCTGGGCCAGGCTGACCTGCTGCGGCGGGCGATGGGGAAAAAGAAGGTCTCGGAAATGGAGAAACACCGCGAGCAGTTTGTTCGAGGAGCAGTCGAGCGAGGTGTGGCTAAAGAAGTAGCCACGGAGCTCTTCGACCAGATGGTTGCTTTTGCCGAGTATTGCTTTAACAAATCCCATTCTACAGCCTACGGATTGATTACTTTCCAGACCGCCTATCTAAAAGCCAACTACCCAACAGAATACATGGCAGCGCTGCTTTCTTCTGTAAGCGGGGATCAGGATAGAGTCCAGCGCTACATCACCTACTGCCTGTCAATCGGAATCCAAATTGAGCCGCCTGACATCAACCGCTCCGGCCTAGACTTTACGCCTCAGGGATCCAGCATTTTGTTTGGTTTGGGGGCAGTGAAGAATGTAGGCGAGGGAGCGGTGCAAAACATTCTGGCCACTCGCCAGGCTGGCGGCCCCTTTACCTCTTTGGCCGACTTTTGCCAGCGGGTCGATCTGCGCATCGTCAACCGCCGGGCCATAGAGTCGCTCATCTGTGCAGGCGCCTTCGACGGTATTTCCGGCAACCGCAAACAGCTCATAGCGGATCTGGATCCCGTCCTCAGTTGGGCGGCGGAGCGGGCCAAGTCCAAAGCCATTGGCCAAGCCAGCCTGTTTGATTTGCTGGGCAGCAGCAGTCAGGGCTTTACGGAAGCGCCCCAAGGGCCTGCAACTGAAGACTTTCCGCCGCAGGAAAAGCTGAGGCTAGAGCGGGAACTGTTGGGCTTTTATGTTTCGGATCACCCTCTGCGGCGGCTCCAAGAGCAAGTACGGCTGCTGGCTCTTGTCAACCTCGCTGACTTGAAGACCTGCTCGTCCGAGGCCTCAGTCGGCATTCTCGCTCTGGTGACCGCCATCAAAACCGTCAGCACCAAAAAAGGGGAGCGCATGGCCATTTTGCAACTAGAAGATCTGACAAGCACTTGCGAAGCGGTGCTCTTCCCCAAGACTTACAAGCGTTTGCGCAGTTGCCTGCAGGTGGATCAACGGCTCTTGGTTTGGGCTAAGGTCGACCAGCGGGATGAGCAGGTGCAATTGATTGTGGAGGATCTGCAGCCCATTGAAGCAGTAAGCTGGGTTACGGTGGAAGTTCCCCTGGACTCTGCTGGAACCGTAGAGGAGCGGCGCCGTCTGCAAGCGGTACTTGCCGGTCAACGCTCGGAAGCTCAGGAAGAAAATCGCATTCCCGTGGTGGCTGCCCTCGTCGCCCCCCCCCACACCCTCTGGGTGCGGCTGGGATCCCAATTTTGGGTGAAAGATGCCGAGGCCACCGTTGCAGCTCTGCGCCAGGCCGGCTACACTGCCCGCAAGGAAGCGCTAGCCTCCTGAGAGACCACCCAACTGTTGTCCCAGCCAGCTGCGCAACTGCGCTACCGTTAGCCGCGGAGAAGGGCGCGGTAGGGGCTGTTCCGGATCCCCAGCCACCTTCAGCACGGGAACCTCGAGGGAGTACTGCTCCCACCAAAGGGGGTTGGAAGTAATGTCACGGATTTCCAGCTCCCTGACTTCAGGGATCTGCTGCAACTTCTCCGCTAAGCCCTCGCAGAGGTGGCAGCCAGGCTTGCTGTAGAGAATTAGCGGCGGCCAAGGCATAGGGGATCTCTCAGGCAAGCCGACGGTGTTGCAGCGAGGGCATCTGCCGTCGGACAAGCTGCAGCCGCTCTGGGTCGATCTCGGCAATGGCCGCCCCTGGTTTTTCGCCGCCGGCATCCGCCAAGATTGTCCCCCAGGGATCCACGATCATGGCGTGCCCGTGGCACTGCCGCCGCGCGTAGTGGGTGCCCACCTGGGCAGGGGCGATGACATAACAAGTGTTTTCAATGGCCCGACACTGCAGTAAAACCTGCCAGTGATCCCGGCCCGTGTAGGCGGTAAAGGCGGCAGGGATCAGCAACACCTCCGCCCCCCGATCCACCAGGGAGCGATACAGCTCGGGAAAGCGCACGTCGTAACAGACCGAAAGGCCAAGGGTGCCTAGCCGTTCTTCCTGGTAGACAACCACCTCGTTGCCGCTCACCACCGTGTTGGACTCGCGGTAGGTGTTGCCGTCGGGCAAGTTGACGTCGAAAAGGTGGATCTTGCGGTAGCGAGCCAGCTCTCTGCCCTCTGGGCTGTAGAGGGCGGCCGTGTTGTACACCTTGCCCTCTCCATCTGGCACCGGGTATCCCCCACCTAACACAAATACCTGGTAGCGCTGGGCCATCTTGGCCAAGAATTCCTCCGCCCGCTGCGCGATCTCTGGAGCAAGACGAACTTTCTCTTCCTCTGGCCCCATGAAGGCGAAGTTTTCCGGCAGGGTTACGAGCTCACAGCCCCGGCGCGCCGCAAAGTCAATCCACTCCTCTGCCTGCTGGAAGTTGCCGGCCAGATCAGGCGTGCTGGTCATCTGAAGGGCGGCTGCCAAGTAGGATTGCATAGGGAAACTCCGGGAAAACTCAAAGGATCCAGCTGGCTAGCCCGCCAGATGCCACCAGCCGAAAGCAGGCCCCACAAATCGCACTATCACCCAGACAATGGCTAGGAGAATAATGCCGGCCCAAGTGCCTCGAGTTGTCCAGTTGTAGATCGTGCGGGCTTGGGCTTTGGTGAGAGGAATGCTTTTGAAGCTGGGAAACAGCAACTCTTGGTCGGGATCTGGGCTGCTGCGGGTTTTGCGGCGTTTGGCTTCGCCCATGACCTGGCCTCCAAGGGTTTTGGCGCAGTCGCGACTTTCATCTTAACCTAATTCCCTTTGGGCCTCTCCTAGGCGGTGGGGTCGGCTGCAGTTAAGGAGGCAAAACTTAACTAGAAGCGCTGGTGTAAAAGCGCAAGGCAAAGCGCCAGAACAGATGGGATCCCCACAGCAACCCTGCTGCCAACAGGGCGGATCCTACAAGCCACGGCCATTGGGCTCGCCCCAACACAGCTTCCGCTGGCACTGTGGTCAAGAAAGCCACTGGCACGACGAAGGTAAAAAACAGCCGATAGGCCACCGGATAGGCCACCAGCGGGAATCGCCCGGCCTCTACCAAGCCCCGCAGCACCTCGGTGACGTTGTAGATCTTAACAAACCAGATGCTGGTGGCCGCCAGCATAAACCAGAGGCTGTAGAGAATGACCAGCCCCAGCAAAAAGGGCACTAGCCCCAGGACATAGGCCCAGGCTGGCAGCTCCAACTGGATCCCGGCGTAGAGAATCAGCAACAGGCCAAAGCCGATATCCACCAGGCCCCAGGGAGAGAACACCCGCGTTGACAGCCAAAACTGGCTGCTGATGGGCTTGAGCAAAACAAAATCCAGGGTGCCCTCCTGCACCTGCTGCACGATGCGATTGAGGTTGACGTTAAAGAGGCTGGTCGACACCCCCTGGAGGATGGTGAACACCCCCAGGACGATGAGCGCCTCCGGCCAACTCCAGCCCCCCAAGCGGTGCCCCTGCTGGTAAAACAGCGACAGCCCAAACAAGGCTGACGCCAGGCCGCCTAAGCTGCTGAGGCTGGCAAAGAAAAAATTGGCCCGGTACTCCATTTCTGCTGCTACAGAAGTGCTCCAAAACAGCCACAACACCTGCAAGTAGCGCAGCACTTGGGTTCTCTCCAGTCTCAGCCTTTATTCCACTTGCGGTAGCAGCGGGCAGTGATGAGATAGGGATGAAACACTTCCAAAAAGTGACTTTGCAGCACCTGGAAGAATTGATCAACTTTCTGGGGGTCGTCCAGGTGGAAAGGAAACTCGTCGTTAAACCCCTTGAAAAAATACCAGTTGATCAACAACTTACCTTCCGGCTTGAGCCAAGCGTAAAACTGACGCAACTGAGCTGCTGGATCTGGCAGGTGTTCCACCACATCGAAGCAGAGGATAGTATCAAAAAAGATCCCTTCTGGCAAGCTTTCTGGACAGTGGATCCGCTCGCTTAGACCCAATTTTTCCGCCCGCAGTTGTACAAACTGCCGATGGATGGGGTTGATATCCCAAAAAATCACCTGATCCACTGCTGGGCAGAGGGCTGCCCCAATGGTGTGGGTGCCAATGCCTCCGCCAAAATCCAGCACCAGCCCGCGGGCCTGATCCGCCACCAGGCGCAGGGTGCCACCGATGTAGTCGGTGCTGCTTAGGTGCCAAGCGGCCAAGTCCAGCAGATAGGCAGATCCCACCCGATCCCGGTAAAAGGCCTCTACCTGATCCCAGCCGAAGTCGCGCCGGCCCAGCTCTGCCAACCGTTGTTGCCCAGCTCGCAGCTTTTCCTGCAGCTCGGCGGCTTCAAGACCGAGGAAGGATCCCAGGTGAGCTTCCAGGTCAAAGCCATTTTGCCAGTAGCTGCTCAGCGCAGGGGGAATGGAAGCCACGGGAACCCAAAGCTCACTAGGCTGCTGGTCTCAGGATACCGCAAGGCAGGGGATGGCAGTGAAGCTCTCGTTCTCTCTGAGCGCTTCTTTCTCGGTGTCCTGCTGGGATCCCGGCTCAGGAACATTGGGCGGCGTCTTCAAAAGGATAGCCAAGGTATCGGGACTGAAGTGGTCGGTGCTCCTAACAATGGCTGTTACCCTCGGCCCAAACCCGATCTTGTCAAAAAGCTGCAGCCGATGAGAGGAAACCCGTTTCCCATTGACGAACAAACCGTTGGTGCTTTGACGAGAGCCAGGGCTGCCGTCAAAGATCACGTAGCTGTATCCAGCCTGGTTTTCTTCAGGAACGCGGATAATGACAGCGTGCTGGCGGGAAACAAAGGGGTCATAGAGACGGATGTGGCTGTTGGCGGCTCGCCCTACCGAGTAGTAAATCTTGTCCAACACAACGCCGCGCTGGCCCAGCTGATCCTTGAAGATCAGGATTAGGGGGGCAGGGCTGTGTTGGGAAGCATCCATGCTCATCTGGAACAAGGTCTAGCATTGCACTGGCCTTCAAAAAGGCAGGGCGTTACACAGAAGCTGTAGCTCAGTTCAAGTGGGGCTTCCCCTCTCCTTGCGTCTGCTACAGTATACATCACCAATCTAAGGGGAGGTGGAGTGGAATTCCATCCTAGCGTTCGAGCTCTTGCCCAAGGCAAAGAGGTGGGTTGCGAGTTTACCCTGGAGAGGAGATCATAGAGTCCTATCCGAGCTAAAAGTTCCCATTAACAGCGTGACAGTGGAACCTAGGCAGACTCAGTTAGATCCTCAAGCCCTTGGCCCCACTACAGCTACTGCAGCCATCAAAGCCCACTTGGATTTGCTGTTGTTGGGCCTGGAGTCCTTGAGCGGGGAGAGTTCCGAGGCCGTTCTGGCAGCAGCCAAGGCCCTGAACCTAGAAGAGTACATTGGCGATCGGGTGGCCCTCTGGCGCCTGCGCAACGCCAATCCCCTCCGCCGCACTAGCGGTGAACCCAAGAAAGTCGAGATCGCAGAGGCCCGCGCCCTGGCCAGAGTAATTGCCTATCTGGCAGCCCAGCAACAGGCCCGTATCCGTAGCACGCTGGAGCAACTGGAAGCTGCCCTCAAGCAGGAGCTCAGCCCTTTCCGTCAGCCGCTGGTGGGCGATTATCTAGGCGAGTTTATCTCCCACTACCGCAGCCGTATGGTGGATGGGGATGTCCGCGATGAGGATAGCCTTGCCGAACTGGCTCTGCGCATCCTGATTGAGCTGCTGTTCTACAGTAGCCCCAGAGGAGCAGAGCGGCTGTGGAAAGCCTTGCTCAATCGCCCTGAGATGGATCTCCCTGCCAGCAGCAAGGTAGGATCGGATGCCCTGCCCTCTTCCTAGCCCTCAGCTTTGGAGTTATGCCCAGCCTCACCCTCAGCCAAACCTATCACCAACCCACCTCGACCCTCACCGTGCGCGGGGAAGCGCCCCTCCCTTCCCGGCCAGTTGATGGCTCTGCTAGGCTGCCATTACAAGCGATTGAGAGCAACTTTGAGTGTCAGCTGGAAATCCGCCAGGGAGAGACCACCAAAACTCTGCAGGGAGACAGCGTTTGGCTCAAGAATTTGATCACGGTGATCGACCGCTACGTTGGATCCCAGCTCAGCGGTACGCCCAAGGGAACTTTCAGTGGTACTGCGGCCATCCGTCCGCTGGATTTTATTTCCCACCGCCTTACGGTGCGGCAGGGGGAAGATCGCATTGCCCAGGTGGATCTGTCGATGACGCAGTTGTATGACCTCCTGGAAAACCTCTCGCAGGCGGCTGAAGATCTGCCCCAACTGGACAAACTGGCAACGCCGCCGACGCCGGCTTGGTATCGACAGCCCACCGCAATTGCTGCCTTGCTGGCGGGCGGGATTGTCCTGGCGGCTGGGGTTGGCCTCTGGGTCAGCCGCAGGGATCCCCCCCCTCCTCCCTCCCCACCCCAGGAGCAGCTCACTGCGCCGGAAGCCGCTGGAGATCTCCATCAGCGTCTGGAGAGTACCCTGGCCCAGCGATGGCAGTCTCCCCCAGGTTTGCAGGAGAGCTTAGTCTACCGGGTAACGGTGGATGAGACCGGATTCCCCTTGGCTGCCGAACCAAAGAATGCGCCCGCTCGGGAGCGCCGCGCCATAACCCCCTTTGCCGACGTGCCTGAGGTAGCGCCGGATCCCTTGCCAAGGGGGGCTAGGCAGTTTCGCGTCAGCCTGGGGCCGGCTGACCAAGTGGAAGTGGCCGCAGTCCAGTAAAGCTGGGTTCAATCAGGAGCTGGCGCCTTCTGGAGCGGGGTGGGGATCCCCAGCACGGGCAAGGTTTTGGTAGCCAATGCCTCCTACGAGCCGCTCAACATCACCAGTTGCGCCGGGCTATCGCGCTGCTCAAGGGCAAGGCCGAGCAAATCGAGCACAACGGTAAAGTACTCTACGGCAACTTCCTCTGCCTACAGCCATCCGTCTTTGCCACTACTGGATTCCCCTGACGCAGCCCAATGTCTTCCACCGCGATGGGCACCGCTGCCAATACTGCGGCTGCTATGGTGAAGACCTCACCCTAGATCCCGTGATCCCGCGGCGGCAGCGATACCTGGGAAGTGGCTGAAGTATACCATCGGCCTGGAAGAAGCTTTGCCGCCACAGCCGTTAGATAACCTCGGCTAGATCCTCATGGATGGCGGCACTAGCGGGGAGGGGGAAGGGATCCTCTCCTCGATCCAGCGATGGATAATGGCATTAACCTCGGCGGGACACTCGTCGTGGGGGCAGTGGCCAGCCTCTAAGAAGTATTCCACTGCCGTGGGGTAGTGAGTGCGGTAGAGCTGCGAGCGCTCGCGAACCCGCATCCAGGGATCCCGCTCGCCCCAGATGAGCAGCAGGGGTCGCGCTAGGCTGCGCAGCAGCTCGTCCACGTAGCGTCCTTTTTGTCCGCCGCGCATCAGAGCCACAAACACATCGGCCGCCCCCGGCTCCCGCGTAGGCCGGTGAATGTCTTCCACCAGCTGGTCTGTCACTGCCGCCTGATTGTAGTAGACCTGCTTGAGCTTGGCCCGGATCACCTGGGGCTGGCGCAAGTACTGAAACAATAGGTAAGACACCAAGGGCTGACGCAGACTCCAGCCCACCAGCTTGCCCAGCCACTGCCGGGATCCCTTGGCAGTGGAAAAGCCGCCGGCTCCATTGAGCAGCACCACACCCCGCACCCATTCGGGATGCTCCGCTGCCAGGCTGAGCACCACATAGCCTCCCAGGGAGTTGCCAATGGCCACCACTGGCTGTCGGATCACCTGTTGACAGAAGTCCCGCAGTTGGTCTTTCCAGAGCTCAGCGTCGTAGTTCCACTTGGGCTTGGCGGAACGGCCAAAGCCAAGCAAATCAATGGCATAGACCTGGTAGTGTTGCGCCAATTCGGGAATGTTCTTGCGCCAGTGGTCAGTGGAGGCTCCAAAGCCGTGCACCAACAGCAGAGGCTGTCCCTGCTCGCCCTGTTCGACATAATGGACAGACTGCCCTCGCCAAATCCAGCGGGCCGAGATAGGAGTGGCCAGTGCCGATGTTGAAGCCATAAGGGTTGCTCGCAAGCTTCTCTTCATCCTAGTCGATTTGCCTGGCCAACTCCGAAGGCTACGGGTCAGAGTATTAAACACGGGTTGGATACGCAAATGATCGCATTTTTAACAGGTCATCTTGTTGCGGTAGAACTGGGAGAGCGCAGCAGCCTCACTCTAGAGGTGCAAGGGATCGGCTATCGCATCCAGGCGCCGGCACGTTTTCTCAAGCAACTGCCTCCCATAGGGGAGCCCGTGCGGGTGTTCACCCATTTGCTCGTGCGGGAGACCGAGCTGGTGTTGTACGGGTTTGGCTCGGCGGCGGAGCGGGATCTGTTTGCGGAACTAATTAAAGTACCAGGGGTGGGGCCAGCCCTAGGCTTGGCATTGCTCAACACCTTTGCCCTACCGGAGCTGGTCCAGGCAGTGGTAACTGAGAATGCCCGCCTCCTCTCCCTGGCTCCAGGGGTAGGACACAAGACCGCCCAGCGGCTGGCGCTGGAGCTAAAAAGCAAATTGGCCCACTGGCGAAAAGGCCTGGAGAATGCCAATCAGCCTTGGTCGGGGGGGCCGCTTTCCCCTATCCGCGAAGAGGTGGAAATGGCCTTGCTGGCCCTTGGCTATAGCCCCCAGGAAATCCAAGCAGCCCTCCAAGCCCTGCCACCCCAGCCCCGGCAAACAGAGGATTGGCTGCGCGACGCCATCAGCTACCTCAGCCAACAGCCATGAATTCCTCTGCTCCCAAGCAGCGCCGCGTTGGCATTCTCGGCGGCACCTTTAACCCCGTCCACCACGGCCATCTGATCATGGCCGAGCAAGCCCTCTGGCAGTTCAACCTGGATCAGGTGCTGTGGATGCCGGCAGGGGATCCGCCCCACAAGCCCTTAGCTGGGGGCGCCAGCAAAGAGGATCGCCTGGCCATGGTAAAGCTGGCCATTGCTGACCACGAGCGCTTTGCCTGCTCAGACTTGGAGATCCGCCGTCCCGGCCCTTCCTACGCCATCGAGACCCTGCGCTGCCTCATCCAGGAGCAGCCCAACACCCAGTGGTACTGGATTATCGGCGTGGATGCCCTGCGGGATCTGCCCCAGTGGTACCAGGCAGAGGAGCTGGCCCGCCTCTGTCAGTGGATTGTTGCCCCTCGCCTTGATGCTGGCGACGCTGCCCAGGTGCTGCGGGCGGTGGCTGAGAAGCTGCCCATCCAGGCGGAAATCCTGGAAGCCCCTACCCTAACCCTTTCTTCCACCTACCTGCGCCAGCAGATCCAAAAAGGGGGATCCATCCGCTACTTGGTACCCCCCGCCGTGGAGCACTACATTCGCCAACACCGACTCTATCTCGATCCTTGAAGAAAGGAAGAGGAGGGATCCCTCCTCTCCGAATAAACCAATTGGCTACAGCAACGGCTCGCCCAACTTTTTTTTCCTGTCGAGGAGAGACTGAGGGTTAAAGGTGCTGTTTTCCTATGGTGGGAGGGGCTTGAGCGAGCAGGCAATCTCCAGTGAAAACTGCAACCCAACCTGCTTAGTAAGCCAGGCCCATGCTGCGGGTGGTTTCGGGGCCCAGATAGACGCGGATGCTCAGGAAATCGGTGGGGCAAGCGGTTTCACAGCGTTTGCAGCCAACACAGTCTTCGGTGCGGGGGGCTGCGGCGATCATGCCGGCTTTGTTGTTCCCCTTCCAGGGCACCATTTCCAACACATCGGTGGGGCAAGCCCGCACGCACTGAGTACAGCCGATGCAGGTGTCGTAGATCTTGACCGTGTGAGCCATTGGTGTTCTCCAGTCGAGCAGTTCAAAAGATTTACCGAAGAGCGCGGCAGCCAAACCGCTGCGCAGGTGCCCCCAGTGTACTGTAGCCCTGTCCAGCCACCCCAATCTCCGATGCAAATGTTTACATCCTCCGTCTTCCCAGCGGACTGCTGGTGGGGTTGGGCTAGGATGGCCTGAGGAAGGATAGGGCAAGGGATCCTCCCGATGAGGCACTCGCCGCGGGATTGGAAACAGCAAGCCCAAGGCCAGCTGCGCCGTCTTGGACCCATTTTGGCTGAGATCTACACAGAGAACGTCCCTCGCCTGCGCCGCTGGGATCAGCAGCTCACCAACTGGGTGTACCGCCGCGGTTGGAGGGTGGATCCCTCTCTGCCCAAGGTGGCCATCTACGTGCTGGCGGCGGTGGCGATCCTGGCGATCCCACCTCTCACCTTTGTGGCTTTGGGGGCTTTTCTCACCTTTCTGGGTGTCCAAATTGTTCAAAAGTGGGCAGAGGTGGATCCCGACCGCCAAGTTCAGCGCCGCTACTTGCCCAGGGCTCATGAGGATGAAGATGACTAAGGAACTGGCAGACGGGCAACTAGCCCTCTCCAGGTGATGGGGGCTGCTGGATGCCTAAGCGTTGCTTTGCCTGTCTGATCACCTTCTGGTGAGAGCGGTTTTCTAGCCTCTCTAGGCCGATGGCGCCAGCCAGGATCCCTAACTGCAGGGCCAAGCTGGGCAAGGTGGTCTCTAGATCCCGCCCTGCCAAGGCCTGAAAGAAAAACACCAACGCACCAACTGTGGCCGAGAATCCCACCGCCAGGTAGATAAAGCGGCGCAGGCTGCGGTAGGGAGCGGCCACTTCGGCAAGCAACCTTGCCCGCTCCAGGGTGGGATCCCGACTGGGTGACAGAGGCGGCCTGGCTTTGGGTGAAGGCTTGGGATGCAGTCCTGTCATTCTATACCTCCTCAGGCAACAGCAAGGGATCCCGGCCAGAAATTGCCGCCAGGCTTTCCTCAGCGGCCCGACAGGCGGCCAGAATGTCCTGCTCTTCTCCGCCCAAGTACACGCGGCCAAAGCTGCCAAAGGGCATTACCTCGAGGATGTTGATCCGGGCCGATTTTTCTGCCTCGTTGGCGGCCAGGGGGGCATAGCCTGCCGGCTGCACCTCCAGGATGTAGAGGGTTTGGCCCGCTAGGAGCATTTGGCCGCGGCGGAAACGGTTGATTAGCTGAGTCTGGTGGGGATCGATGTTGCGGATAATTTGGCTGGAGATGATGCGCGGCCTTAGGCGCTCCTTTTCGCTTACCCCCAAAGCCGCTAGGATGGCCTGCCCAGCCGTGCGGGTATCCCCCTGGTTACTGGAGTGAACCTCCAAGAGGCCGTAGAGGCGCTCCACCACCTGCAACCCTGGCCTTACCGAGGTGGCTTTGAGGGCAATGTCCATGACGCGGTTGATCTCGATGCCGGGGGAGATTTCGACCCAGAGGGAAGTGTCCCCTGGCAGAGGCAAGAAGCCCTGGGCCACCGTGCCCAAGTAGGCGGCGTACTGGGGCTGGAGCCGATCTAAGAACACGTAGCTGCGTAGATCAATCCCCAAAGGAGTTCCCCCCTAGTCGCTTGGGCTCTGTAGGATGACAACCTGGGAGTGGATCCCTATCTTCAGTCTCGCCTGATCTGGCCAGCTTTGGAGAAGGGGGTTGGCGGGACTACAGGTCGCCCTAGGTCACTCCTTTCACCGGGCTCAGGGCTTCCAGAATGAGAGCCGCATCCACTTCCTCCAGAAAGCGCTGGGCCGCCGATTGGCTGTTTCCGACTGATGGTAGCTGTGAGGCGATGGCCTCTGTCAAATCCGCCACCAGCTAGAGACGCAGATGGCGACGCCTTTCCCCCAGCGGCTGGAGCTGCGGAAACTCCTCCAGGATAGGAGCGGTGGCCTGGACATGGGAAGCCTCGACCAGAGCTGGCAGGTGGCTAGCGGCCCAGTCGGCGTGGATTGGCAGCCCAAGGGTAGAGATCCCTTCTGGGCCATAGCGAGCCAAAGGATCCAGCAAAGCCGACTTCGCCAAAGGTCAGGAAGCTGTGTAGCCCAGGTGGGTAGCTAGGATCGGCACTTTGCTAGCCTGCAACAGGAACTCCACCCAGCCGGGGCGGCCACGTGGCGGGTTTGCCGCAGCAGCAACAGCAGCAAGTCCTCTTGAGGATTGGCTGCGGGGTCTCGAGCGGGCAAGACCTGGATGGAACACTCCCTTCCCTCTTGCCTAGCCGACCGGCAACAGACCTGCTCCTGACTACTACTAACAAAGGGCTGAAACTGGGGATCCCGGAGGCGCAGGGGCTGGCCACGATCCCAAGCCTCTCAAGGCCGCCGCAGCAGCAGGATTGCCGTCACCATCAACAGCGTTAACAACAGGCAAAGAATCAGGAACCAACTGAGCAACTGGGTTTGGTTGGGGAAGAGCACCGCGCCGAAAAACCCCACGGCCAAAATAACCCCCAAGCTGAGGGTAAGGCCCAAGAGCATGGATCCCTGGAGGGTATTTTCCCGCCGCAGCACCCATTGCTGGCCGTTCCAGAACCAGATCTTGCGGTAGGGATAGGAAACAGCCAACTGCTCAATGTGCAGGCGGTCGGGGGTAATGGCGAAGATATGCTGGCAACGGCTGCACCCGAAGGCCTCAGTTAGGGTGATCAGGCGCAGCTGGCCTTGCTGGTAACACGGGCAGGGGTAGATCTTGGTGGGCTCGATGGGCTGAGCCACCCGCAGGGACGATTTCCGCCGAGGCCACTTGCGGAGAGAAGAAAACGCCACAGCTCTCAGTTGGTGAGAAGTCGGGATCCCTCACATCTTAATCCCTAGCCAGGTTGATTCAAGCTACCCAGAGATGGTGGGCATAGCGCCAAGTGAGGATTTGGTTGAGGGCGAAAAAGATGAAAGCCAAAAGCACATACCCCAGCTTTAGGGTATTGCCAAGATAGGGCCGGATCCGTTCGGGGATGAAGCTAAAATCGGTGTACTTAGCCCAATGCACCAACGCCAATACCTGCACGATGTGAACCGGTAGGCAGTAGCGAATCATGCTTCGCTGGCCCAGGGGACTCATGCCGGCTACAGCAATGTAGAACATGGCCCAGGCGGCTAGGTGAAACCCCAGTCGCTCTTGCCAGCGCCGGCTCTTGCCCACCAGGACACTCAACCCATCCAGCAAGCCTGTAACAACTAGGGATCCCAGCGTAACAGACACAAACAGTTGGCTAAGAGCATCAGACCACAGCCCAGCATCCTTCACAGGTGCAGAAGGAGAGAGCAAGACTTGCCATCGCTCAGGGGAAAGGACATAGGTAGAAGCCTGGAAAAGGGCTTGGTAATTGGCCTGCACGCCGGTAAAGTAGCGCTGCATTTCGATGTAGAGATCCCAACGGCCAAAGCGGAGCTGACAGTAGAGGAAAAAACTCAGCCCGCCCAACAAGGCCAAAACAGCGGCGCCGGCTGTCCAAAACCAACGGCGGGATCCCTCCCCCAGGCGCAGCAGAGGAAGCAACGCCACCGGCAGGCCCACAATGCGAGTGGCACTCATCGCCAAGCCGTGGGCCCCAGCCAAAAGTGCCGCCCGGAGAGAGTTCAAGTCCATTGACCAGTAGAAAAAACCTAGCAGGCTGGCTACGAACAGAGACTCGCTGTAACCTACTACCAAGTAGAAGCTACTAGGATAAACCAAGATGATTAGACTTGCCAAAACCTGCCAAAGAGTGGGGATCTGCCAGCAGCGGTAAAACAGGAAAAGGTAAATCCACATCAGCCAGCAAAAGAGCTGGGCAGTAAGATAAAGCCCCAGCTCCGGCTCAACTCCTAACAGGCGGCTCATGATGGCCACCGCCAGAGGATAGCCCGGAAAGAAAGCCACATTGCTCTGCTCGTAGGCGATCTTGTCAAAGCCCACAAACTGATAGCCCCGCCGCACAATGCTCAGGTACCAGTAGCTATCGCGCTGGCTCAGGGCTGTAAAGGCAGAAGCATAGTCGCTGTGTTTTGTCCAAAGGTATATCATTAACACTTGCAAAACAGTCAGCGCTAGGCCCAGCAAAAAAATCCGAGCAGAAAAGCCAACTAAAATTCTGCAAATCTGTTGCAACAGGTGGCAAGGGCGCAAACTCATTGGCGCATTCTCCTTCTTGACTACGGAAGTTCAATCAAGCCACCCAGAGATGCTGGACGTAGCGCCAGGTGAGGACTTGATTCAGGGCAAAGAAGACTAAAGCCAAGATCCAGTAGCCCAGCCTCAGGACACTGCCAAGATAGGGACGCACCTGTTGCGGGATGAAGCTGAAATTGGTGTATTTAACCCCATGCAGCCAGGTCAGCACCTGCAGGATGTGGACTGGCAGGCAGTAGCGGATCATACTTCTCTGGGCCACAGCACTCATACCAGCCACGGAAATGGAGAACATGGCCCAGGCGGCTAGGTGAAACCCCAGTCGCTCTTGCCAGCGCCGGCTCTTGCCCACCAGGACACTCAACCCATCCAGCAAGCCTGTAACAACTAGGGATCCCAGCGTAACAGACACAAACAGTTGGCTAAGAGCATCAGACCACAGCCCAGCATCCTTCACAGGTGCAGAAGGAGAGAGCAAGACTTGCCATCGCTCAGGGGAAAGGACATAGGTAGAAGCCTGGAAAAGGGCTTGGTAATTGGCCTGCACGCCGGTAAAGTAGCGCTGCATTTCGATGTAGAGATCCCAACGGCCAAAGCGGAGCTGACAGTAGAGGAAAAAACTCAGCCCGCCCAACAAGGCCAAAACAGCGGCGCCGGCTGTCCAAAACCAACGGCGGGATCCCTCCCCCAGGCGCAGCAGAGGAAGCAACGCCACCGGCAGGCCCACAATGCGAGTGGCACTCATCGCCAAGCCGTGGGCCCCAGCCAAAAGTGCCGCCCGGAGAGAGTTCAAGTCCATTGACCAGTAGAAAAAACCTAGCAGGCTGGCTACGAACAGAGACTCGCTGTAACCTACTACCAAGTAGAAGCTACTAGGATAAACCAAGATGATTAGACTTGCCAAAACCTGCCAAAGAGTGGGGATCTGCCAGCAGCGGTAAAACAGGAAAAGGTAAATCCACATCAGCCAGCAAAAGAGCTGGGCAGTAAGATAAAGCCCCAGCTCCGGCTCAACTCCTAACAGGCGGCTCATGATGGCCACCGCCAGAGGATAGCCCGGAAAGAAAGCCACATTGCTCTGCTCGTAGGCGATCTTGTCAAAGCCCACAAACTGATAGCCCCGCCGCACAATCCCCAGATACCAGTGGCTATCCCACTGGGTTAAACCCTTGAAGATAGAAGCATAGTCATCCCCCTTGCTCCAGAGGGAGATCAAGAAGATCTCCAGCCCTGTCAAGGCTAAGCTTGGCAGCAAAACCTGGATAGAGAAAGGGGCAAGACGCTGCCAGCTTTGCCGCAAAAGAGGGCCAAGCGAGAAGCTCATCGTCGGACCTTCGCGGGTGCGGGTGGCACTTTGATCTCTTCTTGGTAATCGCTGTCGGAGTTCACCTGCCAGAGATCGTGGCTGCCGGGGCGGAGAACGTTTTCGGCCGCCAATAGGCCCATCAGCAGGCTGTGATCCTGGTTGTTGTACTTAAACGAGCCATAGCGGCCCACCAGTTGCAAGTTTTCAAACTGGCCGAGGTACCTTCGCAAGATGGCCAAGTCTTCTTTGTAGCTGCCGGTGTAGATAGGATAGGTGCGGGGTAGGCGCACCACAAAGCCGCCAGAGATCTTCTGGCCTTGCAGCAGGCCAATTTGGCGTAGCTCCCTCTCGGCCAAAGCCAGCAATTGCTCCTCGGGAGCTTGCCACAAGGGATCCCCAAAGTTGCACCAATACTCACAGCACAAGGGGGTTTGTTCTCGGTTGGGGAGCATAGCCGGCGACCAATTGGCGAAGTTGGTTACCCGACCGACCTGCACTGTTGGGTCGTTGATATACAGCCAGTTATCGGGGAAAAGCTGGGATCCCTCCACAATCAGATAAACCAAAACGGTGTTGCGAAACTTGAGGTTGCGGGCTGCCTGCAGTACCT
The DNA here is from genome assembly GCF_047462215.1 of Synechococcus sp. O70.1. Lineage (NCBI taxonomy): Bacteria > Bacillati > Cyanobacteriota > Cyanophyceae > Synechococcales > Synechococcaceae > Synechococcus > Synechococcus sp. O70.1. The sequence goes on along the minus strand of NZ_JANSIT010000018.1, from coordinate 10,986 downwards.
CTGGAGGAGGCAACTCCTGTAGGCTCTGCACCAAAACTGTCAGAGGGATCGAGGAGATGACGTGGGAGGGGGAGACCCATGTTTCACTTCCATCCTGAAGATTGCGCAATTGCAGCTTGACAATCCGGGATCCCTCATGCCTAAGGGCAATGACCTCTGTATTTAGCCAAACTTTTTGACCTTCGGCCAGCAAAAACTCCTGCATTTTTTCGTAGAGCTGGCCGGATCCCAGCCGAGGAAACTGAAACTGATCGATTAGAGATTTCACCAAACCTCGATTCCACCCCAATGCTTTTCGTATGGCCTCTCCAAGACTGAGACCTTTGATGCGCTGGGCAGCCCAATCAGCACTGATCTCGGTGCAAGGGATCCCCCAAAGCTTTTCTGTATAGCCTTCAAAGAAAATCTGAAAGAGTCGAGCGCCAAATTTGCCCTTGACCCAATCGGCAAAGTTGCGGGGAGCTGGCCGCGGAATGAGTTGTGCCCAAAGATAGGAAAGGACAATGCGCAGGCTTTCCCACCACCCCACTTTGCGCAGGACTTCCCAAGCTTGAATGGGGTACTGAAAATATTGCTTGCGGTAGTAGATGCGGGTAAGCCGCCGGACAGTTACTTGTTCGGATCCCAAAACCTGGTTCCACAACTCCAGCACCGCTGGGATCTTGGTAAAAAACCGGTGCGGGCCATAGTCGAGAATGAACCCCTGGTAGCGAATGCTTTTGGCCAAGCCCCCGACTCCCTCTTCTCGTTCCACTACCACCACGGGGAAGCCCAGCTGGGTCAAGCGGTAGGCAGCCGCCATGCCCGCCGGCCCTGCCCCCAGGATATAGATGGGATCCCGCATCTGGCCTTGCGCTCGCCTTCAAGCCTTGCCGACATTGTAGTACCTGCGAAACCCTGGGAAAATAGGCAGAGGAGGCTGCGGCTGGAGGCTGGCCTGTGCTGTTGACCAAGGGCTTTGAGGTAGAAATGTACACCGGCACCGCCGCCGGGGAAGTGGTGGGGCTGTCGGATCGCATCTGCCGGGCCTTGCCGGGGTTTATGCGAGAACCGGATCGGCGCAACGTAGAGTACATCACCCCACCCCTTCGCCGCTACGAAGATCTGCTCTGTGCCCTTCTTCGGCCCCGCCTGCAACTGCGGCAGTTTTTGCGCCGCCTGGGCCCTTACACCCTCTTGCCGGGGAGCACCCTGGCTTTGGGCGGCAGTGACCACTTTGAGCGCTCGGATCCGGGCAACCCCTACCACGACTACATCGAGCGCACCTATGGCACGCGGGTGGTAACTGCCAGCATCCACATCAATGTTGGCCTGCCGGATAGCGAGGCCATTTTCCTCGCCTGTCGTCTGCTGCGGGCGGAAGCCCCTCTTTACTTGGCCCTAAGCGCTTCTTCCCCTTTCCTGGACGGCCAGGTAACGGGCTATCATTCCAGCCGTTGGCAGGTGTTTCCCAAAACGCCAGCCCAGGTGCCCTTCTTCCGGGATCACGCCCATTACATCGCCTGGATGCAGGAGCAACTGGCCCTGGGCACAATGCAGAATGTACGCCACCTCTGGGCTTCTGTGCGGCCTAATGGTCCAGAGCGGCCCTACCATCTCAACCGGGTGGAGCTGCGCATCTGCGACCTGGTGGCGGATCCAGTGATGGTCCTGGCCATTGCTGCCTTGGTGGAGGCCCGCCTCTGGCAATTGCTATCCCAGCCGGAGGTTCTGGATCCTTTGCAGGGGCCCTTTACCCCAGCGGAGCTGGAGAGCCTTTGCGAGGCTAACGAGCAAGCCGCCGCCCGCGAGTCCCTGCAAGCTCGGCTGATCGATTGGCGCACCGGCCGCGAACGCTCAGCCCAGGAGTGGATTGAAGAGCTGCTGACCGAAGCCTGGCGCATTGGCCAACCCCAGGGCCTGGGCTGCTTCTTGGCTCCCCTGCAAACTCTGCTCCAACGGGGCAACGAGGCCCAGCGCTGGCTGCAGCAGGTCAGCCAGGGATCCACCCCTGCCCAGGTGTACCAACAGGCCATCCAAGAGCTAGAGGACCAGGATCGAGAAAGACAAAAAACCCTCTGCCAGCTTGTTGGTTAGGTTCTTGCCAACGGCAGCCGTCCCTCGTTTCAGTTTTCTTGGGCGGCATTTCATCCAAAGGTTGTGCCATTCCATCCCCAGAGGTAGCCCTTGGCCTCAGTGAACTCGATGAAAATCCTCTTCTTCGGGATCCCCAAAGCTGCCTCGATGGCGCTGCAAAAAAACTCACTCATGGCCCGGGTTTGCTCGGCGGAAAATTGACCCACGCTCTTGATTTCCACGTAGCAGCAGGGATCCGCACTGCCGCCAAAGGTCATCGGGATCCCTCCTTCAAAGGCAGTCATCACGTAGGCTTCCGGCTTGCCCACCTGTTTGGCCAGAGCGGCAGAGAGCGACTTGAGCAGCTCCTCCACAGCGGCAGGTTCAGGCTGCAGCGGCGTTTGCAACTTGATTAAGGGCATAGCTGCTTCTTTTGGCCGACGAGTAGATCTTGCCATTGCCGGGGATCCAGCTGTGGTAGGTTAGCTGCAGAGTTCCGCCAATCCCCATGGAGCAGAGGAAGCCGGTCAGTTCTGAGCCTCAAGCCGGGGCAGGTCCCCGGGAGGTGCGAACCGAGGCTGCTCCTGCCCCTGTAGGTCCTTACAGCCAGGGCGTTGTCGCTTCCGGGCCTTTCCTGTTTACTGCTGGCCAGTTGGGCTTGGATCCCAAAACCGGCAGGTTGGTGGGAGAAGATGTTGCCTCGCAAACTCGACAGGCGCTGCTAAACCTAAAGGCGGTGCTGGAAGCGGGGGGAACGTGCCTAGCCAATGTGGTAAAAACCACGGTCTTTTTGGCGGATATGAAAGACTTTGCCGCCATGAACGAGGTTTATCGAGAGTTCTTCGCCACCGAGCCCGCACCAGCCCGCTCCTGTATCCAGGTGGCCTGTCTGCCCCTCAATGCTTTGGTGGAAATCGAGGCGGTAGCCTGCTACCGATAACAGCAACTGAAGCGTTCAGTTGCGGCTGGGGCGACAGTTTTCGTCGGCTGCAGATCCCGGCAAGTCAGGCACTGGATCGTAGCCCCCTGGGTGCCAAGGATGGCAGCGGCAGAGGCGGCGGATCCCTAGCCAACCCCCTCGGATGGCCCCATAGCGCCGCACCGCTTCCAGCATGTATTGGGAGCAAGTGGGGTAGTAGCGGCAGGCAGGCGGTAGCAGAGGGGAAATGGCCACCTGGTAGCCTCGGATTAGGGCGATGAGGCTACGGGTCAAGAGATCCGATGGTTCCCGCATGGGCAAACCCTTACTTAACGGCGGCGTCAAACCTTAGCTTACAGGCTACCTAGGTTCTACAAAGCCACTAAGGAAGCTGATGCCGACCGCTGGAGCTCCGACAACAGCAGAGCTGGGTATTCTTTGTAAGGCCAGGCAAAAGCGTGGCGAAAAGCCGCCTCCTGGCAACGTTTAAGCTGATCGAAATCGATGATGTCGTGGGTCAGTAGGTTCTCGTACTCAAACGGCAGACGCACATTGTGCAAGCCGGCGTTGTCGGTGCAGATGGCGATATCCACCCCCGCCTCAAAGCAGCGGTCAAAGACTAGCTTAAGGGGCTCCAAGCTGGGCAGCGTACCCGTCTTCAGGTAAGTGGTAGGACAGACCTCTAGGCATTGGCCTCGCCGCGCCAGCTCTGGCAGCAGCTCTGGGTAGTGGAGAGGGATCTGAATGCCATGACCAATCCGCAAGACATAGGGCAACAGCTCTGGATAACAGCCATCCAGCGTCTCATAGAGGTGGGCAGTAGTTTTGAGGCCACGGGCCAGGGCATACTTGAAGAGCTCAATCCACTCGTCCATCCGCTCGCCGTAGGCCTTATCTCCCCCGGCCAGGTCAATGCCACTGACATACTCCGACTCAGCAGCCGCCTCGACCATGGCGCGGTTGATGTGGCTGGGCAGGCGGGAGTGCAAACACACGATCTGGGTAGTGATGATGGGATATTCTCGCTGCTGGCAGGCCTGCCCCACTATCTCAATGACCTGCCGCATCTGCTTGAGGCGATCGGCCTCGTCCAGCTTAGGATCCGTGCGTAGGTAGGGGGTGTAGCGAATTTCCAGATAGGCCAGGTCTTCAAAGACATAGGCCCCCCGGATCAGGCGATAGACGAAATAGGGTAAGCTCTCTAGAGTCTGCACCTGCTCCACCAGGGTGTGCAGCTCTAGGTACTCTTCCAGGGTGTTGCGGGGGCGGGTGTAGAACTCCTCAAACTCGGCGTAGTCGGGAAAGCGTTCTGCTAGGGGAGAGCCGTGGCGATGCAGGTAGCGCCACAAAATCCTGGGAACAACCGAACCGCCTAGGTGGCGGTGCAACTCCGCATGCAGTGCCATACCTCAAAGCTTCGCCCGGAGCCACCCCTGAGGCAGACTTGGCTTGGTTGTTAAGTACTGTTTCTGCCTATTGTTATCCAGCAGCAGTGGCCTTGTCCAGGCCCAATTGTGCAGGGTTGGCCGACCAGGGATCAGGCAGTGAGGCTTGGGAGGGGCACCGGTTGGAGCATCCCCGGCGACGAAGAGCGAAGGAGCCTTGAGTAAGATAGTCCTGGAGGTTTACTGAGCCGAGATACTGATGAAGGGCTGTTGGCTGTAGCCGACAGCAATCTTCCTGGAAGGGTGTGGCACGAACTTAGCGTAACGAGGTTATCTTCATGGCGCTGCCCAGCTTGCACGAGTTTCCCTGGCTGACCACGGTCATTGTCTATCCGGTGGTGGCCGCCCTCTTCATTCCGGTGATCCCGGCGCCGGCGGGGGATCCCACCACCCGGGCCTATGCCCAAAAGTTGGCGGAGCGGATCCGCTGGTTTGCCCTGTTTGTTGCGGTTACTGACCTGCTCATCCTGCTGGCTGGATTCTATGTGGGCTACGACCCCAGTCAGACGGGCTTGCAACTGCTGGAGCGCTACACCTGGGTGCCCCAGGTGGGCTTGAGTTGGTCAGTTGGGGCTGATGGCCTTTCCATGCCGCTGATCCTGCTTACGGCCTTTGTAACCACCCTCGCCATCTTGGCCGCTTGGCCGGTTACCCTTAAGCCGCGCTTGTTTTACTTTCTCATGCTGGCTATGTACGGCGGCCAGATTGGGGTGTTTGCCGTGCAGGACATGCTGCTGTTTTTCCTGATGTGGGAGCTGGAGCTGATCCCGGTGTATTTGCTCCTCTCCATCTGGGGGGGACCTAACCGCCTCTATGCGGCTACCAAGTTCATTCTCTACACCGCCCTCAGCTCCTTGTTTATCCTGGTGGCGGGCTTGGCTATGGCCTTCTACGGGGATCCCGTCAGCTTTGACATGACGGATTTGGCTAGCAAAAGCTATCCACTGAACTTCCAGTTGCTGCTCTACGGAGCTTTCCTCATTGCCTATGGGGTGAAGTTGCCCATTTTCCCCTTGCACACCTGGCTGCCCGATGCCCACGGCGAAGCCACGGCACCCGTTCACATGTTGCTGGCCGGGATCCTGCTCAAGATGGGAGGCTATGCCCTGATGCGCATGAACGCGGGCATGCTGCCGGATGCCCACCTTTACTTTGCACCCGTCTTGATCGTGCTGGGGGTGGTGAACATCATCTTTGCTGCCCTCACTTCCTTTGCCCAGCGCAACTTGAAGCGGAAGATCGCTTACTCCTCCATCAGCCACATGGGCTTTGTCCTCATCGGCATCGGATCCCTAACGGAGATCGGCATGAGTGGCGCCATGCTGCAGATGATCTCCCACGGGCTCATTGGGGCCAGCCTCTTCTTCTTGGTGGGGGCCACCTACGACCGCACTCATACCCTGGAGCTGGAAGAAATGGGCGGCGTCGGCCTAAAGATGCCCAAGATTTTCTCGATGTTCACCGCCTGCTCGTTGGCCTCTCTGGCGCTGCCCGGCATGAGCGGCTTTGTGGCTGAGCTGATGGTCTTTGTCGGCATGGCCACCAGCGATGCCTACTCCCTTCCCTTCCGGCTGGTGGTGGTTTTCCTAGCCGCCGTTGGAGTGATCCTGACTCCCATCTACCTGCTGTCGATGCTGCGCCAGATCTTCTTTGGCCCGGAAAACAAAGAGCTCACCGAACACGAAGAATTGGTGGATGCCGAGCCGCGGGAGGTGTTCATCATCGCCTGTCTGCTCATCCCTGTCATCGGCATTGGGCTTTACCCCAAGCTGGTAACTAGCCTCTACGACCAGTCCACGAATGCCTTGGTGGCCCTGCTGCGGCAGGAACTGCCCCAGGCCAGTGGGACAGTTGCCCAAGCTCCTGCTCTCTCCAACAGCCGTTGAAGGAGGTAGCTGCCTTTTGCCGGCTTAAACCCGCAGCCAGCCAAACAATGTCTCGATGCTCAGTTGGATCCCTTGGGCAAAGGCGGGAACGGGGATAACCTCTTGGGGATCCTCATGCACTGTTGGCTGTTGCCCGGCAGGGTAGACAAAAACAACCCTTTCTTCGGGAGCTACGATCCACCCCATTTGGCAGCCGTGGGCCAAGCCGATCAAGATTTTTTTGACCAGCTTCACTTGGTTTTGATCGGGAGAGAGAATCTCGATCACCCAATCAGGGCAGAAAGGTATGAGGTTTTGAATAGTGCCGTCTTCATCCACAGGAATCCGCTCCCAGACGATCACAGAAATGTCGGGCACAATTGCATATCCGGCGAAGGTGCAGCGTAGCTCTGGAAAGGCCATCCCTAGTTGAGGAGGCTCCAACAGCTCGTTGATGAAGCTGCCCAGTTTTAGTTGGAGACGGCTATGTTTTGCTTGTGGCATCGGTTTTTGGGTAATTTCTCCTTCCATGAACTCGCTAGGAGGCTCAGTTTCCGGCTGCTGTAGAAACTCCTCCAGAGTTAAAGACTTGGCAGGTAGACTGACCATGCTTTTTTCCTCGCAAGTTGCCTTTGGAATCTGACAGTCAGAGCTACAGATCTAAGCCTGGGTAGTGCTGCTGCTGGCGGTCATAGGGGCTTTTGCCAGCAAACAGCCCCATCAAGGGCCCCAAGATGAGGCCAAACACAAAACCTCCGGCATGGGCCCAGTAGGCGATCCCTCCCCCCTCCATGCCAATATTGATAGGAGTCTGCAGGCTAGCAATGCCATAAAATGCCTGTTGCACAAACCAAAAGCCCAAAAACACCCAGGCGGGAACATAGACGGTTGTGGTAAAAAGGCCCAGGGGCACCAAAGTCAGGATCTCAGCCTGGGGAAAACGCAGGATGTAGGCTCCCAACACCCCCGCAATAGCCCCACTTGCCCCCAGCGAAGGGATGGCGGACTCCATATCGAAAAACCATTGGGTTAGGGCGGCCAAGGCTCCACAAGTTAGGTAAAAAATGAGGTAGCGCACATGGCCCAGGCGATCCTCGACGTTGTTGCCGAAGACCCACAAAAAGAGCATGTTGCCGCCGAGATGCAAAAAGCCCCCATGCAAAAATTGTGAGGTGAATAGAGTTACCCATTCGGGGCGCAGCGAAGAGGTGATCTCGCCTCGGAAGCTGGCCGTTAGTTCCGCTGGCACCACTGCCCACTCTCGGAAAAAAGCCACCAGTTCTTGCGGGGATAGGGTAAGCTCATACACAAAAACCAGGATGTTGATGAGGACCAGGGCATAGGTAACATAGGCCGGGCGGGTAGTGGGGTTGCGATCTTGGAGGGGTACCACGGTTAGAATCCGGTTGACATCACCCTCTAGCCTAGCTCGATAGGTCTTCCCCGACCCAGCTTGAGGCTACACTAGGGTAGCTTGCTGGTAGGATCCCTAGACTGCAGGGGTGTGCTTGCTGTCCCTCACAGCTGACAGTGGATTTGAGGAGAGGATTGATGTCTGAGGTTGAGAGCCGAACTGCCCCGCTTAAGTTTTTGGTGGTCGAGGATCATCCCGAGGTCGCCCAAAACAATTGCGAGTGGCTACAGCGGATTGCAGCCGATGCCCAGTGCATTGCTGTTTCCAATCCGATGGACGCCATCCGGCGGTTGCAGCGGGATCAGCCAGACCTGGTGGTGGTCGACTTGCTCTACGGTCAAACCAGCGGCGAGCAGTCTGCCGAGCCGGGCCTAGAGTTGTTGCGCCATATTTTCGAGAACTACCCCACCCTGAACGTGATGGTTTATTCCAGCGAGCCCCTGCTGCTAACTCCCCTGGTGGGCCTAATCAGCAAGCACCAGGGCGGATTTGCCGCCGTCAACAAAATGGAGCGGCGCAGCGTCTTCCTGGAAGGGGCCAAAAGTGCTCTCAACGGGGAATTGCGCATGCCGCGAGAGTTGCGCGGCCTAACGAAGTTGACGGAGCGGGAAATTGAAGTCTTAAACTTACTCTGCAAGGAGGCCCTTACTGACCAGGCCATTGCTGACCGCATCCACACGAGCAAAAAGACCGTACAAAACTGTATTCAAAGACTCAAAGAAAAGCTTGATATCTTTGGGTCGGAAGATGAGATCAATGCTCGCGTTGCCATGTGCATGGCAGCAGTTCAGAGAAAGCTTATCCAGTGGTAGTTGTTTAGCCTCGAGTGAGGGTAGACAAAGAAGGCAGAATGTCTTCTCGAAAGGGAACCTCGTTCTGATTGACTCTCTCCAGCTCGGCCAACACGAGGGGATTGACGCGGTTTAAATAGGGCACCAAAACCTGCCCTAGCCGTGGACGATAGAAGCGGTGGTAGCTATACACTGGCGTGGCTGGGAATCCCCGTCGGATCTTATGGGATCCCCCTGCCCCAGGATCGAAGTTGCGGATTCCCTCCCGGATGGCCAGGGCAATGGGCTCGTAGTAGCACACGTTAAAGTGCAAGAACTTCACCTCTTCCCGGCAGCCCCAGTAGCGCCCAAAGAGGCGATCCCCTTTGCGGACACAAAAAGACATTCCTATCACTTCTGAATCTCGCTCTCCGGCTACTAGCACCAGTCGCTGCCGGTAGTTGGGATAGAGGGATTCAAAAAAGCGGCGGTTAAGGTATTTGCTCCAGTTCCAAAACTGAGCGCAGGTGTTGCTGTAGAAGTCGTACATGAGAGAAAGTAGACGCGGCGTGATTTCCTCACCGGTGTAGACCTTGAGTTCTATGCCGCTTTTTTCCATGGCGGCCCGCTCTCGCTTGATATTGCGCCGCTGGTTGGCGTTGAACTGGCTCAAAAAGTCTTCGTAAGAGCGGTAGCCAGGATTGTGCCACTGGTAGTTGTGGGTAATTCGGGGGGTGAATCCGTCGGCTTCTAGCTGGGATCGCCACTCCAAATCCACATAGAGCAGGCTGAACACGGAAATATCGTTCTCTTGGCAGAAGCGATCGATGGCGGCCAACATCAAGGGCCACACCTCTGCCTCTGAGTAGTCGGGGTGGACAAGAGGGCGATAGCCGGTGGCCGGCGTAAAGGGAGCCATGCCGATGAGCTTAGGGTAGTAGCGTTCCCCCAGTCGAGCGGCCACAGCAGCCCACTCCTGGTCGAAGACAAATTCTCCCTGGCTGTGGCTTTTCAAATACAAGGGAGCCGCCGCAATCAGCTGCCCCCCCGCCTCCACAAGCAGGTGACAAGGCAGCCAACCCGTGTTGCGGCTGGCACAGCCGGAAGCCTCTAAGCTGTATAGCCACTCGTATTCCAAAAAGGGAGAGGTGCGCTCCGTTTGCAGAGCGTGCCAACTAGAGGCAGGGATCTGGCGGATATCGTGGCACCAACGCACTTGCAAGCCCGTTGACATTGACCTGCTCCGCTTTTTGGGCAACTTCAAGAACTCTTGGAAAAGAGATCCTTGAGGGCAGTGCGGGCAGCCAAGTGCTTGCAGGCGGACTCGAGGATCTCGGCTTCCCGCCGCAGCCGAGCTTCAGTGCTGACCATTTCCAATAGCGCCTGCTGATCGCGAGGGGCTCCATGGAAGTGGCTAGCAACCCAGTAGGATAGCTCTACAGGGTCGGTGGGCAACGAGTCTGGCAGTGCCGCCTCTCGTTCCATCAGCTTGCTGGAGAGGCGCACCACCTCTTGGAGCAGAGTAGAAACCTGAGCGACCAAGTCTTGAAGATCGCCCTGGGGGGGCTCGTCCTCAATCCACTCCACCAGCCCAATCCGGAAAGGCTTTTCCCGCACGTAGTCCAGCACGCGGAAGCGCTGCCGTCCCACGGTCATAATATCCATGCGGTCGTCCGGCAGCCTTTGCACCTGCACCACCTCTGCACAGCAGCCCACTTGGACAGGGGATCCCTTTTGGGGATCGAACATCAGCACCCCAAAGCGCCGATCCGTCTCCAGGATGGTGTTGAGCATCATGCGATAGCGGTACTCAAAAATGTGCAGCGGCAGGGGACGGCCTGGAAACAACACCACCTCTGGCAAGGGAAATAGGGGCAGCTCGCAAACATCTACAGAAGAGGAAGGCATAAGGCTTTTGTATTTTGCGCTCCTGAGTCTAGTTTAGCGATCCCGAAAAAGCCCTAGGCAAAGCGGTGGTGCCAGAGGGTGATGGCAAGGGCTAGGGCATCGGCAGCGTCGTCGGGACGGGGTAAGCAGGGCAGGTTGAGCTCGCGGGCCACGGCAGCCTGTACGGCCTGTTTGTCGGCGCGGCCATAGCCTGTTAGGCTTTGCTTCACCTGGGCGGGGGTAAACTCCACCGGCACTAGCTGATGCTGGGCCAAGACGAGCAAAATCACCCCCCGCGCCTGGGCAATGGGGATGGTGTTGCTCATCTTGTAGAAAAAGAGCTTTTCCAGGGCCACCTGCTGAGGCTGCAGCTGCCGCAGGAGCTCCCTCAAATCCTCGTAGAGAATCTGCAGCCGTTCGTGGATGGGCTGCTCCCCGGGCGTGCTGATGATGCCGTAGTCCAGAGACTGGAGACCATCGGCTCTGGCCAGAATGCAGCCAAAGCCCACCGTCCCCAAGCCGGGGTCGAGGCCGAGGATGCGCTGCTCGGGGAGGTGGTTAGGCCAGGGAGTCTTTTGCGGGGGAAGAAGTTGCGGCGGCATGGTTGCTGCGCAAGTAGATTAGCCCCGAA
>NZ_JANSIT010000017.1:0-45019 GCF_047462215.1 Synechococcus sp. O70.1 | reverse complement strand
CTCCTCTCCAGCTACCACGGGGCCCAGATCTTCGAGGCCATCGGTCTCAGCCAAGAGGTGATTGACCTGGCCTTCCGCGGCACGGTGTCGCAGGTGGGGGGAATGACGCTGGCGGACTTGGCTCGCGAGGGCATGGTAAATCACCAGCGGGCTTTCCCCCAGCTCACCTCGAAAAAGCTGGAGAACTTTGGCTTTATCCAAGCGCGGCCTAAGGGCGAGTACCACATCAACAGCCCAGAAATGGCCAAGCTGCTGCACAGGGCCATCGCCTCTGGACAGCCCGATCACTACGAGATCTACCGGGCCTATTTGCGCAACCGCCCCCCCACGGCCCTACGGGATCTGCTTGACTTTCGCAGCGACCGGGATCCCATTCCCCTGGAAGAGGTAGAGCCCGTTACAGCCATCTTCAAGCGTTTTACCACGGGAGGGATGTCGCTAGGGGCCCTCAGCCGCGAAGCCCACGAGACCCTAGCCATTGCCATGAACCGCATCGGTGGCAAGTCTAACTCCGGCGAGGGCGGAGAGGACCCAGAGCGCTACCTCCCCATCACCGATGTGACGCCGGAGGGGACCTCGGCGCGGTTCCCTCACCTTAGGGGCTTGCGCATGGGGGACAACGCCAGCTCGGCAGTGAAGCAGGTGGCCTCGGGCCGCTTTGGCGTAACCCCTGAGTACCTGGTCAACGCCCAGCAAATCGAGATTAAGATTGCCCAGGGCGCCAAGCCAGGCGAGGGCGGGCAACTGCCCGGCTCAAAGGTCAGCCCCTACATTGCCAAGCTGCGCCGCTCCAAGCCAGGGGTAACCCTGATCTCGCCGCCGCCCCACCACGACATCTACTCCATCGAGGATCTGGCCCAGTTGATCTTCGACCTCCACCAGGTCAACCCCCAGGCGCAGGTGTCGGTGAAACTGGTAGCGGAGGTGGGCATCGGCACGGTGGCAGCAGGGGTAGCCAAAGCCAATGCCGACATCATCCAGATCTCTGGCCACGAGGGAGGCACAGGGGCTTCCCCTCTCAGCTCCATCAAACACGCAGGCTCACCCTGGGAGCTGGGCTTAGTGGAGGTGCATCACGCCCTCTTGGAAAACGGCCTGCGGCAGCGAGTGATTTTGCGAGTGGATGGCGGCCTGCGCACCGGCTGGGAGGTGGTGATGGCGGCCATGCTGGGAGCAGAGGAGTTTGGCTTTGGAACCGTAGCCATGATTGCCGAGGGGTGCATCATGGCGCGGGTGTGCCACACCAACAACTGCCCGGTGGGGGTGACGAGCCAAAAGGAGGAGCTGCGCAAGCGCTTCCCTGGCACTCCAGATCAGGTAGTAACTTTCTTTACCTTTGTGGCCGAGGAGGTGCGCCAGATCCTAGCCCGCCTAGGCTACCGCTCCCTCAAAGAGGTCATTGGGCGGGTGGATCTGCTTTGCCCCCGCGCCGACGTGGCTTTGGAAAAAACCCAGTCTCTCCAGTTGGACTGTCTGCTGCGAACTCCTCCTGGCTTTGATCCTCACCGTCAGCCCGAGTGGCTAGACCATGAGCCGGTGCACTCCAATGGCCCGGTGCTGGACGAGCAGATCCTGGCCCGGCCTGAGGTGCAAAAGGCTATTGAGACCTGCGGCACAGCCACGTTGGAACTCCCCATTGCGAACACCGACCGCTGTGTGGGCGGGCGCATCGCCGGCACCCTGGCTCGGCGGTATGGGGATGGGGGCTTTGCCCAGCAGGGGGGGCTGTTGGATCTGCGCTTTGTGGGCACAGCCGGCCAGAGCTTTGGGGCCTTTACCCTGGCGGGCATGCGCCTCACCCTGACGGGAGAAGCCAACGACTATGTGGGCAAGAGCATGTGCGGCGGCGAAATCGTCATCCTAGCTCCCCCAGAAGCCCCGCGGGATCCGGCGGAAAACGTGATCCTGGGCAACACCTGCCTGTACGGGGCCACGGGCGGATCCCTGTTTGCCAACGGCCAGGCGGGAGAGCGCTTTGCCGTACGCAACTCCGGTGCCCAGGCAGTCGTCGAGGGAGCTGGCGACCACTGCTGCGAATACATGACCGGCGGCGTGGTGGTGGTGCTGGGCCGGGTGGGCCGCAACCTGGGGGCAGGCATGACCGGCGGCCTGGCCTACGTGCTAGATGAGGAGGGCAACTTCCCCGCCAAGGTCAACGGCGAGATCGTGCGCATTCAGCGGGTGCAAACCGCAGCAGCGGAAGCGCAACTCAAGGGCCTGGTCCAGGAGCACTACCGCCGCACCCATTCCCCCAAAGCTGAGCGCATCCTCAAGAACTGGGAGCGCTACCTCCCTCTCTTCTGGCAGGTGGTTCCCCCTTCCGAAGAGGGCAGTGAGCTAACGGATCCCGCCCGATCCCAGCCAGCGGCAGTGCAGTCGTAGGAGTTTCAGGGTCTGTTGGTAACACTTCTTATCCCCACGGCAGCTAAGGGAACTGGTAAACTGCGAGGATGTAGCTGGTTTTTATCTGTTTTAGCTGCCTATGAGTTCCAGCCTGGAAGCCGCCAAGATTCAGGCGCGAGTACCCAAGGAGACTATCCTGACACCGCGCTTCTACACCACCGATTTCGAAGCCATTGGCAAGATGAGCCTAGGGGATCGGGAGGCCGACTTCCGAGCCATCCTGGAGGAGTTTCGCGCCGACTACAACCGCCACCACTTTGTCCGCGGCGAGGAGTTTAACCAAGACTGGGAAAGTCGCCTCGATCCGGAGGCGCGTCGGCTGGTTGTGGAGTTTTTGGAGCGCTCCTGCACGGCAGAGTTCTCCGGCTTCCTGCTCTATAAGGAGCTCTCCCGCCGGCTGAAGGAGACTAACCCAATTTTGGCCGAGTGCTTTGCCCTCATGAGCCGGGATGAAGCCCGCCACGCCGGCTTCCTCAACCGGGCCATGGGCGACTTTAACATGGCCTTTGATCTAGGCTTTTTAACCAAGCACAAGTCCTACACCTATTTCGCGCCTCGCTTTATCTTCTACGCCACTTATCTTTCCGAGAAGATTGGCTACTGGCGCTACATCCTCATCTACCGCCACCTAGAGGCCCATCCTGAAAACCGCATCTACCCCATCTTCAATTTCTTCAAGAACTGGTGCCAGGACGAGAACCGGCACGGCGACTTCTTTGCCCTTGTGCTTCTTAGCCAGCCACGGCTGCTCAGGGGATGGGTGGCTGAGCTCTGGTGCCGCTTCTTCCTGCTGTCGGTGTTTGCCACCATGTACCTCAACGACGTGGGCGAGCGCCCGGGTTTCTACCGCCTCCTCGGCCTGGATCCCCATGCCTATGACATGGAGGTAATCTACAAAACCAACCGCGAGGCGGCTAAGGTGTTCCCAGTGGTATTGGATGTGGAAAACCCTGAGTTTGTGCGGCGGCTGCAGAAGTGTATAGCCAACAACGCCAAACTGAGGGAGATTGAGCGGGGATCTGGCCCCTTCAAGGGTCTGCGCAAGCTGCCGCTTTACCTCAACAACGCCTACCAGTTCCTGCGGCTGTTCTTACTCAAACCGCGCAAAGCTGGCTTCTACCTGTGGGAGGAGCCAGAGCCTCGTTTTGAAGGAGCAGTCGTTTCCGCCTAAGCCCTCTTGCCCTAGCTGGATACCCGTACAGCCTTGCTAGGTCAGCCATGAACATTGCTGCTGGGATTACACCGCTCTTTTTGCTGGGAACGCTGGCCTTTTTGGGTTGGGGCTTCTGGCGAGCCCGCCGGCGGGGATCCCTAGCCGTCTGGATGTGGCTGCAGGGATCCCTGCTCCTTTTGCCGTGGGTGATCTTCCTGGGGCTGCTGCTGGTGGGGGTTTACCTCAACTTTGCCGGCTTCTTGCTGCTCTTGCTGGTGTTTACGGGGCTCTACATTGCCGTGGGGCGCAAAACCCGCCAGTTGGCCCAGCAGGAGCTGCAAGCGCGGCGGCAGCAGTTGGCTAGTTTAGAGGGTCAACCAGAAGGGGCAGCGGAGGCGTCGACCCAGGCTGCGGCGGAGCCAGCAGGGTTTCTGCGCAAGATCTCCGCCGAGGATTTGCAAGCTATTCAGTCCATCTTCAGCCTGGACACCTTTTTTGTTACTGAAACCATCCCCTATGGGGAGGGGGCCATCTTTAAGGGCAACCTCCGCGGGGACGCCGAGGTGGTCGTACCCCTACTGGTGGAAAAGCTCAAAGAGCGCGTGGGCAGCCGCTACCAACTGTTTTTGGTCGAGGATGCCTCGGAAAAGCCGGCGGTGGTGGTTCTGCCAGACGAGATAGTTAACTACCGCGCCTCGAGGGGAGCCCAGATTCTGGCCGCAGGCCTAATGCTAGCTAGCTTTCTGGCCACCCTAGAGGTGGGGGCCAACTTGCTGGGCTTCCGGCTGTTGGAGGCGCCAGGGCGCTGGGTGGAAGCTCTGCCCGTGGCAGCTGGGATCTTTGCCATTTTGCTGGTGCACGAGACCGGACACCGCTGGATGGCCGGCAAGTATGGGGTGCGCCTCAGCCCCGCTTTTGTTATCCCCAGCCTAGGGATTGGCACCCTGGGATCCCTAAACCGCATCCAATCGCCGGTGCCCAACCGCAAGGCCCTCTTCGACATCGCCTTTGCTGGACCAGCAGCGGGCGGCCTCCTTTCCTTGGTGGTGCTGCTGGTTGGCCTGAAGCTCTCGGGCGCTGGAGGCGTGTACGTGCCTACGGAGATCTTTCGCAGCTCCATCCTGGTGGGCACCCTGGCGCGGCTGGTGCTGGGATCCCAGCTACAGGCGGAGCTGGTGCCCATTCACCCCTTCGTGGCCGTGGGCTGGATTGGGCTGGCCATCACCGCCTTGAGCCTGCTGCCTGCTGGCCAGTTGGACGGGGGTCGCATTGTGCAGGCCGTGTATGGGCGTAAGACAGCAGCCCGCGCCACGGTGATTACCCTCATTGCGTTGGCCGTGGCAGCCATCAGCAACGTCTTGGCCCTCTACTGGGCGCTGCTCATTCTCTTTATTGCCCGTGAGCCGGAGCGTCCCCCGCAGGATGAGATTACGGAAACCGACGGCCAGCGGGATGCCTTGGCGCTGCTAGCCCTCTTTTTGATGGTGATGACCCTGCTGCCAATTGCCCCCGCCTTGGCGGGCTTCCTCAACCTCCCCAACGGCTAAATGTCGCTGCCAGGAAAAGGCTTGGGCCCCAGCCGAGAGGACCAAGAAAAGCACCTGCAGGCCCTGCTGGTTCAGGCTGTCCACCATCACCAGCGGGGGCAACTGGAAGAGGCCATCTCCCTCTACCAACAGGTGTTGCAGGCCCGGCCCGCCCACCCGGAAGCGCTGCACCTTTTGGGGGTCTGCCGACAGCAGCAGGGAGTCCTGGAGGAAGCCATTGCCCTGATGCAGCAGGCCTTGGCGCAGCAGCCGTGGTTTCCCGACGCCCACTACAATCTGGCAATTGCCCTCAAGCAGGTAGGTTACCTGGAGGAGGCAAAAGCTCACCTCCAGCAGGCGTTGGAGCAGGGGGGGCCGGATCCAGAGGTCCTGTACCAGCTAGGCCTGGTGCTACGGCAGCAGGGGGAGTGGGAGGCGGCGCTGGTGCCGCTGCTGCAGGCTCTGGAGTTGCAGCCGGGCTTCTTTACCGATGCTGCCCATATCCTGGCCATCTTGTTGCGCGATTGCGGGCAAGAGGAGGAAGCGGCCAAGCTGTTCTACCAACTCTGGCAAGCGGATCCAGCCGACTTGGCCGCCGCCCTGGGCTGGTGTGTCAGCCAGTTGCCCCTGCTCTACGACGCCCCGGAACAGATAGCAAGTGCTCGCCAGCGCTACCGCCAGGCCCTAGAAGAGGTCAAGGCCCGCTGGGAGCAACTGCCGCGGGATCCAGAAACCCTGGAGCAAGCGGCTGCCGGCGTCGGCTCTGTCCAGCCTTTCTTTTTGCCCTACCAGGGCCAGAACGACCGCGAGCTGCAGCAACTGTACGGATCCCTAGTGGGGGAGGTCATGGCGGCTCGCTACCCCCAGCCTTCCCTTCCCCGGCAGCGACGTCCTGGGCGGCTTCGGGTAGGCATCGTCTCCGGCCTGTTTCGGGATCACTCGGTTTGGAAGATCCTAACTCGCGGCTGGGTAGAAGCTTTGGATCGCTCCCAAGTGGCCCTCTACGGCTTCCACACCTCGGCCATCCAAGACGAGATCACGCGCTCCCTGCCCTCCCGCTTTGAGCAGTTTGTGGCCGGATCCCGCAGCTTAATGGAGTGGCAGGCAGTCATTCGAGAGGCCCAACTGGACGTGCTCCTCTACCCAGAAGTGGGCATCGACCCGGTCTGCGCTCAACTGGCTGCCCTGCGTTTGGCGCCGGTACAGGCCATGGCCTGGGGCCATCCCCAAACTTCCGGTCTACCAACAATGGATGTCTTCATCAGCAGCGAGCTGATGGAACCGCCGGACGGGGCCAGCCACTACACTGAGCAGCTCCTGCTCCTACCTGGCCTTGGCACCTACTACATCCCCTCGGAGGTTGCACCTGCCTCTGTGGACTGGCAGGCCTGGGGGGTGGATCCCGACAGGGTGCTCTACCTCTGTGCCCAATCCTTGTTCAAATACCTGCCCCAATACGACGAGGTGTTCCCCCGCATTGCCCGGGAGGTGGGGCGGTGTCAATTCCTATTCCTCCAGGGCCGCCTTTCCCAAGGGATCCGCCAGCGCTTTTGGCAACGGCTGCAGCGAGCCTTCCGCGCCTACGGCCTGGCCGCCGAAGACTATGTGCTGCTGCTGCCGGAGCTCTCGCCCGCCGAATACGCTGCCTACAACGCCCTGGGGGATGTTTACCTAGACAGCATCGGCTGGTCTGGCGGCAACACCACCCTGGAAGCCTTGCCCCACGGCCTGCCCATTGTGACCTTGCCGGGATCCCTGATGCGGGGCCGCCATACCTACGCCATCCTGCAGCAAATGGAGCTCCACGAAACCATTGCTTCTAGCCTGGATGAGTACGTTCAGATTGCCGTGCGGCTGGGCTTGGACGACCGCTGGCGTGAGAAAGTGGGCCGGCAGGTAAAAGCCCGCCAGGAACGGGTCTACCGGGATCCCGCCCCCATCCGCGCCCTGGAAGCGTGGCTGCAAACTCTGAAGAGCTGAGGGGGAGTTTACTGGCCGGAGTCCCGACCTTCCAGACGGCAGAGCAGTTGCCGCATCAATAGCTCCCGCTGGCCCAAAGAGAGGTGGGGAGCAACCGCGCTGGAAAAATGGGGCATGGCTAGGGTGACGCGATCCAGCAAGTCGGCACGGCGATGTTGTTGCTGGATGGCCCAAGCCCGCTGCACAAGGTCTGCAGCTGTTTCCAGCTCCAGCCCCGCTTGTTCGGCTAGCCAAGCGGCTAATTGTTCCAGGTCGGGATCAAAGCGCAGCCGGTACATGTAGATTAGCATCCCGATCCCGAGCACTAGGCCTACGGCGCTGGCCACATAGGCAGCCTTAACGGAAGTTCCCGGCAGATAGGCCACCGCCGACACGCGTAAGATTTCATAGGGGATGCGAATCAGGCTGTAGCCGACGACATAGGTCCAGACCCAAGTGCCATCCTTAAGCTTGGGAAAGCGCCAGAACATCCCCATCAAGAGGGCAAACAGAACCAGGTTAAGGAGGCTTTCGTAAAAGAAGATGGGGTGAAAAAACTCAAACTGGCTGTGTTCCGGCTCGCGGGCCTCGGGAGGGATATATATCCGCAAAGGCCAACTGCTGTCAGGAGGAATGGGGGCACCGTAGGCCTCGGAGTTGAACAAATTGCCCCAGCGCCCAATGGCTTGGCCCAAGATCAAGCCGGGGGTAATCACATCGGCGTACTTCCACCCGTTGATCCCGGTGGCGCGGCAATAGAGGTAAAGGGCAAGCGCCCCCGCCAGGATCCCACCGTGGATGATGATGCCTCCCCGCCAGATGGCAAAGGCCAAGAGGGGGTTGTCTCGGAACTCTGACCAATGGGTGAGGACGTAGTAAAGTCGGGCGCCCAGAAACCCCGACACCACTAGCCACAGGGCCAGGGCCTCGACCCGCTCGCTGGCCTTGCCCGGCTCTTTCTCGAGGTGACGGGCCTCTGCTAGGGCTTTGGTCAGGATTAGGCCAACCAACACGGCAATGCCCATCAGCAGGCCGTACCAACGCAAACCTAGCCCGCCCACCAGGGGAGTGCTGGGGGGGAAGCGGAAGACGAATTCCCCGGGCGAGCTAAAAGTAAGGCCTAGCAGCTCAGTACCCCGTAGATTCATCCCCAGCACGCTCTGCACCCCCGATCCCCCAACTTAGTTCCAGCAGTTGGCTTCCACGCCGCGCCAGTAGGACGAATTTTCCGGTCGCGCTCCTAGTCTCGCAACACGTAGCCTACCCCGCGCACCGTCTGGATGAGGCGCTTCTCTCCTGGAGCTTCGATCTTAAGACGCAAGTAGCGAATGTAAACCTCGATGATGTTAGAGTCGCCTGCAAAGTTGTGCCCCCACACATGCTCCAGAATCTGCTGGCGGGTGAGCACCTGGCGGGGATGTTCCATGAGGTAGCGCAACAGCTCGTATTCTTTAGCAGTCAGCTCCACCTGGCGCTCTCCCCGCCTCACCTCCCGCGTCACGGGATCCAGCGTTAGATCCATGAACACCAACTGGCCATGGGGGGATCCCTTGGGGTGCTGCAAATAGATCCGTATCCGCGCCAGTAACTCCTGAAGGCTAAAGGGTTTCACGACATAATCATCCGCCCCAGCCTCCAGCCCTGCCGCCCGAGCTGCCACCTCATCGCTAGCCGTCATTAGCACCACCGGCACGCGGTCGCCCGTCAAGCGCAACTGGCGACAAACCTCCAACCCCGAGATCTCGGGCAACATCCAGTCCAAGAGCACCAGGTCGGGGTTTTGGGTGCGGGCTGCCGCTAGCCCCGCTGTGCCATCGCCGACCACGCTGACTCGGTACCCTTCATAGGTCAGCCCAGTTTCCAGAAAACGGGCCAACTTGGCCTCATCTTCGATCACCAGAATGTGGGCAGAGGAGGATTCCGGCTCGGGCATATTCTCTCCAGAAGAGGCGGGAAATCGGCTCCCTGCCCACCAGCATACCTTAGCCATTGACAGGCGGGGTAACGTGAAGTCTGCGCCAGCTACGTGTCCCACAAGCGGCTGCTGCCTGAAGGAGAGATTTGCTGCAGCTACAGGATCTCCCAGCTATCCCCGAAACCAAGGGTGGCGAACACTTAGATTAATAGATTAACCTCCACTACGCTCGGCTGATGACGAGTAGGTGCGCCCGCGCCAAGAGCGGGGCCGGCTGAGGGCCGACAGGATCACTCGCAGGACGGCCAAGGGATCCGCCAGCGGCGAAGCCCAAAACGTCCAGGGGGGATCTTGGTAGGAGCCGCGAATGCCCACAAGGACTCCCAGTCGCAAGGCAACTAGGCCCAGGTTAAGACCCAGCAGCACCTGCTCCGTTAGGGAAAAGGGGAACCCCAGCCCGGCCTTGAGCCCCAGACCCCCAACCGCTAAGACTGGGATCCCCTGGGTAAGCACCAGTAGGGCGATATCCCCCCACAGTTGGGCTGCAGGAGTGGCATCTTTCAGGTCCAGGGATCGGCCCCACTCCCGCCAAGTTTCGGCCAAAGAAGTGTACATGCGCACCTTGAGCAGGTGCCGACCGTTGCAGAAAGCGACCTTAAAGCCGGCTGCCGCAATCTGCCGCACCAGGGTGACATCGTCGCAGAAGGAGGCCCGCGCCAGCGTGTAGCCGTTCATGGCTTCTAGCACCGAGCGGCGCACCAACATGCACTGCCCATTGGCCATCGTCCGCTCTGGCAGGGTAGCAGTGTCCCCTGGCGCTCCATAGCGGTAAATTAGGGTTGCCAAAAGAGCTGGTTGGAGCCAGCCTTCCCCCCAGTGCTGCAGGATAAACTGCGGCGCCAGGGTGAGGAGATCCAGCCCTTTGGCCTGGGCAGTTTCCAGCAAGCGCTCCACCAAGCCCGGCTGGGGGCGGGTATCAGCATCAATGCCCAAGATCCACTCAGAAGCGGGATCCGCATGGAGAAAGCCGTAGTGCAACGCCCAGGGACGACCCACCCAGCCGCTGGGCAGGGGATCGTCGGTCAAGAGGCGAAAGCGGGGATCCCGCTTGGCCATCTGCAGCACTTTTTCGCGGGTGCCATCCTGGGAGCGGCTATCCACCACCAGCACCTCGCGCACGACCGCTCCCTGGCGGTGCAGCCCTTCTAGGCAGGGATCCAGGCGCTCGGCTTCGTTGAGGGTAGGCAGCAAGACGCTGACCAAGCCCGGCGGAAAAGGGATCCCCGGTTGACCAGGAGGGAGAGGAGAAGGACGCCACAGAGAGGGCAGCAGCCGGGCCAGCAACACCGCCGCCATCGGCAGCTGTAGGGCCAACAAACCCAAGGCAGCCGCATCCTCCATCGGGATCGCGTGCGTATCCATTAGAGCTACCTTCCTACCTCCAAGTTGCCCAGCAAGGCCCAAGCCGGTGGCTTTGGTTCAGAATCAAGGTGACCCTTGCCCTCGGCTTTTTCTTTCTTAGCCCTTTGTGGATGTTTCCACTCAGCTTAGCCCCGGGGGATCCCTTGTTACCCTCGTCAAGCTTCCGCCAGGAAAGCTGGATCCGGTTCTGGTGCGCCAAGAGCTGGGCACGGTTCTCGCCGAGAAACCAAGACATCTCTTGCTGGATCTAAGTCAGGTTCCGCTGATCGACAGTAGGGGGGTGTCGGCTTTGGTGTGGGCAAGACGCCTCTGTTCCGCTGCCGGCTGTCCTCTCAAGCTCTGCAGCCTGGGAGAACAAGCGAAGCTGGTTCTCAAGGTTACCCACCTAGATTCCCTCTTCGAGATCTATCCCTCGGTGGAAGCGGCCCTCAAGGAGGTCTCCGAGTCTTGAGGGGGACGACTCTCCTCAGGGAGCAGTCTCCTGGCTCTCAACAGCCTGAGGCTGGTTTCTTTGGGCAGAGAGCTCGGCCTCTTGCCGGATCTGCTCCCGCAGCTTGGGTGGGGCCAGGCGGGCTGCTTGCTCAAATAGCTCCGGGGCTTTTGCCCGTAGGTTTTCATCGGTGGCGGAGCTAAGGGCTATTGCTTTGCCCAACACGGGCGCAAAGTCGCTGGGATCCGCCGCAATCATCTCGTCGTAGAGGGCGACAGCCTTTTCCGTCTGGTTATTGCGGACGTAGATAAAGGCCAAGCGCAGACGGACATCGTTATCTTCCGGGACTTCCTTCAGATAGTTCTCCAGTAGTTCAATGGCTTGAGAAGGGCGGCCCAGCGCTAGTTGAACGTCGGCCAGCTCCTGCAGGACTTGGCTATCTTTGGGATCCTTCTCGTGAAGGATCTGGAGCTGCTCTAATGCCCCTTCCAGATCCCCTGTATCTTGCTGAATCTGGGCCAAAAAAGCTCGCAGTTGCCGATTTTCCGGCTCCAGTTCCACCAGCTTCTTCAGCGGCTCGATGGCCCCTTGCGGCTCGTTGAGCTGCAGTTGCGTGTCGATCAACCCCCGCAGGGCGATGGGGTTATCCGGCTCCCGCTCCAGCACGACGCGATAGCCGTCTGCCTGGGCCCGCAGTTGCTCGGTTACCAGGCTGGCCTCTGGAGATTCGGAAGGCCCGAGGGCCTGGAATAGCGGGCCAAAGGAGAAGCCCAAGAAAGTTACCGTGCCCACCACCAGCAGCAAAATGTTGAGGAGCTTGCGGGCTGGGGATTCTTGGGGTTTGGACTGAGGCATAAAGGGCTCGCGCAGAAGACTCCTCTGTACTCTATCATCGGCGCCGGGGCAGGCTGCGGGGTGAGGTTACCCAATACCCAAAACTTTTGAAAACAGCATCCAAGGGGAGGGCAATGCCGTACTGAATTTAGGTAGTGCTGAATCTTTTTGCCACCCCTCACTCCCTCTTAACCATGCGGATCACCTGTTACCCCGACAACCTCACCTTGGAAGCCAATCCCCTGCTCACGGTTCTGGAAAATCTGCTCAAGGCGGGGGTGCGCCATGTCCATGCCTGTGGGGGCAATGCCGCCTGCTCCACCTGTCGCATTCTGATTTTGGAAGGCAGCCAAAACTGCCGCAGCATGACCCCTGCCGAGAAGAAGTTAGCTCAACGGCTAGACCTTCCTGTACATATTCGTCTGGCCTGTCAAACCCGCATCACTGGAGATGTCACCCTGCAGCGGCTGGTGATCGATAAAGCAGATGTGGAAGTAGCTCAACATCAATTGCAGGCCCATTCGGTCGGCAGCCAAGTCACCGCCGCCATTCTCAGCGCTTCGCTGCGGGGGACAGCCAACTTCGACGAGGAGAACTTTCCCTACGATGTTGTCTACACCTTGGGTCGCTACTTCACCCAGATGGGAGCATTGGTGCAGCAATATGGGGGAGTACTGGCCAACCAGAGCGGGCTGAGAAGTCTGGCTTTGTTTGGTCTCAAACAACCCGAGCTGGCCATACAGCAGGCGCTGCAGGCGGGGTTGGCGCTTGGACAGTCGGTGGCGGAGTTGAATAGGTCTCTGCGGCAACTCTCCTACCCCCAGGTTAAGCTCACCCTCGGGATCCACCACGGCCCGGTTCTTCTGCTCCCCATTGATCCCCAAGATCCGCAGCGGCTGTCCGCCTTCGGGAAGTCGGTTCAGTTTGCCACCTGGCTGGAGTCGGTTGAGGATGTTTCGCAAGGGGGGGGACAGACTGAGGAACAGAGCTTTCGGTTGCTCATCTCGGCAGCCGTGTATCGAGCAGTGGAAGGGCAACTCCTGCAGGTGGAGCCTCTTTCGGTGAAACCTTTTCCCAACGCCAAACCCATCCGAGTTTACAGGGTGCACCCTGACCAAGTTAGCTTGCCGGCTGGCGAGGAGGAAGCTCCAGAAGCAGCCAAGCCCGAACCGATTGGATGGCTGGAAGCGCTCCGGGAATGGCTACAGGCTTGGTCTCGTTTTTGAGGGATCCCTTCAGGCAAAAACGCCATCCCTTTGCTGCACCTGGGCCTGCAGGTAAGGGATCCCCACGCGGTGGCAGTAGTCGCCAAAGCGCTCTTGGGGCTGGCGCTCCTGCTTGTAGATCTGCAGGAGAATCCGCATCAGGGGCACAATTTGGCTAACATGCACCCGATCCTGAAACGGCTGGGCCAAGCGATCCCCTCGCGGGCTAGCCCCCAGCCAGATTTGGTAGTAGCCATCGGGGGCTGATCCCACCAATCCCAGCTCCGCCAAGTAAGGGCGGGCACAGCCGTTGGGGCAGCCGGTCATGCGCACCAAAAAGGGCGAGTCCTGTAGCCCCAGCTCCTGCACCACCTGATCCAACTGGCGAATCAAGCTGGGCAGGGCCCGCTCCGACTCGGTGATGGCTAGGCCACAGGTGGGGAGCGCCGGACAGGCCATGGACAGCCTCACCAGCTCTGGGATCTCCTCCTTGGAGGGGACTCCGTGGGACTTGAGGATCTGGTTAATGGCCTCTCGCTGGTGCTCCTCGATGTCGATGAGGATCACGTCCTGCGTGGGGGTAAGCCGCAGGTGGAGAGCAAATTCCTCCACAATCTTGCGCAGTGCCGTTTTGAGCTGCCGCTCCGGCGTATCTTGGATGCGGCCATTTTCAATAGAGATGCCCAAAAACCAACGGCCATCCCCCTGCTCGTGCCAGCCCAGGTAGTCGTCGCTGTTGGGGACAAACTTAGGCATGCGCCGAAAGGGCAATAGCTTCTCCCCCAGGTACTGCTCGACCACGCGGCGAAACTTGTGGATCCCCCAGTCGCGCACAAGATACTTCAGCCGCGCCTGCTTGCGGTCGTAGCGGTTGCCGTGATCCCGCTGCACGGCCAAGACCGCCTGGCAAACCCGATACACCGTCTCCGGCGGGGCAAAGCAGAGTTTCTGGGCCAAAAGGGGCTCCGTCTCTTCCTTGCCATGGGTGCGCCCCATCCCTCCGCCCACCACGATGTTGAAGCCCTTGAGGTTGCCCTTGCGGTCGGTGAGCACAATTAGGCCCAGATCCTGGGCGTAGATATCGACCGTGTTCTCTCCAGCCACGGTGATGGCGGTCTTGAACTTGCGAGGCAAGTAGACTGGGCCATACAGAGGCTCCGGCCCTTCCAGCCTTACCCCATTGCCGACAAACTGCTCGGCTTCCCGGACTTCCGGATCCACCGGCGGGATGGGAACTGGCTCCCCATCTACCCAGATCTCATAGTAGGCAGAGGTCTTCGGCGCCAGGAGATCTGCCAGTTTGCGCGCATACTCCTGGGCATAGCGGTAGGCAGGCCGGTTCTTGTAGGGGGCAGCCGGCGCCGTGATGTTGCGGTTGACATCTCCACAGGCAGCCAGGGTGGATCCCATCTGCCGAATAATGCTGGCCACTGTGGCCTTGAGATTTTTCTTCAGGATCCCGTGTAATTGCAAGGTTTGTCGGGTGGTGGCGCGCAAGGTGCCGTTGCCGTACTCATCGGCCAGCCGATCCAGGGTCAAATAGAGCTGTGGCGGCACATGCCCCCCCGGAATGCGGGTGCGCAGCATCATCTGGTAGGCCCGCTCCAGTCCCTCCTGCTTTCGCTGCTGCCGCAGATCCCGGTCGTCCTGCTGGTAGACACCGTGGAACTTGAGCACCTGCACCGCCGCTTCGCTGAAGTGGGTGGTGTCTTGGGCCAACTCCTGCTGCAAGGGATCCCGCAGAAAGTTGCTTTCAGCCTTGATGTGCTCTACTTTGGAGCGCTTGGCTTCGGAGGTGGCAGAGGAGGTCATCTAATTCCCCAGTAATCCGGTCGGAATACCTGTGAAACAGGGTATCACCTCTTGCCAGCAACGTCCAGTTTGGCTTCTTTACAGCCTGCTGTAGCGCTTACAGCCGGCCTCAAAGCTCTAGCCGGCCAGCCCCAAGCGGGCGCTGTAGTCTGCCGCCGACCAGAGTTTCCAGGCAGAGTTGCCCTGCAGCTCCAAGACAAGGTCGTGGTAGGCCAGGAGGGTGGGGCGGTGGCCGACACTGACGTAGGTGGTGTTGAGGCGTTGCAGTTGCAGGTAGAGCAGTTTTTCGTTGGCCACATCCAGGGCGCTGGTGGCCTCGTCCAAAATGGCGTAGCGGGGCCGTGTAATTAAGATGCGGGCAAAGGCCAGGCGCTGCTGTTCGCCCAAAGAGAGGGTGCTGGCCCAGTCTTTCTCCACGTCGAAGCCGCCCACCCGCTCCGGCAAGTCAGCGAGGTTAACTTGGGCCAAGATCTGCAGGAGCTCCTCGTCGGTCAGATCCCGGCGACGGCCTGGATAGAGGAGTTGATCCCGCAGGGATCCCAGGAGCATGTAGGGCTTCTGGGGCAGGAAGAGCATCTCGCCGGGGTCGGGACGGGCGATGGACCCCTGGCCGTTGCTCCACAGGCCAGCAATGGCTCGCAGCAGGGAGCTCTTGCCGCTGCCGCTGACCCCTACAATCAATAGCCGTTGGCCTGCCTCCAAACTTAGGGACAGATCCCGAACCAAGATTCGTTCCGAATTGGGCGTAAGCAAAGTAACATGCTGCAGCGCCAGGTGGGGGGCAATGCGGGTTTGGATGGCGCTTTCTCGAGGACGCAGCTGGCGCAGGGCCGGATCCTCCAAAGCTTCGTAAAAGGATCCCAGGCGGTTGATCCCGGCGGCAAAGCTGGAGATGCTTTGGATCTGGTTGGCCACAATCGAAAGGGCGCTCAGCACCTGGCTAAAGGCAATGGTGGCCTGGGTGATGGTGCCAAAATCCCGCACGCCGCTGAAGTAGAGGGGAGCCACAATCACATAGGGAACGATGCGGGTAAAGTAGTTATAGGCGTACTGAAAGATATCGATAATTGCTTGCCAAATGATCAACAAATTAAAGTTGCGCAAGACAGCAGCAAAGCGATTCAGGATCTGTCTTAGCTCTAGGTTTTCGCCCTGGTAAAAGGCAATGGACTCGGCGTTGTCTCGCACGTGCACTAGGCTGTAGCGAAAGTCGGCCTCGTAGCGCAGTTGATCGAAGTTAATTTTAATCAGCCTGCGACCGGCCAAAACGGCAATGCCAGTGCCGATGGTAGCATAGATAACCAATCCTATCGCCAGCACGCGGGAAATGCTGTAGAGAATGCCGGTGAAGGCGTAGAGAGTGAGGATTGAGTCGAGAATATCCAACAAAAAAGAAAGGGTGGTGCCAGTGAAGGAGCGAACGTCTTCTGAAATGCGCTGGTCAGGGTTATCGATTTCGGTGTTGGCAGCGTTGGAATCCAGCTCGTAGTAGGCCCGCCGGTCAAAGTAGCGATCCAGGAAGTAGTCGGTTAGCCATTCCCGCCAAAACAGGCCCAGCTTTAGCCGCGTATAGCGGTAGATCACCAAAATGGGAATGGCTGAGATGATCAACACCCCGTAGATGATCAAAAACTGCCAGAAGGTGCTCTCTTCCTTTTGCTGCAGGGCAGTGTCGATAAAACGAAAGATAAAGCTAATCATTACATTTAGCCGGTTTACTGTTAGGGACAGAAACAGCAAAAAGGTAAGGAGCACCCATTGCAACCAGCGCCGATGGATCTGCCTCCATACCACCCCAAACGCCAGGCTGCTTAGGGCCAAGCTGGCTGCTGCCACCCATAGCACTGGCGAGGCTAGGTTTCTCTCTGTTTGCTCGACCAAGCCTGCTGCTAGGGTTCGGAAGAACTCTGGAAAAAGGGCCTTTCCAACCAGGGTTACCCCAATCTCGACAAAGAACATGAGGGCAACCACAAACACCATGGATGCTGCTAGCAGGCCAAAGAAAATCCAGCCTCCATAGCGCACCCTCGGGTAAAAATATGGCTGAGCTACGGTGATAAAGCGGTCCCAAAGTTTGCGGTCGAAGTTAAACTGATAGGTTTGGGAGTCCATGTTGGCAGCCGTCGGCAAGAGCGTGGGAGCCTTACAACATCTTCCAGGCTAGCAGGCCAGGGATCTCCATCTCTGTTCAGCAGGAGCAACTTCTCTAGCTGGCAAGTCCGACTGGCTAGGCGGGATCCCCTTGCAGCCGCTTTTGCCATGCCGCGTGAGCCGCTAGCCACACCGTCTGCACCGGCACGCGGAACTCTTGGGCGCGGGCCACACAGTCGCGAAACTCCGGCTGGGCGTTGACAATGCGGCCGTGGTGGCAGGCCACCTTGACGTCCACCAGGCCGTAGGGAGTTTCCACCCGCTCGATCCGCCGCTCCAGGACGGTGCGCTGCTGCAGAGAGTGGCGAATGCCCAGGGTGGTGGTTTCCCGGAAGAGGAGATCCTGGCACTCCAGCACGCGATCCGGCGGGCAGATTACCGTCAGTAATACCCCTGGTCGTCCCTGCTTCATGGTGATGGGCTGGGTAAACACGTCCCAGGCACCGAGGGCCAGCAACTGCTCACAGGTGTAGGCAATCACTTGAGGGTTGAGATCGTCAATCTGGGTTTGTAAGACCGAGACAATCTCGGTCGGCTCATGCCCCTGCGATTGACCAATCCAAAGGCGAAAGATGTTGGGAATGGGCAGCTCACGGCTGCCAGCCCCCCGCCCCACTTTTTCCAGCCGCAGCGGTGGACAAGGCCCAAACTCTTCTGCCAGCGCCACTGCCAAGGCTGCCCCGGTGGGGGTAACCAGCTCGGCTTCCACGCCGTTGCTGAACACTGGCACACGCCCCATTTCCCACAGCTCAATCACCGCCGGCACGGGCACCGCTAGCTGGCCGTGTTCGGTGCTGACCCAGCCGCCGCCAATGGGGTGGGGAGAAGAGATCACCTGCTCCACCTGCAGCCAGTCGAGGCCAACACAGGTGCCGACGATATCCACCAGGGCATCGACAGCCCCCACCTCGTGGAAATGCACTTTTTCCAGGGGAACCTGATGAACTTTTGCCTCCGCCTGGGCCAGCTTCTCGAAAACCTTGAGGCTGCGGACCTTGACCGCAGGGGCCAAGTGGGATCCGGCAATCAAAGCCTGGATCTCCAACCAGGAACGGGGGGGCGGGGATCCGTCCAGCACCTCCACCACCGCCTGCAGGGCAGGCTGCCCACAGCGCTGCACGCGACTCACCTGCAGGTTGTATTCCCCCCCGATGCCCAAGGCCTGGAGCTGCTGGTTGAGATACTCCAGGGGCACCCCGCAATCCAGCAGCGCCCCCAGGCACATGTCGCCGGCAATGCCCGCTGCGCAGTCAAAGTAAGCTACTTTCATACCAAAGCATGTTGACATACTCCCCTCGCCTAAAGGCGAGAGATTCTTGACGCTTCACAAACTGCTGCTGGCTAGCCAGTCTTACGCAGTCTCCACGTCCGTTTTAGAGTCGGGCGATGCCCCATCCCGACTTGCTTTAGGTTGTTGGCAGCGTTGACGTCCCTGTCATGCACTGCCCCGCAACCGTCGCAGACTACCACACGGGTAGCCAAATCCAACTTGCCCCAGTGCCAGCCACAAGCCGAACAGTACTGGCTTGTAGCCTCCCACCGGTCGATTAGGCGCACTTCCCTCTGGTACTTCTCACCTTTGCCCTCACAGAGAGCCCGAAAGGTATGCCACCCCTGCTGACTAATCGCCTTGGACAACCGACGGTTTTTCAACATCCCGCTAACGTTGAGGTCTTCCAAGCACACGACTTGGTTTTCGACCGTGAGCTGGGTTGACAACTTGTGCAGGAAGTCGAGCCGCATGTCGGCAATGCGGTTGTGCAGCTTGGCAATCCTCAGCCGGGTTCGCTCCCACCGATGGGATCCCTTCACCCGCCTGGCAAGCTGCTTTTGCAGCTGGGCAATACGGTTGTACAGAGGCCTATAGTTGGGACTGGGGAACTTGGCCCCATCGCTTGTGGCGGCGAAGGTCTTAATCCCCAAATCCACTCCAATACTGGGTGAGCGAGCAGGGATGCTAACAGGTTCCGTCTCCACCACAAAGCTGACAAAGTAACGCTCGGCAGTGTCTTTAATTACAGTGACGGAACTAGGGGTACTCGGCAAAGGTCGGCTCCAAATAGGCTTAATGGCTCCCACCTTGGCCAAGTAAACCCGCTTACCGTTGATAGAAAAAGCTCCCCTAGTTAGCGTTGCTGACTGCTTGGCTGCTTTCTTTTTGAGCTGCGGCGCACCTCCTTGCTTGGTAAAGAAACGCTTGTAGGCTTTGTCCAAATGTCTGAGAGATTGCTGTAAAGCAACACTTGAAACTTCGCCCAACCATGAAGTCGATTGCTTGAGCTCGGTTAGGCGCTTGGCCAAAGCGTTGTACCCTGGATACTTCCCAACGGCTTGGCAGTGGGCTAAGGCTTCATTCCAGACGTACCTGACACAGCCAAACAACTTGGCAAGCTTCTGCCGCTGTTGGTCTGTGGGGTAGAACCTATACCTGTATCGAGCTTTCATGGGCTAGAGTCAAGTTGGTATGTCCAAGATAGCACATGAAATTAAGGAGAGACCGCAACAGTGTTTCTAGCCTGCAGGCCCATTTGGTGTTTGTCACAAATCCAGGCGAAAGATACTCACTCAAGAGAGTTTGAACTTGATTGCGGAGGCGTTTAAGAGTGTTGCCCGAAAGATGGACTTTGAGGTCTTAGAGTTTAACGGCGAGGCAGACTACGTCCGCCTTCTAATTGCCTACCCGCCCAAGTGGTCTATCTCTCAAATGGTGAATGCACTGAAGGAGGTTTCGAGTCGCAAGTGCGGGCAAGCTAAACTACTTAAACCTTATGGCAAGAATGCCTTGTGGAGTCCCAGCTACTTGGCTTCTAGTGTTGGGGGGGCTCCTCTGCAACTCTTAGTGGCCTACATCCAAAACCAAGAAAAGCTGCCCTAAAGGGCAGGGTTTTAGACCTAGATTTTCTGATAAGAACTTGCGGAAGGAGTTGAGCGCTTTGAAGCGTCCTGAGGCAGCAAAAGCAAAGGGGGGATCCCAGCTGCGGATCCCCCTGGGGATCCTGCTGGCGGCGACGCTGCTGCTGTGGGGTCTGTGGGGATCGGCGGCGAACGGCCAGACTCGCCTCAACTTCAACAACGCCGATCTGCGAGGGCAGGATCTGTCGCGTCAGGATTGGCGAGGCAGCAGCTTTGTCAGCGCCAACCTGCAGGGTGCCGACCTGCACGGGGCTAACCTCACCGGCGTGGTCTTCACCAAGGCCAATCTGGCGGGGGCCAACCTGGCTGGGGCGGATCTGAGCAACAGCCTGCTGGATCTGGCCAACCTAGCGGGTGCCGACCTCCGAGGAGCCAACCTCAGGGGAGCAATCGCCGCGCGGGCCGTTTGGGAAGGGGCTCAGATTGCCGGCGCCGACTTCAGCGAGGCCTATGTGGATCGGGCAGCCCTGCGCCAGTTGTGCCAGCGGGCAGAGGGATCCCATCCCGTAACCGGAGTTTCCACTCGCGCAAGTCTCGGCTGTCCTTGAAAGCTGGCAAAGGTGAAGAAAACAGGATCCCTAGAACCGGCCGCTCGGATCGACCTCTAGATTGGGTGAGGTGTTGATGGTGCCCCAACCATGAGCAAGCCCAGCTTTGCGGTGATTGGCCTGGGAGTGATGGGGGAAAACCTGGCCCTCAACGTCGAACGCAACGGCTTTCCAGTTGTCGTCTACAACCGCACCCGCTCCAAAACCGAGCAGTTCATCCAAGGGCGAGCCCAGGGCAAACAGATTACCCCCGCCTACAGCCTGCCGGAGTTGGTGCAACAAATGGAGCGGCCCCGCAGAATCTTGATCATGGTCAAGGCAGGCCCAGCGGTGGATGCCCTCATCGACGAGCTCAAACCGCTGCTGGAGCCGGGCGACATCCTCATCGATGGCGGCAACTCTCTCTACAGCGACACCGACCGGCGCGCCGCGGCCCTGGAGCCTACTGGGATCCACTTTGTCGGCATGGGGGTGAGCGGCGGGGAAGAAGGCGCCCTCAACGGCCCCAGCCTCATGCCTGGCGGCAGTCTGGAAGCCTACCACTTACTGGAGCCCATCCTCACCAAAATTGCCGCCCAAGGGCCGGACGGCCCCTGTGTCACCTACCTGGGGCCCAAAGGGGGCGGGCACTACGTGAAGATGGTGCACAACGGCATCGAATACGGCGACATGCAACTCATTGCCGAGGTCTACGACCTCATGCGCAGGGGGCTGAAGCTTTCGGCACCCCAGATGCAGGAGATCTTCCAAGCCTGGAACGAGACGGAGCTGGAGTCGTTTCTGATTGAGATTACCGCCAAGATCTTGGGGACGCTGGATGCGGAGACGGGCAGGCCGCTGGTGGACCTAATTTTGGACAAGGCAGGCCAGAAGGGCACGGGCCTGTGGACGGTCAAGGACGCCCTGGATTTGGGGGTGCCAGTGCCCACCATCGAGGCGGCAGTGCAGGCCCGCATTCTCTCGTCGATGAAGGAAGAGCGGGTGTCTGCCTCCCAGCAGTTGCAAGGGCCAGGAACCACCTTTGAAGGGGATCCCGAGCGCTTCCTTCAGGATCTGCGCGCCGCTCTCTATTGTTCCAAGATCTGCTCCTATGCCCAGGGGATGGCGCTGCTCCGGCAAGCCACTGTTGCCCACGGCTACATCTACACCTTTAGCGAGATCCCTCGCATCTGGAAGGGGGGCTGCATTATCCGCGCCCGCCTCCTGGGCAAAATCCAGGCAGCCTACCAGCGGGATCCGGAGCTGGTCAACCTGCTTCTGGATGAGGAGTTCAAGCAGGCCATCCAGGAAAGGCAGGGATCCTGGCGGCGGGTGGTGGCCACCGCAGCAGCTTTGGGGATCCCGATCCCGGCCATCAGCGCCTCCCTGGCCTACTACGACAGCTACCGCACTGCCGAGCTGCCCCAAAACCTCACCCAGGCCCAGCGGGATTTCTTCGGCGCCCATACCTTTGAACGCATCGACAGGCCGGGGGTTTTCCACCACACCTGGACCGCCTAGAGGGAAGCCCCACCCAGACCCAGGGGTGTCTGCTTAACCGTAAAGCCCCACACTTCCGTATGGAAAGGATCTCCTTCTTGGGGGAAATCCTTGCGGAAGTGGGCTCCGCGGCTTTCCTCTCGCAACAGAGCCCCTTGCGCCACCAGGCGGGCAAGCAGCAACAAACTCCCGGCCTCGACCTCTTCCCGGCTGGCCCAGGGCTTCTCCTCCAGGGGTAGGGCCTCTGCAAAAGCCAGAAAAGTCCGCAACTGCTCTCCCTCCCGCACCACGCCCAGGGCTTCTCCCACCTGCTGCCTGAGCTTGGGAAGCAGAGAGGGCGGCGCCGTCAGCACTGGTAGAGCCTGCACCTGCCGCGGTGGATCCTGGAGGTCCCGTAGGGCGACTAGGGCAGCCCGCTTGCCCATGACCAGCCCCTCCAGAAGGCTGTTGGAAGCCAAACGGTTTGCCCCGTGCAGGCCCGTAGAAGCCACTTCCCCCGCTGCGTAGAGGCCCGGCAGGCCCGTGCAGCCAAAGGCATCCGTTCGCACGCCGCCCATGACGTAGTGGGCAGCGGGAGCAACCGGCAGGGGCTCTCTTTTGGGATCCAGCCCCAAAGCGCGGGCAGAGGCAACAACGGTAGGAAAGCGCTCTTCCAGATGGGGCACAGCTTGGAGGTCCAGGTAAACTCCCCCCGTCCGCTGCTGCTCCCAGAACACTGCCTGGGCCACCACATCCCGCGGCGCTAGATCCCCCAGCTCCGCATAGCGAGGCATAAAGCGCTCCCTCCAGGCGTTGAGCAGCACGGCCCCTGCCCCTCGGGCGGCTTCACTGACCAGGGCTCCATTGGGCAAAACGGTGGGGTGAAACTGCACAAACTCGAGATCCCTGAGAATGGCCCCTGCTCGCCAGGCCAGGGCCATGCCATCGCCAGTAGCTCCCGGCGGAGCTGTGGAGAGGGGGAAGAGGCTGCCAAACCCGCCTGTAGCCAGGAGAACCGCCCCCGCCCTTACCTGAAGAAAGCCCTCCGGACCGAGGAGCAGGGCTCCTCCCACTCTCTCCCCTGCCATCAAAAGGCTGAGGGCTGTGTAGCCCTCCAAAGGCGGCTTGCTCAGGCGAGCCAGCAGGCCTCTGAGAAGCCATAGCCCACTTCGATCCCCTCCCAGATGGCGTACCCGCGCCCGCGAATGGCCCCCTTCCCGCACTGGCTCAGGGTGGAAGGGCAGATCCCAGGACAAAAGCTTCTCCAGATGAAAGGGCGCTTCCCACAGAATGGAGCGGGCCACTTCGGCCTCCACCAGGCCCCGGCCTGCCTGCAGGGTGTCCTGGAGGTGGGCCTCCACATCCGCCGCATCCAGCGGAAAAGCCACCCCCCCCTGCGCCCAAGGAGTGGATCCCGAGGGGAGGGGATCCTTGCTCACCACCAGGGCTCTGGCCCCCTCCGCTTCCGCCCACAGGGCTGCATAGACCCCTGCCACCCCTGCTCCCAGGATCAGGAGGTCTGTTTCCGCCGGGAAAGCCGTGGACACCACTGGACAAAACCGCCCCTCGACCGGGGCGCCCCCCTTCTAGGCTCCCGCCGGCACCGACAGCATGGCCAGGAGGGACTTGCGGGCTTTTTCGGCCACCGCCTCTGGCACTTGGATTACGTGGCGCATCTCCAGCAGGGAGCGATAGATCTTTTCCAGAGTAATTTTTTTCATGTACTCGCAGACGGCGTCTGCTTTGACAGGGATAAACCTCTTGTTGGGGGCCTCTTTTTGCAGCCGGTGGAGAATGCCCACTTCGGTGGCGACCACAAACTCGCGGCTGGCCGAAGTTTTGGCATAACGCACCATCCCCTCGGTAGAAAGGAGCTTGGCGTCCGGCTTGAGAAATAGACAACTGGAGCCACAACTGCACTCGGGGTGGATGAGGAACTCCGCCTCCGGGTGCCTCTCTGCCATTGCCTTGAGGTGCTCCTCCCGGATGCCGACATGGACGTGGCACTCGCCGGGGAATAGATCCAGCTCCCTCCCCGTTGCCTGGGCTACATAGGCCCCCAGGAACATATCCGGCACAAAAAAGATGGGGCGATCCGGCGGCAGGCTAGCCACCACTTGAACCGCGTTGGCGCTGGTTACGCAGACATCGGCCAAGGCTTTAATCTCGGCAGCGGTGTTGACGTAGGCAACCACCAGGCCTTCTGGGTTGGCCTCTTTCCAGTGCTGCACATCCTCCGGGCGGATGCTGTCAGCTAGGGAGCAGCCAGCCTCCAGATCCGGCAGCAGCACCGTCTTTTCCGGGTTGAGGATGGCTGCCGTTTCGGCCATGAAGTGGACGCCCGCAAAGACGATGACCTGGGCGTTCGTCTTCTGCGCCTCACGGGCCAGGCCCAGCGAGTCTCCCACAAAGTCCGCCACCTCTTGCACCTCAGGGAGTTGGTAGGAGTGGGCTAAGATAACCGCCTGCCTTTCTCGCTTGAGCCGAGCAATTTCCTGCACAAGGGCTGCTTCTGTCATCCTATCTAGGCCGGCCATCGAGTACAGATCCTGCCTTTGCCAGGCTGCCTGCCAAAAAATCCGAGACAAGGCGTTCCCAGCAGCCGGGCTTGGGCTATTTGCCTAGCCTAGCATTAGAAACAGCCCCCGCTCAGACCTCAAGGCCGCACACCAGCAAGGAGAGATCCAAGGCCTTGGCTGAGTGAGTCAGGGCCCCCACACTGACGTAATCCACGCCTGCCTCAGCCGCTTGCCGGGCGCGCTCTAGGTTCATGTTGCCGCTGACCTCTAGGGGAACTTTCCCCCCTACCCGTTGAACGGCAGCCCGGATCTGCTCCAAGGGGAAGTTATCGAGGAGGATCAGATCGGCGCCTGCTGCCAAAGCCTCCTCCAGCTCTTGGAGGTTGCGCACCTCAACCTCGACCTTGAGGTGGTGGGGGGCACCTGCTTTGGACCGCTGGATGGCTGCCGAGATGCCGCCTGCGCCGCGGATGTGGTTTTCCTTGATCAAGATGCCGTCGAAGAGGCCAAAGCGGTGGTTTTTGCCGCCCCCGACTCGAACGGCGTATTTCTCCAGGGCGCGCAAGCCAGGGGTGGTCTTGCGGGTGTCCAAAAGCTGGGCTGAGGTTCCCCGCAGCGCCTCTACGTAGGTGCGGGTGAGGGTGGCAATGCCGGAAAGCCTTTGGAGAAGGTTCAGCGCCAGCCTTTCTGCTGCCAGAATGCCCCGCAGGGATCCCTTGAGCTGGACTACCTCCTGGCCAGCAGCCACAGAGGCCCCTTCCTCTACCTTGGGGGCGAACTGCACTTGGGGATCCACTAGCCGGAAAACCCGCTTGGCAATCTCCAAACCCGCTAGGATCCCTGGCTCCTTTGCCAGGATCACTGCCTCGCCCTCCACGCCAGGGGGCAGGGTCAGCTCACTGGTGAGATCGCCGTGGCCGAGATCTTCCCATAGCCAGGCGCACAGGGTCTCCTCTGGGATGTAGAATGCTTGCATCATCTTCTGCAGAAGTGAGTTGCTTATTTGCTTATGGCCTCGGCTGGATCCCCTAAGTCCAATAGTGGCACTTTCAGCCGTCGTCGGTTGCTCAAAGCAGGAGCTGCCGCGCTGGGAGGCAGTTTGCTGGCCGCAGCAGGTGCTCAAGCGCAGCGGCGAACTTCCCCCACCCTCATCGTGGCGCAGAGATCCAAGCTCGACCGAGTTTCCTATGCTACCAACTGGTATGCCCAAGCGGAGCATGGCGGCTTCTATCAGGCGGTGGCCACAGGCATTTACCGCGAGTACGGGCTAGACGTCACCATCAAGATGGGCAGCCCCCAGGTCAACATTACCCAGATTTTGGCCGGTGGAGCTGCTGACTTTGCCATGGGGGGAAGCGCGGGAGTCATCAACGCTGTGCGGGAGGGGATCCCGCTCATCTGCGTGGCGGCTATTTTCCAAAAAGACCCGCAGGTTCTCCTGGCCCATCCCGGCACCAAGCGCCTGGAGGAGCTCAAGGGCCGACCCATTTTCGTGTCCAAGGGGGCCTTTACCACCTACTGGCCCTTCCTGAAAGCCAAGTACGGCTTTACTGACGACCAAACCCGCCCCTACAACTTCAACCCTGGCCCCTTCTTGGCCGATCCCAGCTCTGCCCAGCAGGGGTACCTCACCTCTGAGCCTTTTGCCATCGAAAAACAAGGAGGGTTTAAGCCAGTCGTTTTTCTCCTGGCCGACTACGGCTACAACCCCTATGCCACCACCATCGAGACGCGGCGCCAACTGGTGGCAACCAAACCTGACTTGGTGCAGCGATTTGTCGATGCCTCCATCAAGGGCTGGTACAGCTTTCTAGAGGATCCTCGCCCCGCCTATCGCCTCATCAAGCGGGCTAACCCAGAGATGACCGATGAGCAGTTGGCCTACAGCTTTGAGAAGTTGAAGGAGTACGGCATCATTTTGTCTGGCGACGCCCTGGAAAAGGGCATTGGCGCCATGACCCACGAACGTTGGCAAAGCTTCTTTGAGACCATGACTGTAGCAGGCGTCTTTGAGCCAACTATCAACTACCGAGCTGCCTACACCCTGGACTTTGTCAACAAAGGTCCTGATTACTACAAGAAGAGCTAGGCCTATGCCCTGCAGCGGCCTGGCAAGCCCCCTAGGGACAGACAGCAATTGCTTTCCAGCCTTGCCCCCATCTGGTCTAGCTAAAATCCGCAGGAACCCTCGTGCGCAGTTTGGCTTGTTGAGCAACTTGGCTTAGCGAGCACGCAGAGGGAGGGAACGGTCTTGCTTGTGCCAGTCGATGGTTGTGAGCAGTTTGAGTTGACAATAAGCAACTCCCCGAGCGGAGGGTGAGCGGGTTTGGGAAAGCGGCAAGACGGCTTCCACGACCTCTTTGTCGGTCTGGAACTAGTGCCAGTAAGGCTTTGGGAGGCAGAGCTCTAGAAAAAAGCTAGAGTGAGGGGCTTGAACCCGCCCTCTCTGCATCGCCGTGGGCGCAGGTGGTTTGCCTAAGTGATAATCAGTGATAATCATAACTGGTGACGATTGGAGCATGGAGCAAGTTAGCCGTGAAAGTTGCTTACGTATTCATTACCCCCCGCGGCGGCACCTACAAGCTAGGCCAGATGATCCTGCCGCAGCTTGAGGCGGGAGTCCACGGCGCAGAAGTGGTGGGCATGTTCTTTTTCGACGACAACTGCTTTGTCTTGCGGCAGGGGGATCCCATCGGCGAGCGCCTGGCCCTGATTGCTGAAGCGCAAAACATTTTGCTGATGATGTGCGATATGTGCGCCCTGGAGCGCAGCCTGGCAGAAGGGGAACCCAAGTGGTGCGACGCCCAGGGACGTGGGCGCAAGGAGCCGGGCTACTGCGTTCCTAAAAACGTGGTTAAAGGCGTGCAGGTGGGCTGCTTCCCCGACCTCTACGCGGCCTTGAAAGACAACCCACCTGACCAAGTGATCAGCTTGTAACAGGCCTAGCTGACGGCTACGGCCGCAGGCGGCTCCTGGCGGGGCTGAGAGCCAATCTTGCGGAAGACGAGCCGCTCGTTGGCCACATCCACCAAAATGCGGTCGCCGGGCAGGAACTCGTTTTCCAGCAGCTTGGTGGCGATGGGGTTTTCGATCTCCCGCTGGATCACCCGCTTCAGGGGACGGGCCCCGAACACTGGGTCGTAGCCCATCTCTGCCAGGTAGTCCTTGGCTTCTTCGGTGAGCAGGATCTCGATTTGCTGATCTGCCAGCAGCTTTTCCACCCGCTGCATTTGCAGGCCGACAATCTGGCGAATTTGCTCTTTGGTGAGGGCGTGGAAGATGATGATCTCGTCCACCCGGTTGAGGAACTCCGGCCGGAAGTGCTGCCGCAACAGAGTCAGCACCTGGCTTTTCATCTCCTCGTAGCGGTTTTCGTCGCCCCCGATTTCCAGGATGAGGTCGCTGCCGATGTTGCTGGTCATGATGATGATGGTGTTTTTGAAGTCCACTGTCCGCCCTTGGGAGTCGGTGATGCGGCCATCGTCCAGCACCTGCAGCAGGATGTTGAAGACATCCGGGTGGGCTTTTTCCACCTCGTCAAACAGCACCACCGAGTAGGGGCGTCGCCGCACCGCCTCGGAGAGCTGCCCCCCTTCTTCGTAGCCCACATAGCCCGGCGGAGCACCGATGAGGCGGGAGACCGAGTGTTTCTCCATATACTCCGACATGTCGATGCGCACCATCGCCTCGGAAGTGTCGAAGAGGAACTCCGCCAAAGCACGGGCCAGCTCGGTTTTGCCGACGCCAGTGGGGCCCATGAACAGGAACGAGCCAATGGGCCGATTGGGATCCTTGAGGCCGGCCCGGGCCCGCCGGATGGCTGCCGCTACTGCCGCTACCGCCTCGTCTTGGCCCACCACCCGCTGGTGCAAATGGGCTTCCAGGCGCAGCAGCTTTTGCTTTTCCGACTCCATTAGGCTAGTGACCGGGATCCCGGTCCAGCGGGAAACAATCTCGGCAATGTCTTCGGGCGTCACCTGTTCCCGCAGCAAGGGCTCGCCGTTGGCCTGCAGCTTGGCCAGGTAGGCCTCCTGTTCTTGGATTTGGCGCTCCAGCTCCATCAGCTTGCCGTATTTGAGCTCGGCAGCCCGATTGAGGTCGTACTTCTGCTCGGCTTGCTCAATCTGCAGCTTGACAGCGTCCCGTTCGGCCTTGAGGTTTTGCAGGCGCTCGATGGCCTCTTTTTCCATTTGCCAACGGGCGCTCAGCTCCCGCTGCCGCTCCATCAAGTTGGCTAGCTCCTGCTCAATTTTGCCCAGGCGCTCCTTGGAGGCGGGGTCATCTTCTTTCTTGAGGGAGAGCTCCTCCATCTGCAGTTGCATGATGCGCCGGTCGATCTCGTCTAGCTCGACGGGCTTGGAGGTAATCTCCATCTTGAGCTTGGCCGCTGCCTCATCCACTAGGTCAATGGCCTTGTCAGGCAAAAAGCGCTCGGAAATGTAGCGGTTGGAGAGAACCGCCGCTGCCACCAGGGCCGAATCGCTGATTTTTACTCCGTGGTGCAGCTCGTAGCGCTCCTTGAGGCCGCGCAGGATGGAGATGGTGTCTTCCACGGAGGGCTGATCCACATACACCGGCTGGAAGCGGCGCTCCAGGGCAGCGTCTTTTTCAATGTACTTGCGGTACTCATCCAGGGTGGTGGCGCCAATGCAGCGCAATTCACCGCGGGCCAGCATGGGCTTGAGCAGGTTGCCAGCATCCATGGCTCCCTCGGCGGCCCCTGCCCCTACCACCGTGTGCAGCTCGTCAATGAAGAGGATGATCTGGCCCTCCGATTCGGTAACCTCCTTCAGCACGGCCTTGAGGCGATCTTCAAATTCGCCGCGGTACTTGGCCCCAGCAATCAGGGATCCCATGTCCAAGGCAATGACCCGCCGGTTTTTCAACGACTCCGGCACATCTCCCCGGTTGATGCGCTGGGCCAGGCCCTCGACAATGGCGGTTTTGCCCACGCCCGGCTCGCCGATGAGCACGGGGTTGTTTTTGGTGCGGCGGGAGAGCACCTGAATGACCCGGCGGATCTCCTCGTCCCGCCCAATGACCGGATCCAGCTTCCCTTCGCGAGCAGCCTTGGTAAGGTCGCGGCCATAGCGCTCCAGGGCTTCGTAGCGGGCCTCCGGGTTTTTGTCGGTAACCCGCTGCTTGCCTCGCACCTGCTGAATGACGGGCTTAAGGCGCTCGACCGTCAAGCCCAGGGGTGCTAGAACCCGCTTGCCCACCCGCTCGTCGTCTAGGGCTCCTAGGAGCAGGTGCTCCACCGAGATGAAATCATCGCCATACTCTTTGCGAAACTCCTCGGCCCGATCCAGGGTGGTCTCCAGGCCGCGGCCCAGGTAGAGCTGATCCACCCGCGCCAATTTTGGCTGCTGGTTGATGAAAGCCTCGACGCGATCCCGCACCCGCCTTGGCTCAATGCCAGCCCGCTGCAGAATTATTGGGGTAAGGCCGCCCTCTTGGTCCAAAAGCGAGATAAGCAGGTGCTCGGTTTCCAACTGCTGCTGTTGGTGGCGTCGGGCTACATCCTGGGATTGAACCAGGGCGCTCCAGGCTTTCTCGGTAAATTGGTTGGGATTGGTGGGCTGCATAGGAGTTCGCAAGGTGTTCTCTCAATCCAGATATCGCCCATTGGGCCAAAGTTGGAGTTCGTAACAACCGTCCCTCGGGGGAGGGATCCCCGCCTCATTCCTCCTCTTCGCAGGGCCGTCCCTCGCCAATCACCGCCAGGTCAATCTGTTGGCGGTAGTAATCCACGTTCTTGACCTGCACCTCCACCCGGTCCCCAAGGCGGAACTGGCGCCGGGTTTTTCGCCCCACCAGGGCTTGTTTGCGGTATTCGTACCAATCGTTTTTCAAGGTGCTCACCCGCACCAGCCCTTCTGCCAAAATGGGGTCTACCAGCACGAAAAAGCCGTAGCTCTGGACGCTGACGATCAGGCCGGGGAACGTCTCCCCGAGGTGTTTTTGCATAAACTCGCACCGCTTCAAGCCCATCAGCTCCCGCTCTGCCTGTTGGTGGAGCTGATACCCCGCCTGGATTTTGGGCAGTTGCGCTTGGAGAAAGGCCTGCCACTCCTCCTGCACTTTTGGCGGCAGCACCTGCCAATCAAGTTGGTCGTAGCCGCTGGGGCTGTGCAGATCCACCACGGTTTTGGAGCGAGGGCTACGCCGATTGCGCCCTTTGCTTAGAGCCAGACCCAGAGCCCGCAAGTTGAGCAAATCGGCATAGCGGCGCAAAGGGGCAGTAAAAGAGGCATAGGGCTCTTTGAGACCCAGGCCAAAATGTCCATCCTGCAGAGGCTGCAGGCAATACTCGACGGGGGGCAGAGTAGCCAACAGCTGGGCCACCAAGGCTGGGCTAGTCCCTGCGGCCAACACATCGGGGGCAGTGATGCGGGCACAGATCCGCTGCCAATCGGCCAGCGTTACCGTCTCCGGCTCCTGCAAGTTCAGATCCAGCTTCATGGCGTTGGCCAGGCGCAGGAAGTTCTGCAGGGCCTCAGCGGTGGGGGGGTTCTGCACGCGGGCCAAAGAGGGGATCCCCAGCCGGCGCAGGTGGTGGCCCAGAACTTGGTTGGCCAGCAGAAGAATTTCGGTCATCAGGGCGTGGGCGCCAAAGCGATCGCTAATCAGGAGGGGCCCGTAGCCGCTCTCGTCGGCAGAGTAGGGGGTGAGCAGGTCCAAAAGCGGCAGGTCGAACCCGCCGGCTTGGTGGCGCTTGACCCGTAGGATTTGGCTAAGACGGAGCAGGTTTTGCAGCAGGGCCATCAATTCTGGCACCTCCTCCTCGGGGCCAAGATCCGCAGCAGTGGCCAAAAGCGCCTGCACCTGGCCGTAGGAGAGGTGGGCCCGTGACCGCACCAGGCTGGGGTGGATCTCGAAGTTCCGCACCACCCCCTCGGCGTCAATGGTGATTAGCAGCGAATAGGCCAGGCGCTCCTGCTGCGGCAAGAGAGCCAGGCGGCTATGCACTTCCGGCGGGAAAAGGGGCAGCACCACGCTATCCAGGTAAACCGTGGCGGTGCGCCGCTGCGCCTCCTGCTCCAGCGGGTGATCCGGATCCAGCCAGTGGGCCACGTCGGCAATGTGCACCCCTAGCAGCCAGTGGCCCTCTTCTTGCCGCTGGAGGGAGACGGCCACATTGGGCTCGAGGCCGTGGGGGTGCTGCAAGTCCAGCGGTTCTAGGGTGATGCAAAACCAATCCCGTAGATCCAGACGGCCCTTTTGGTCAGGGCGGCTTAGCTTTTTGGGCAAGGCTGCTGCCGCTTCCAACACCGCCGGGGGAAACTCCTGGGGCAGGTCGTACTTACAGCAGACCAGATCCACGTCGATAGAAGCCTCGGGACCATGGCCCAAAATCTTGCGGATGCTGCCCACCGGCGGCAGGTTGCCAAGGGGGTAGCGCTTCACCTCTACATAGGCCAGCCGACCTTCAGCCAGCTCAGAAACAGGCGCTGGGGAGGAGGGATCCGGCTCGCTCAGGACGAGCTCAAACGGCAGCCGGTCGTCCAAGGGCACTACCCGAAAGCCTTCCTCCGTCTGCTTGAGACGGCCCACCAGCGTAGGGTTGGCCCGCTCCACTACAGCCACCACCTCTCCCTCAGGGCTGCGGCGGCGATTGCCTTCTTTGGTAATCCGGGCTATCACTTGGTCGCCATTCCAAGCGCCATTGAGGTTGCTGCCGTGGATGTACACGTCCTCCGCCCCCGGTTCATCCCGAACGGCAAAGCAAAAGCCCTTGTTGGAGCAGCGCAACCGCCCCACGACCAAGGATTCATCCGGCTTACGCCGGTAGCGAGGCGGATCCCCCGCTCGTTCAAGAAACCCCGCCCGCACTAGTCCATCGAGGGCAATGTCCAGCATTGCCACTGCTTCGGGGTCAGAAGTTGGCACAAGGGCTAGCAGCGTCTCTCTATCGCTCCATTGCTCGGCAGGTTGGGAGAGAAAATGATGAAAAATCCGAGAGAAGTCCATTGCAGGGAAGCAGAGAGGAGCAGAACCTGCAAACTCAACGCCTTGAAGCTAGTCGCGGTGGCCCGTGACGATGAACGCCACCCGCTGGCCAATGTTGGTGCTGTGGTCAGCTAGCCGCTCCAGGTAGCGAATAGCCAGCAACATCAATAGGATAGGCTCGATGGATCCCTTGACGTCAGACTGCTGCGCCAACGTATTGTAAAGGTTGGTGTAATCTTCATCAACGGCGTCGTCCTCCCGCTTGAGTTGTCGGCCCAGCTCGGCATCCAATTCCGTCAGGGCCGCAAGACTATGGCTGAGCATTTTCTGGCAGCGCCGCATCATCACGCGAATGCGCCCCAGCTGGGGCGGCGGGGGGTAGAGAGCCAGGCGCAAAGCCACCTCAGCCAAGTCTTTGGCGTAGTCGCCAATTCGCTCCAGATCCCGAACCAGCTGCATCAGGGTGCTGATCCAGCGCAGATCCCGCGCCACTGGCGAGCGCAAGGCGATGAGGTCAATACAGTCTTTCTCGATTTGACGATAGAAGCGGTCGATTTGCTTGTCTTGGTCGATGGCCTGTTCGGCGGCAGCTAGGTTCTGTTCAAAGAGAGCTTGCTGAGCCAAGACTAGCGATTTTTCCGCCAGCGCCCCCATGCGCAGCACATCCTGCTGAATCCGCTTGATCTGAAGTTGCAGCTCAGCTTGCTCCATGGCTTTCTCCCTGGGAATAGCTGCTGTCGTTTGCAGCTTCCAGAGCCTGTAAGTTTCATTTTAGATCTTGAATCATGGCAAACTTTTCTTGAGCAGTGGAAAACTGGCTCCCACTCTCCGCGCTGGAGGACAGGGATGAGCCGTCTCCCCATTGTCGTTTTGGACGATGACCCTACCGGATCCCAGACTGTCCATAGCTGCCTGCTGCTGACCCGCTGGGATCTGGAAACGCTCAAGTTGGGGTTGCAGGATAGCTCGCCAATTCGCTTTATCCTCACCAACACGCGATCCCTGCCAGCGGCGGAGGCTGCCGAGGTGACGCGGTCGGTCTGCCGGGCCCTGAAACAGGCCATGGGGGAGCTGGGGTGGGAGCGGGCCCTTTTTATCAGCCGCTCCGACTCGACGCTGCGCGGGCACTATCCCTTGGAGACGGATGTGATGGCGGCGGAGCTGGGGCCTTTTGATGCCCACTTCCTGGTGCCAGCCTTTTTTGAAGGAGGGCGCATCACCCGCAACAGTGTCCATTATCTACGGGTGGAGGGCCGCTGGGTGCCAGTCCATGAGACGGAGTTTGCCCGCGATGCGGTGTTTGGCTACCACCACAGCTATTTGCCCGAGTATGTGCAGGAAAAGACCCAGGGGCGGATCCGGGCCGAGCAGGTGGTGCGATTGACTCTAGAGCAGATTCGCGCTGGCTGTCTGGAGCAGCTTTTAGGCCTAGGGGGGAATGTCTGCTGTGTGGTGGATGGAGAAACCCAGGCAGATCTGGATCGTTTTGCCCAGGATGTCTGGGCAGCTCTGGAGCAGGGGAAGCGCTTTTTGTTTCGCAGCGCCGCCAGCCTCTTGACGGCTTTGGC
The DNA here is from genome assembly GCF_047462215.1 of Synechococcus sp. O70.1. Taxonomy (NCBI): domain Bacteria; kingdom Bacillati; phylum Cyanobacteriota; class Cyanophyceae; order Synechococcales; family Synechococcaceae; genus Synechococcus; species Synechococcus sp. O70.1. The sequence continues at coordinate 11,253 of NZ_JANSIT010000017.1, read as the reverse complement.
CCAGTTGCCGCCGCAGCCAGTTCCGCCAGAGGAGATGGGGCAGTTTGTCCGCTCTGACCGGCCAGGGGTGGTGATCGTGGGATCCCATGTCCAAAAGACCAGCCAGCAGTTGGCCCGCCTGCTCCAGGAGCCAGGGATCCAGGGCATCGAGGTGGAGGTAAGGCGGCTCTTGGAGGCGGGGAAGGAAGCCGAGCTGCTGCCGGCAATCTTGGAGCAAGTCCACCGCGCCTACGGGCAGGGCCTGACGCCGGTGGTCTACACCAGCCGGGAAGAAGTGGGGTTTGACGGCGCCAACCCGGAGGCACGCCTGGCCTTTGGGCAGAGAGTTTCCCGCCTGTTGATGGCCATTGTGCAGGGGCTGCCGGAAGGGATCGGCTATCTCGTTAGCAAGGGCGGCATTACCTCCAACAACATCCTCAGCGTTGGCCTCAACCTGCCAGCGGTGCGGCTGCTGGGGCAGATCTACCCAGGGATCTCCATGGTGCTCACGCCAGCGGATCATCCCCGCTTTCCCAGCTTGCCGGTGGTGCTGTTTCCGGGCAACGTGGGCGAGGCGGATACGCTGGCTTTGATCTACCGTCGCCTCCGCAGCCGCGGCTTGGTCTAGCCTAGTCCTTCCCGCCATGGCTGAACTCGTCTCCCCACCTGAAACTCTGCCTGCCTTGGAGGGCTGGTGGGGATCCCTGCGGCAGAAACCAACGGTGCTGCCCCCGGCGGTGGTTCACTGCTGTTCTGAGAGCCTGGGCAGCCCCGATGCCGATGTGGTGATTGCCGGCGGCACCCTGGGGCTTCTCTTGGGATCGGCCTTGGCCAAGCGGGGCTGGCGGGTGATCCTAATCGAGCGCGGCATCCTGCGGGGGCGGGAGCAGGAGTGGAACACCTCCCGGCGGGAGCTACAAGTGCTGTTGGAGCTGGAGCTGCTCACCCCGACCGAATGGGAGGCGGTGCAGGTGACCCACTACCCCCGAGGGCGCATTGGCTTTGGGGAGGGCCCCACCTGGTGGGTGGAAGGGGTGCTCAATGTGGGCGTGGATCCGGTCAGCTTGCTGGAGTTCCTCAAGCAGCACTTCCTAGACTGGGGAGGGCAGTTGCAGGAGCAAACTGGCTTTCTTGGCGCCACCATCCACCCCGACGGGATCCGCATCCAGACCACCACCGGCCAGCTCAGCGCCCAGCTCCTGGTGGATGCCATGGGGCACCGCTCCCCCATCGTGGCCCAGGCCCGCCAAGGGCAGCCGCCGGACAGCGTCTGTCTGGTGGTGGGATCCTGTGCCCAGGGGCTGCCGGAGCAACCCACGGGGGATCTGTTCTACAGCTTTACCCCAGCCCAGAACGGCTACCAGCCCTTCTGGGAGGCCTTCCCCGCCCGCGAGGGCCGCACCACCTATCTGTTTACCTACTGCGACCGGGATCCCCGCCGACCGAGTCTAGAGAGGCTCTGGGAAGACTACTGCCGGCTACTGCCTGCCTACCAGGGGGTTGAGCTGGAGCAAATCCGCTGGGTGCGCAAGCTGTGTGGCGTTTTCCCCGCCTACCGGCGCAGCCCGCTGCAACTGCCCTGGGATCGCCTTCTGGCAGTAGGAGACAGTAGCGGCAGCCAGTCGCCTTTGAGCTTTGGCGGCTTTGGGGCAATGTTGCGCCATCTGGATCGTCTGCAACAGGGAATCCACGAGGCTCTAGCCCAGCGGCAGTTGGATCGGCCGGCCTTGGCCCTGCTGCAGCCCTACCAGCCCAATTTGGCGGTAACCTGGCTGTTTCAAAAAGCAATGATCCCTCCTTTGGGAGAGGAAAACTGGGATCCCCATAGCATTAACCGCCTGTTGAGCAGAGTCTTTGAAGCCATGGTTGCCGCCGGCCCCCAGGTGGTGCAGCCCTTTTTGCAGGATGTGGTGCAGCTTGGCGGCTTGGCCCAGGCCCTGTGGGGGGTGATGAGCCGAGATCCGGCACTGGTGGCCGCGCTCCTGCCTCGGCTGGGGCTGCCGGAGCTGCTGGACTGGGCGGGGCACTTTGCCGCCCTTGGCCTCTACGAGCTCTTGCAAAGGCTAGCCGACCGCCTGGAAGTGGATCCAAAGGACTACTTCTGGAAACGGCGGCGAGAGGCCTGGCGCTACGGCTGCGGTCGGGATTACCTCTTCTAGCTAGGTTTCTGGCTGTACACCACCACCCCATAGGGTGGCACTTCAACGGGATCCCCTTGGCTTTTTGCCGGCAGGGAGGATCCAGGGCCCAGCCACTGCGCCTCGTGGCTGTCCAAAAGCTTCTCCCAACTGCCGCCCCGCCAATCGGTGTAGGTGGCCGGCTGATCGGGGCTGAAATTGAAAAGGGCAAGCAAAGACTGGGATCCCTGGCGGCGGTGCAGGGCCAGGCCAGAGCCGGAAAACAGCTCCACTTCCACCCCCTCCCGCTCTAGGTGCTGGAGGGCCGGTTGGGTTTTGCGCAGCCGGATCAGGGTCTGGTACCACTTCCAGAGAACCTGGTGGTGACCGGCCTCCTTCAACTCCCAGTTCAGCTTGGAGCGCAAGAAGGTCTCCTCTGCCTGGGGATCCGGGGGCTCGCCCTGCCAGGCAAAGGCGCTGAACTCGCGGCGGCGTCCCTGGCGCACCGCTTTCACCAGGTTGGGATCCCCGTGGCTGATGAAGTAGAGAAAGGGGGCCACCTCCCCATACTCTTCCCCCATAAACAGCAGCGGCAACATGGGAGCTAGCAGCAGGGCAGCGGCGGCCAACTTCAGGCCCGCAAAGGAGGTGAGCTGGCTGAGGCGCTCCCCCAACATGCGGTTGCCCACCTGGTCGTGGTTTTGAATGCAGATGACAAACTGGGATCCCGGCCTGCTGACGGCGGAATTGCCGTGGCGCCTGGCACGGTAGCGGGAGTACTGGCCGGAGTAGACGTAGCTCTCCCGGTAGGCCTTGGCCAGGTGCTCCAATTGGCCGAAGTCTTGGTAGTAGCCTGTCTTTTCCCCAGTAAGCAGGGTGTGAACCGAGTGATGAAAGTCGTCGCACCACTGGGCGTCTAGCCCGTAGCCCCCTTGCTTGCGGGGGGTGATGAGGCGGACGTCGTTGAGGTCGCTTTCAGCTACAAGCACCCTGGGCCAGCCCGTGCGCGCTTCTAGGGCATCCACCCGCTCCGCCAATTCCTGCAAAAAAGGGTAGGCGCTGAAGTCGTAGATGGCATGCACCGCGTCCAGCCGCAGGCCATCTAGGTGAAACTCCTCCAGCCAGTACTCGGCGTTTTGCAGGAAAAACTCCCGCACCCCGTCCGAATAGGGGCCGTCGAAGTTCATGGCCTTCCCCCACGGCGTACGGTACTTGTCGGCAAAGTAGGGGCCGAAATCCCCCAGGTAGTTCCCCTCCGGACCCAGGTGGTTGTAGACCACATCCAAGACGACAGCCAGGCCCTGCTGATGGCAGGCGTTCACCAACGCTTTCAGGCCCGCTGCTCCCCCATAGCTAGTCTGCACGGCATAGGGATAGACGCCGTCATAGCCCCAGTTGCGCTCCCCTGGAAACTGGGCTACCGGCATCAGCTCCAATACGTTGACCCCCAGCTCCACAAGTTGCGGCAGGCGAGGAATGATGGCGGCAAAAGTGCCCTCCGGGGTAAAGGTGCCCACGTGCAGCTCGTAGAGGATCCACTGGGAGAGAGGGATCCCCTTCCACCCCTGATCCTGCCAGTCAAAGTGGGGATCCACCACCCGCGAGGGACCATGGACGCCGTAGGGCTGGCAGCGGGAAGCGGGATCTGGCCGCTCCACCACCCCCACTGCGGTGTGCAGGCGGTAGAGGTAGTCCACCGGCCCAGGCGGGATCCCCTCCACCTCCCCCTGCCAGTAGCCTTGCTCATCCTGGGTCAGAGGGATGAGCCGTCGGACGGGGCTAGTCAGCTTTAGCTCGACTCGTTCAACCAAAGGCGCCCACACCGAGAAGCGATAGCGGCCCTCGCCCAAGGGATAGGCGCCAATTCGTCCAACCGGGGAACGCGGAAGCACAAAACCTGTCTGCACAACTCGGCTTCTACTATAGCGAGGCTTGCCCCCCGGCGGTTTTAGGCTTCTGCCATAGTGGAATTGGCCTCTTGCTCTCCGTCTCTATGCTCAACTACCCTCCTAGCCATCCGGATCCCACCGTTGTCGACATCTACCATGGCCAGCCAGTGCCGGATCCCTATCGCTGGCTGGAGGATCTAGACTCTGAGCGGACGCGGGCCTGGGTCGAGGCGCAAAACCGGCTCACCTTTGACTACTTGCAGCGGATCCCGGCGCGGCAGCGACTCCTGGAGCGCTTGAGGCAACTTTGGAACTACGAAAAATACAGCCAGCCCTTCAAAGAAGGGGGCCGCTACTTCTACTTCAAAAACGACGGCCTGCAAAACCAGAGCGTTCTCTATACCCAAGAGAGCCTGGAGGCCGAGGCCCGGGTTTTGCTAGATCCCAACACCCTTTCCGAAGATGGCACCGTGGCCCTTTCGGGCATTGCCATCAGCCGCGATGGGCGCTACTTGGCCTATGGCCTCTCCCGCTCCGGCTCCGACTGGCAAGAGTGGAAGGTGCGCGATATTGCAACGGGAGAAGACCTGCCGGATCACTTGCGCTGGATTAAGTTCTCTGGGGCCAGCTGGACGCCGGACGGACAGGGGTTTTTCTACAGCCGCTACGACGAGCCGCCCCCTGGCAGGGAATACGAAAGCGCCAACTACTTCCAAAAGCTCTACTACCACCGCCTGGGCACTCCCCAGTCGGAAGACCTCCTAGTCTACCACCGCCCTGACCAAAAAGAGTGGGGCTTTGCCGGCGGGGTTACCGAAGATGGCAACTACCTCATCATCTCCGTCTGGCGGGGCACGGATCCCAAAAACCTCCTCTTCTACAAAGACCTGCGGGATCCCAACCTGCCGGTGGTGGAGCTTATCCGCGAGTTCGAGGCCGACTACAGCTTTGTCGGCAACGACGGCTCCCGCTTTTGGCTGCTCACCGACCTCGACGCCCCCCGGCGGCGACTGGTGGCTATTGACCTCGACAACCCAGGGCAGGTGCAAGAGGTGATCCCTGAAGCCGAGGAGACCCTGCAAGGGGTTAGCCTCATCAACAACCAGTTTGTTGCCTTCTACCTCAAAGACGCCCACACCCAGATCAAGACCTTTGCTCTAGACGGCACCTACCTGGGGGAAATTCCCTTGCCAGGGCTGGGATCCGCCAGCGGCTTTGGCGGCAAACGCTATGACACCGAAACCTTCTATACCTTCACCAGCTTCACCACCCCGCCCACCATCTACCGCTACGACTTCACCACTGGCAGGAGCACCCTATTCCGTCAGCCGCAGGTGGACTTCGATCCCCAAGCCTATGAGGTGCAGCAGGTGTTCTACCCTAGCAAAGACGGCACCCGCATCCCCATGTTCCTCGTCCACCGCCGTGGCCTGGCTCGGACAGGGGATCACCCGACCCTGCTGTACGGCTACGGCGGCTTTGGCATCTCCCTGACTCCCAGCTTTTCGGTGGGCCTGGTGGCCTGGCTGGAGATGGGAGGGGTTTACGCCCAGCCCAACTTGCGCGGCGGCGGCGAATACGGGGAAGCCTGGCACCAGGCGGGCACCAAGCTCAACAAGCAAAAGGTGTTCGACGACTTCATCGCCGCGGCTGAGTGGCTAGTGGCCAATGGCTACACCAACCCCTCCAAATTGGCCATCTCTGGTGGCAGCAACGGCGGCCTCTTGGTAGGGGCTTGCCTGACCCAAAGGCCGGATCTCTTTGCGGCAGCCCTGCCCGCCGTGGGGGTGTTCGACATGCTGCGCTTTCACAAGTTCACCATCGGCTGGGCCTGGATCTCGGAGTATGGATCCCCGGAGGACCCAGAGGAGTTCAAGGCCCTCTACGCCTATTCCCCCCTGCACAACCTCAAGCCCGGCACTGCCTATCCCGCCACCCTAATTACCACTGCGGATCACGACGACCGCGTGGTGCCGGCCCACAGCTTTAAGTTTGCCGCTGCCCTGCAAGCAGCCCAGGGGGGATCCCAGCCCATCCTCATTCGCATCGACACCAAAGCCGGCCACGGAGCCGGCAAGCCCACCACCAAGCTTATCGAAGAGACCGCCGACCGCTGGGCCTTTTTGGTGGAGGTGCTGGGGATCCAAACAGACTAGCGACTCCGTGCCGGCAAGGCCCGAGGGCCCAGGCCCACCCGACCAGCATAGACGGCTGCTTCCCCCAGCTCGTCTTCGATGCGCAGCAGTTGGTTGTACTTGGCAATGCGCTCGCTGCGACAAAGGGATCCAGTTTTGATCTGGCCGGCGCGGGTGGCCACCGCCAGGTCGGCAATGGTGGTGTCTTCCGTCTCGCCGGAGCGGTGGCTGATGATGGTGCGAAAGCCCGCCTGAGCGGCCAGTTGAAGGGTCGAGACCGTTTCTGTCAGCGTGCCAATCTGGTTGAGCTTGATCAAAATGGCGTTGGCCACACCGCTGTCGATGCCTTTCTGCAGCCGAGCTGGGTTGGTAACAAACAGGTCGTCCCCTACCAGTTGCACGCGAGATCCCAGTTGAGCAGTCATGGCCTGCCAGCCAGCCCAATCTTCTTCGGCCAGACCATCTTCAATGGAAAGGATGGGATAGTTGGCTAGCAGTTGCTCGTAGTAATTGACCATCTGCTCGGCGCTGCGGGCTTTGCCCTCAAAGTGGTACTGCCCATCCTCCAGCAGTTCATTGGCCGCTACATCCAGGGCCAAGGCGACCTCTTCCCCTGGCTTGTAGCCCGCTCGTTCAATAGCGGTTATCAACAGATCCAAAGCGGCAGCGTTGGAGTCGAGGTTGGGGGCAAATCCCCCCTCATCTCCTACCCCCGTGGACAGCCCCTTCTGTTGCAGCACTTGCTTTAGCGCCGCAAACACCTCCGCCCCATAGCGCAGCGCCTCGCGAAAGCTGGGTGCCCCAATGGGCACGAGCATGAACTCTTGAATATCGAGGTTGTTGTCGGCGTGGGCGCCGCCGTTGAGCACATTCATGAGCGGCACTGGCAGCAGGTTGGCAAAGGGTCCGCCCAGGTACCTGTACAAAGGCAGGCCCACCGCATTGGCAGCCGCCTTAGCCGTGGCCAAAGAGACCGCCAAGATGGCGTTGGCTCCCAGTTGCGACTTGTTGGGGGTGCCATCCAGATCGATCATCAACTGGTCGATGCGGGCTTGGTTGAGGGCATCTTCTCCCCGCAGCTCCGACTGGATGGGGCCAAGAATGTTTTCCACCGCCCTCAACACGCCCTTGCCGCTGTAGCGCCTGGGATCCCCATCCCGCAGCTCGTGAGCCTCAAAAGTGCCAGTCGAAGCGCCACTGGGCACCTGGGCCAAGCCGGTTGCTCCATTGGCCAGGCCCACCAGAGCTTCTAAGGTCGGTTGTCCCCGCGAGTCGAGGATCTCATGGGCGGTAATCCACTCGATGGCCGTTTCCACAGTTGCACCTCAGCAATTGGCTAGACAGTTCTGGCCAAAGCCCAATTGCCAATAGACTAGTGGATTTTCGCCCCTAGATCCCTTTGCTTCCGGAAAACTTTAACGGCTTGCCCCTGTTTCAAGAGAAGCGGAAGTAGAATAGGCAGAGTAGTCCGGGTGGGGTGGAGGGGGAATCTGCGACTATGTTCGAAAGACTGCTCTTTCCCATCGACAACTCGCGGGAAACCAGCCATGCCCTGCCGCTGGTGGCGGACATAGCGCAGCGTTACAAGAGTCAGGTATATCTGCTCTCCGTCCTAGACAGTACAGAGCTAGACCCAGAGCAGGTGGAGCAAGCCCGCCAAACTATCCACAACCTGCTCAAACACGCTGAGGCTGGCCTGCAGCAGATTGGGATCCAAAACGTCAAGAGCGAGTATCGCGAGGGAAAAGTTCCCTTCGTCATCTGCGACGTGGCCGACGAGCTGGAGATTAGCCTAATCGTGATGGGATCCCGCGGCATCAGCCTAGCCGAAGGCCGGAAAAACGAATCCGTCAGCCACCGGGTCATCGACCTCTCCCCTTGCCCAGTGCTGGTAGTACCCTGAAGAGCAGGCCTTCTCTTTCCGGGGAGTGTGTTGAAGTTGTCTCAAAATGTTGCCTTGTGTAACAGCAAGGCCGTTTTTGTTCGTGTTGAACAGGAGTCTGCTGTACAACGAAGAGCGAGGTAGCCCGGATTACTGGTTACACCCCTGGGAATCGGTATGGAAAATCAAAGTCGTGGTTACAACAAGGCCTCGCAGAGAACCTTCGAGGTGATGCGGCATTTTGCAGAAACCTACGCCAAACGCACCGGCACTTTTTTCTGCTCCGACCCCGCAATTACGACAGCGGTGATTGAGGGTCTAGCTCTGCACAAAGAGCAACTGGGCGCCCCGCTCTGTCCTTGCCGCTTCTACGAAGACAAAGAGGCGGAGGTGAAAGCTGGCTATTGGAACTGTCCCTGCGTACCCATGCGGGAGCGAAAAGAATGCCACTGTCTGCTCTTCTTAACTCCGGACAACCCCCTTGCCGGCACCAGGCAAACGCTAGAGGAGGTACACCTGGAATACCAAGCTAGCCCGTAGGGTCTCCCCGCCAGGAGACGGAGGCAAACCAGGGTCACGAAGCTGGGTATAATTGAAGGGCAGTTGGAAATGGCTATTTGCCTGAGGAGGAAACCTTTCTATGACTCCCTCATTGGCTAGCTTCCTCTGGAGCCTGGTGTACGGCGCTGTAGTGCTGGGTCTCCTCTTTGGCGCCATCGTGATTGTTAGCTATAGAGACAGGGTGCGTCGCCGCTAAAGCCTTGGCAAAGGGCTTGACCGCGGGCAAACCTTTGAGCAGCGGCGGCAGAGGTTAGGCCTTGAGCTTTGCAAGAAATCAGCTTTCCCAAAGTCTATTGCCAGCCTCTGGATGCCCTCTTCACTACTGGCAGCAGAAGAACCGTTACTACTACGAGGATCTGGAGCGGCTGCTCCGCTTCTTTCTGCCTCCAGGTCTGCGCATTCTGGAGATTGGCTGCGGTACAGGGGCTCTGCTCAACGCTTTGCGGCCCAGTGTTGGAGTGGGGATCGACCAAGATGCCGAGGTCATTGCCCAGGCCCAGCAGCAATTTCCCCACCTCCACTTTCGCCTACAGGATCTCCAGAGGTTGGACAAGCGGGATCCGGTCTTGGCCCAGCCTTTTGACGCCATTTTGCTCGTCAATACTCTCAGCTACCTGAGGGATATTCAGCAGGTTCTTGAGCAGTTGCGCTGTTTCTGCACCCGCCGCACTCGCCTTATTCTTTCCCATCACAACCCCCTTTGGGAGCCGCTTCTGAACTTGGCAACCCTTCTAAGGCAGCGCAGGCCCCTGCCAGCAGCCAACTGGCTCTCGGCAGCTGATGTGGCCAATTTGCTCCATCTGGCGGGGTATGAGGTTATCCAGCAGGGCAAGCGGTTGTTGTTGCCGCGGCGAATTCCCCTGCTCTCAACCCTGGTGAACCGCGTGATTGCCCCCTTGCCAGGGATCAACGCCCTCTGCCTGACGGAATACACGATTGCCCGCCTCCAACCGGATCCCAACTGGGATCCCCCCCCTGAGAAACAGCCCTCTTGCACCGTGATCATTCCAGCTCGCAACGAAGCTGGCAACATTCGCCGCTGCGTGGAGCAGCTGCCCGAGATGGGATCCCGCACCGAGATCCTTTTCGTAGAGGGGCATTCCAGCGACGACACTTGGGCTGAGATCCAGCGGGTTCAGGCCGAATACCAAGGGATCCGTCCCATCCAGGCTCTCCGGCAAGAGGGCAAGGGCAAAGGGGATGCGGTGCGCCAGGGGTTTGCCGCAGCCAGGGGCGACGTGGTGATCATTCTCGACGCCGACCTAACTGTTCAGGCGGAAGACCTCCCCAAGTTCTTCCGGGCGGTGGCTTCCGGGCGCTGTGATTTTGCCAACGGTTGCCGACTCATTTATCCGCTGAAACCGGAGGCGATGCCGCGCCTGAACCAGTGGGCCAACCGCTTTTTTGCTGCTCTTCTTTCCTACATCCTTGGCATTCGCGTCAAAGATACCCTCTGCGGCACCAAGGCCCTCTGGCGGGAGGACTACTGGCAAATTGCCAAGCTGCGGCAAGAATGGGGGAATTTTGATCCCTTTGGCGATTTCGACCTGTTGCTAGGGGCGGCCAAGCGCACCCTCAAGATCCTCGACATTCCAGTGCGCTATTTCCCCAGAACCTATGGCCGCTCCAATATCCACCATCTGCGCGACGGCTTGCGGCTGCTGCAGATCTGTGGCTTTGCCCTCAAGCACTTCAAGGGATCCTAAACCCTAACTCCTGCAGGGCAGTTCCCTGCCTGGCCTCTTGGGAGTTGTTACAATAGCTAGCCATTGAAAAATCAGGCCTGAGAAAAACCGCCCTATGGGGAAATCCGTACTGAGCAGGCTTGGCCAGTGGATCTCAAGTACTCCCCTCCGCTCCCTTGATCGGGCCTATCAAGCTGCCCTTCGCATCAAAGCCATTGAAGACCGCTACTTCCAGGGAGGAGTCATCGGCAGCAACGGAAGCCACGGCCAAAACACCAGCCACTACTTTCAGATCCAACTGCGCCAGCACCTGCGGCAGATTAGCCTTAGTCTAGCAGAATTTAGAGCCAGCAGTCTCTTTTCCCGCCCGCCCGATCCTGAGCTAGATGGCAGCGGCCCTCGCGTTGCTGCAGAAGTCAACGACGCCGAGGATCTCAGTGCCAAGAGCAGCCCCTCCACAACCAAGGGCAAGGGGGCTGAGAGGGATCCCTCCATTTTGGAGAAGCTAGAGTTCATCGATCAGGTTATCTCCCGCTACAAGCGCCCTGCCCCTCCACTCAAGGTCAGCGCCACGCGGCTCCAGCCTCAAGAGCAAGACGAGTCAACTCAGGCAGAGCCTGCTGCTCAACCCATCAAGGCTGATAAGACCCCTCTTGAGGATGGCAGTGCCCCCGTTGCTTCTAAAACAGCCGTCCTGCCTCGCTCCCTTTTGCGCACAGCTAGGCAGATTCGCCGAGAGTTAAGTTCACAGGCAGAAGAAGAGTTGCTCCAGGAGTACCGCAGCCAACGCACGCGCACACTGGTGGCAGTTCGGTTTTTGTTGCTGCTGACCATTTTGCCGCTAATTGTCCAGATTTTCTCGAAGCACTTTCTGTTTGGGCCGTTGGTGGATCGGCTGCAGCCTCAGGAGCCTACCCTTGTGGCTTTAAGCCACGAACTTCAAGAAAGAGCTGTTGCGGAATTTGAGCTTTTCAAGGAAAAAATGGAGTTTGAGCGGGCTTTACG